>CACXUA010000019.1 GCA_902770725.1 uncultured Bacteroidales bacterium | reverse complement strand
GCCTGCTAATGTAACCGAGAGCTACCTCAACCTTTCCATCGGTTGCAGCGTGCCTTACCAGTACTTCAAGCTTGTCATTGAGTCTTCAGGTGGCAATCTCCAGCAGATGAACGAGCTCACCTTCTACAACCAGGGTAACCTCGTTCAGTTCCGTGAAGGCTTCCTTGAAGAATTTGCTGACTACGATCCTAAAGAAAGACCCGCTTATCAGGGCTACGTCGATGCATACAATGCTGCATATGAGACCCTCCAGAACTCAACCAATGCTCCCGACGTGATGAAGGCTTACAATGGCTTGAAGGAGATGCAGGCTCAGTTGAACAGCTCAGCAGACCTCTATGAAGACTATCAGATTGCTGTTGAAGACCTCTCTTATCTCTCCTTCGACTCTGAAAGCATGAATGCATGGTACGAGGGCTACACTTCTGAAAACGCAGGTCCCAACAACCTCTACATCCGCGGTACTTATGAAAATATCATGAGTAGTCTCTCTCTGGATAATAATGCCCTTAAGGCAGAGATCGCTTACCTGAACAACATTCAGGGCGCAGTAAATGATGGCCTCTACATCCTGCTTGGTGGTCACACCGAGGGCGAGTGGGGCGACGGCTTCTACGGTCACCTCATCAACGTCAATAAGGATGGTTTACTGGAAGGCGGCAACGATGCAAAAGAAGTGAAGTGGGGTGGTTCGGCTGATATCAACGGCAACACCTACATCATCTTCCGTACGCTTGACAAGACCAACCCGTTCTTCTATACCTTGACCACAGGTAACGACACTCAGACATACACCGGTCGTAACTGGGGCACATGGTACATCTACGGTGCTAACTTCGAAGGAGACGGTGAAGCTACTAAGGACGCCGAAGGTTGGGTTCTCATCGACGCTAAGGAGAACATCGGTCAGGATCGTCTGCATCCCGTTAACAACCAGCCTTCTTACTTCGGCTTCAGCACCGAGACTACCGAAGAGTACATATATTATAAGGTAGTCGTAACTAAGGCTTACAGCGGCAACGCAATCCAGATGAACGAACTCCACTTCGGTACTCCCGAAGAGTTCGCAGCAATCAAGGACGAGTATCAGGATGTTGCTAATGAATTTGACACTGAGGTTATCGCAGAACAGGCACTCCTCGATGAATATGAGGCTGCTGTTATAGCAATTGACGAATGTGCAAACATGGAGGCTCTCTTCCGTGCAAACTATGCTCTCGAAGATCTCCGTGATAAGATTACTGCAAGTGTAAAGGCATACACGAAGTATCAAAATGCAGTAGAAGACGCTCTGACTTATCTCGACAATAACGCATTGGCAGAAAGCGAAGCCCTGACAGCCTTCGTAAACTATCTGGGTTCTGCAGCAATAGAGCCCTCTGAAGAACTCTATCCCAATGGTTCTTCTGCTTATATCCTCGAAGAGCATGTATTGGCTGACAGTGTTGTAATCGATGAACTCGATTTCCTCGAGTCTCTGAAGGCTGCTGCTGTTGCCGCAGGTTATGGCCCAGGCATGGATGTTAGCTCTCTGATTGTGAACCGTACATTCAAGAAGGTTGGCGAATCGTTGAAGGACGAGAACAACCAGAATATTGGTCGCGAGGCTGAAGGCTGGGACGGCAATGTATTCCGTTCTGCTACTGATGATGCAGGTGATATTTACGCAGCTGAGTTCTGCAACGAACTTGCCAAGTTCGACATCAGCCAGACACTCACAGGCCTGAAGAATGGTTTCTACAAAGTAACCCTCAATGCAGGTTATCGTCCTATCGGTAGCAGAACAAGCTTCAACTATGCTGCTATGGCATATGCTAACGGCGTTCAGACTTATGTTCCCGTTATTCGCGAGGGCATGGCTACGACTAAGGAAGAAGCTTGGACAGGCGCTTATGCCGACTATGCAATCTATAAAGTTGATGAAGTAGGATATGAACCCGCAGGTGATCCTGCAGTTGACTCTGTTGAAATAGGTTATGTAATCTGGAGTCCCGAAGGTCTGTCTCATGCAATCGGCCAGGGCCGCTATGCAGTCACCTTAGTTGCTGAGGTAACTGATGGTAATCTGACTATCGGCGTGAAGAACGAAGGTACCAAGGGTAACGAATGGACCGGCATCGGCAACTTCGGCCTTGTTTACCTCGGTGAGACTGAGGATACTGCCGCTGACGCATTTGCAGAAGTTGCTGAGTACAATGCTGCACGCATTGCAACTCTGGCAGAAGGAAACTATGTTGCTACTGATCCATTAGATGCAGTTGACGGTCAGGTTGCATATGATGATGCTCCTAACTTCGCCGCTGCTCAGAAGGCAGCTCTCGCTGAGCAAAAGGGTGTCGCTACCTTCGAAGCAGAAAAGGCTATCGGCGAACTCATGCAGAGCATCTATGAAACCAAGAAGGCTTATGTAGAACTCTTCAATGCAGCTGTCAAGGTTTATAACAAGTGGTATGAATGGGCTGGCGTAGGAGAGGCAGAGACTGCCGTTTCTGAAGTTTGGGATAATATTACCGCTGGCACATATGCTGATGCAGAGACTGCAGCAGCAGCTAAGGTTCAGCTCTACACCGACTATCCCGATTATCTGCAGATTAAGGGTGACAAGGCTACAAACCTTGACTACAGCCAAGATCAGTTCACATTCGACATTACAACAACTGGTGTGAACCCCGCTATCGAGTTAACAGGTATCTATGATGCTCTTGAGAAGGATGAGACAATCCTTGCATTCGACTACACAGCCGAACAGGATATCGAAGGTGGTGATCTCTTGTACGAGACTCCTAACCTGACAACTGACATTATCGAGACATTCAATGTTGTACCTGCTACTAGCGAATGGTCTACTATTTATGTAAACGTAAGCAAGGGTATCCGCTCCCTCAACTTCGGTACTGCTACCAACCACTCAGTAATGTGGCGTATCAGCAGGAAGGTTACTAAGGAGGATGTTCTGGTACTCGCAGCTCGCAACTTCCGCTTCATCACAAGGGCTGAGATGCAGGCTGCAGGTGGCACGCCCATCAATGGCGTCATCGGTGACCTGAACAATGATGGCACAGTTGATATTGCAGACGTTGTTGAATGTCTGAGTGCAATGGCACAAGACACTGTTGATTTGTCCAATGATGTCAACGGTGATGGTGCTGTCGACATTGCAGACGTAGTAGAAATCTTGTCCATCATGGCTCAGCAGTAATGCTTAAAGTGGACATAAGATAATTCTCTATTAATTCTCTTGGTCAGGCACGAAGCCTGACCAAGAGAATATCTTTAAAATAATAACATTATATATTAAACAACAATGAGGAAGCTTGTTCTTTCACTTACTACTTTACTTTTCATTGTCTGCTCCTGTACGGAGGAGGTAGATTCTTCTGCCCGTTATGTTTTCACGGAATACACTGTTGCTGGTTATTTGGATGCACACGAGGATTACTCTCAGTATGTAGAACTAACCAAACTGGTGCCTGTGAGTGGAAGGAGTAAGTCTTCCGTTTACCAGCTTCTTACAGCTCGTGGTAACTATACATGTTTCGCTCTCACCAATGAGGCGATTAACAATTTCTTGCAAGACCTTGTAGATCAAGGCATGATTAGCGAACCTTCATGGGACGCATTTACTGATGAAAGGAAGCTCGACTCCATTCGTAAGGTTGTCGTGCAGAATACAATCATCGATGGAGGTGATATGGAAGCACAGCGATATACGATTGCTCTTATCACTTCAATTGGAAGCGGAAAAGAAAATGCAGAGTTCCCTCTGCCTAATATATATGACCACAAATTGACGGTCAGCAAAACGAAAGACGACATCATAGTTCTGGATAATGACTGTGATATCGATCCTAACAACTGCGACATCCCAGCTATTAATGGTGTGCTGCACCAGTTGCATAAGGTCATCGCTCCTAAGGACGAGTCATGTACTCGCTTCTTGCTAAACGTACTTGAAGAACAGCGTGAGGGATACCTGATGTTTGCCAAGGCGATTCAGGCTTGCGGACTGCTCGACACACTTAGCAAGGTACGCGACGAGGCATACGAATCGTTGTATCAGGCGCAAGGCGATGCGCTCAATATGGAGAACTATATGGACAAAGGTGGTTATGACATGACGAATATTGCCGGTGACCCACATGCCTATGCTCCAGAACATCGTAAGTATGGCTTTACGCTCTTCTGCGAGACCGACGACTTCTGGGAGTCCCAAGGAATCGACCCCAAGGCTCCAGATGCTGTGGAGAAGTTGCAGGAATGGATTGCTTCGAATGGCATGTACCTCAGCGATGGAGGCTACCAGGTCAACAGCAACTATACTTCGCCCAAGAATATGCTGCACCAGTGGTTGGTATACCACATCCTGCCTATGAGGATTCCTGCCAACAAGCTTGTGTACCATTGCAACGAGAATGGTTTCTTCTATAATACCAACGGTAGATATACGATTCCTGTATTTGAGTGGTACCCCGTTTATGGTGGAGGTCGCCTGCTGAAGATATACGAGAGTGCTGAAAGTGATGGCATCTACCTGAACAGTTTCCCTGAAAGAGACACTGAAATAAGAGGAACAGGACACGAAAGTTATTGCGATCCCGCGAAGCGTGGTGTAAAGATTCTTACGAATAGTGAGAAAGCTATAGTGACTGACATTGTCAATGCTTGCATCTATCCCATCGACAAGCCTTTGGCCTATACCGATGTAACGCGCGAAGACTTGGGTAAGGAGCGTATTCGTTTCGACCTCTTTGCCCTCTTCCCAGAGGCTATTACCAATGGCATTCGTCGTGCCGACAGTCCTTTAGGCAAGTGGCAGCACGTGTTTGTGTCTCTTTACAATAGATACAAGTATTTCGAGAACATGACGATCCTGAACGAAGAGACCCATTTCATTCACTATAATGGCTACAAGGCCAACTGGGCAAACTACAGTGGTGACGAGGACAAGGCCTTCGGTCATTTCGACATCATGTTCCGCCTGCCTCCTGTTCCTGTACGTAACACCTATGAGTTCCGCTATAAGCTTCGTACTGATCCGGACAGATTGCCAGTTGCAGGCATTCCTATTGACATGAGAAAGAATGTCGAAGTGTTCTTTGGTGACAATGCGACGTGGGGTGACTTGCAGGACAGCGGCAAGGATGATGATGAAATTATTGAGATCGACCACAAACTCCGCAACCACGGTCTGATGAAGGCAACGAAGCACGAGCATGATAGTCAGGTGGCTCGCGACAAGAACAACTGCAGCCGCCACATCATCGTGCGCCAGACACTCGATCCGAGCGAGACATACTATGTTCGCTTCAAGTCTGTACAGCCTGACTTGACCAGGCCGGAGCTCTACCTCGACTACTTCGAGTATTGTCCGAAGGAAATCTACGACAGCCCAGAGAAGCCTGAGGACATCTGGTAAGACGGGCTTAGAAATACGACGGAGCGTGCTTTTATGATGGTAAGAGCACGCTTTGTTTTCCGAGACTGCCAGCCATGTCTGTCAACGCGGCACGCCACATTGAGAAACTTGGCACGTTAAGTTTGCAAAGATGGCACGTTAAGTTTGCAAAGATGGCACGCCGCGTTTACAGAGCCGGCATTTTGCATTAGAGAATAGTCCATTCAAAAGAATAAATCTAACAATATGAAACGTTTCTTCATCCTCTTCCCCCTTTTGCTGATAGGCCTGCTGGCATCAGCTCGCCAGAAGCCTTTGCGCGAACTGCAGCAAGCCTTTGTCGATCTGCGCTTCGGCATGTTCATCCACTACAACATGCCCACCTATTCCATCGAGGATTGGCCCGACCCCGATATGCCTGTGTCGGCTTTTGCTCCGACGCAGCTCGATTGCCATCAATGGGCCAAGGCTGCCAAGTCGGCTGGCATGACCTATGGATGCCTCACGACCAAGCACCACAGCGGCTTCTGCATTTGGGATACCAAAACGACCGACTACAACTCCATGCAGTCGCCAGCCCGTGTCGATGTCGTTCGTCAATATGTCGATGCTTTCCGTCAGGAAGGACTTGCTGTGATGCTCTATTTCAGCATCCTCGACACCCATCATCGCATTCGTCCGGGTCATATCAAACCGGATCACACGAAGTTCATCAAGGCACAATTGAAAGAGCTCCTCACCAACTATGGCGACATCACGGCACTCATCATTGACGGCTGGGACGCTCCCTGGTCGCGCATTTCCTACGACGAAATACCTTTCGAGGAAATCTATAACTACATCAAAAGCCTGCAGCCCAACTGCCTTGTCATGGACCTCAATGCCGCCAAATATCCTCGCGAGGCACTCTTCTATACCGACATCAAGTCGTATGAGCAGGGAGCTGGGCAGAAGATAAGCACCAGCGAGAACCGTTTGCCAGCCCTGGCCTGCCTGAGTATTCAGCGCACCTGGTTCTGGAAAGAATCGATGCCGACAGACCGCCTCAAGGATGTCCGCTGGCTTGTAGAGGAGAACATCCGTCCCTACAACGAAGCCTACTGCAATTTCATCCTCAATGTTGCCCCGAATCGAAAGGGCCTGATGGACGACAATGCTGTCGAGGCACTGCGTCGGATTGGTCAGATTTGGCATCATGATGGCCCCACCAAGCCTGTCCCTGAATGCGATGCCCCCATCATCAAGCACAACTTCGCCAAGGGCTGCCCAACGGAGTACAGTTGGAGCTACGACTATGGACTGGGCGACTTTGCCAACGACGATGACTTCGGTTCTGGCTGGACCTCGCACCCGACGGTCGAAGAGCCCTGGTGGGAAGTGGACCTTAAAGGCAAGAAGCGCATTTCGCTCGTTACCATCGTCGAGGAAACAAAAGGCAGCATTCAGACATACAGGCTTGAATATAAGAAAGGAAAACGTTGGCGCACCATCTACGAAGGAATAGTTCCCGAGTGTCGTGTCAAGCAGCATCGTTTCAGTCCCGTTAAGGCTGAGAAAGTGCGTATTACTGTTACTCGACATCATGGCAAGTTGGCCCTTTCGGAGGTGGGCGTGTACTAAATAACATTTCCCTTATGCCCTTTCTGTTCAGATAATGACAGATAGGGCATTTTTTTTAGGCTTCTGCATTGGTATTCCAAAGGTTTTTTGTACCTTCGTGCCGTTAATTGCATAAATACACATAATATAATAATGGAAAAGATACAAGAACTCACTGAGAAAATCCTGCGCGAAGGCGTGGAAAAAGGACAGGCTGAAGCCGACCGCATCATTCAGGAGGCAAAGCAACAGGCAGAGAAGATTCTGCAGGAAGCTCGTCAGCAAGCTCAGGACATCGCAGAACAAGCACAGAAGAAGGCAGCCGAGACCGATGCCAACACGCGCAACGAACTCAAGATGTACACAGGCCAGGCACTCAGCGCCCTCAAGAGCGAAGTGACTAACGTGCTGACCGACGGCGTAGTAAAAGAAGCTGTCGAAGGCTTGAAGGCAAGCCCCGACTTCCTCGGACAGTTTGCCGTTGCATTGGCAGAGAAGTGGAGTGCAAACGAACCCATCGTCATCTCCAGCAGCGAGGCTGAGAGTCTCAAAGCATACTTCGCAGCTAAGGCAAAGGCTCTCCTCGACAAAGGTGTCACCATCAACAAGGTGAATGGTAAGGACACTCTGCTCACGATTGCTCCTGCTGATGGCAGCTACAAGGTGAACTTCGGCCAGGAAGAGTTCGAAACCTACTTTAAGAATTTCCTTCGTCCACAGCTCGTGGAGATGCTCTTCTAGCAAAAAGGCTGATGGCAAACTATTATTGCATGATAGCCGGCTTGCCCGACATCGACCTAAAGGACACGAAGCCGGGTTTGAGCATTGAGCAGATGCGGGAACAGTGCGAAGAGGTGCTGACACCACAGGACAAGAAGTTGCTCTTCTATTTCTTCCTGCGCTTCGATTGCGTCAACCTGGTCAAGCTCCTGAAGAATCCCGAGGCCGACATCGACCAGTGGGGCAACTTCTCGCTCGAACAGCTCCGCGACCTCATCACCAGTGCAACCGAGCTCAACTTCAACGTCCATCGCTATCCGGCCTTCATGAGTATCTTCGCTCGTGAATACGCTTTCAACAAGGACAAGGCAGGCTACTTCCCCGAGGACGAAATGGCTTATCAGTTCCTCGACTACGCCATCAAGACCTGCCCAAATCGCATGATGCGCCGTTGGTACAAGCTCAACCTCGACATCACCAACATCCTTACAGCCATGCTGGCACGCAGTCAGGGCTGGAGCGTCGGCGACTTCATCAAGGGAGAGGGCGAAGTGCAGGAGATGATACGCGAGAACAAGACAAAGGACTTCAACCTCGGACTGGAGTTCGACTACATCCCGCAGCTCATGAAGATTGTGGACGAGAAGGATCCTGTCCGCAAGGAGAAGATGATAGACGCCTTCAAGTGGATATGGCTTGACGAGCGTACCTTCTTCGAACCCTTCGACATGGCAGCCGTCTTTGCCTATCTCTGTAAACTTGAAATGCAGGAACGCTGGGCAAAACTCGACGTCGAGCAAGGCAAGGAAACCTTCCAGAAGATAATCGACGACCTGCGCAGCGAGGCGCAAGTGCCAGAAGAATTCAAGGCTCCAACTATTCACAGATAAAAACAAACACAAGATATAAACATGACAAAAGGAATTGTAAGTGGCGTTGTTGCCAACATGGTCACCCTCCGTGTGGACGGTCCGGTGCTCCAAGGCGAGATATGCTACATCACAACAGGCGGCGACCGACTGATGGCTGAGGTTATCAAGATTCTTGGTCAAGACGTATATGTGCAGGTCTTCGAAAGCACACGCGGTCTGAAGGTCGGTGCTGAGGCTGAGTTCACAGGACACATGCTCGAGATACAGCTCGGCCCTGGTATGCTCAGTCACAACTACGACGGACTTCAGAACGACCTCGACAAGATGGAAGGTGTCTTCCTGAAGCGCGGTGAATATACAGAAGCGCTCGATGGCGAACGCCTTTGGGACTTCGAACCGCTCGTGAAGGAAGGCGACAAGGTGCAGGCCAGCGACTGGCTCGGAAAAGTCGAGGAGAACCATCAGCCCTTGAAGATTATGGCTCCCTTCCAGATGAAAGGCACAGCTACAGTCAAGAGCATCGTGGCGAAAGGGCAGTACAAGATTCATGACACCATTGCTGTCCTGACCGACGAGCAAGGCAACGACATCAAGGTCGATATGGTGCAGCACTGGCCCGTGAAGTTCGCGATGACCAACTACAAGGAGAAACCGCGTCCATTCAAACTGCTTGAGACAGGCGTCCGCACCATCGATACGTTCAATCCAATCGTGGAAGGCGGCACGGGCTTCATCCCTGGTCCCTTCGGTACGGGCAAGACCGTGCTGCAGCACGCCATCTCGAAGCAGGCAGAAGCCGACATCGTAATCATCGCTGCCTGCGGCGAACGTGCCAACGAGGTCGTGGAAATCTTCACCGAGTTCCCCGAGTTGGTTGACCCGCACACAGGCCGTAAGCTGATGGAGCGCACCATCATCATCGCCAATACCTCAAACATGCCTGTTGCAGCTCGTGAGGCTTCCGTCTATACAGCCATGACGATGGCAGAGTACTACCGCTCGATGGGACTCCGCGTCCTCTTGATGGCCGACTCGACGTCACGTTGGGCACAGGCTCTCCGCGAGATGTCCAACCGCATGGAAGAACTGCCTGGTCCCGATGCATTCCCAATGGATCTCGGTGCCCTCATCAGTAACTTCTACGGACGTGCCGGTTATGTCTATCTCAACAACGGTGAAGTAGGTTCTGTTACATTCTTGGGAACAGTGTCGCCTGCCGGTGGTAACTTGAAGGAGCCGGTAACGGAGAACACCAAGAAGGTTGCCCGTTGCTTCTATGCACTCGAGCAGGACCGTGCCGACAAGAAGCGTTATCCTGCCGTCAATCCCATTGATTCTTATTCGAAGTACCTCGAGTATCCCGAATTCGCAGAGTATATCAAGGAGCACATCAACGAGGAGTGGATTCCGAAGGTGCTTGCCCTGAAGACTCGTATGCAACGTGGTAAAGAGATTGCCGAGCAGATAAACATCCTTGGTGACGACGGTGTGCCTGTTGAATATCACGTTACCTTCTGGAAGTCTGAAGTGATTGACTATGTCATCCTGCAGCAGGATGCCTTCGACGAGGTGGACGCAGTGACGCCCCTCGCACGTCAGGAAGAGATTCTCAACCTCGTTACGAAGATCTGCGACAAGGAAGACTACAAGTTCGACACCTTCCTCGAGGTCATTGACTACTTCAAGAAGATGATCAACCTCTGCAAGCAGATGAACTATTCCCTCTACCAGAGCGAGCAGTACTACGACTACATCAAGCAAATTGAAGCAATGTTAAATGCATAAGAAAGATGGCTACAGCATTTCAGAAAGTATATACAAAGATAAGCCAGATAACGAAGGCTACCTGTTCGCTTAAGGCGAAAGGTGTCGGTTACAATGAGTTGGCAACCATCAACGGCAAGCTTGCTCAGGTGGTAAAGATAATTGGCGACGACGTGACGCTGCAGGTGTTCGAAGGCACTGGCGGCATTCCCACCAACGCAGAGGTCGTGTTCCTCGGCAAGAGCCCGTCCCTCAAGGTCAGCGACCAACTGGCAGGACGCTTCTTTAACGCATACGGACAACCCATCGACGGTGGTCCTGAGGTTGAAGGAAAGGAAGTCGAGATTGGTGGTCCCTCCGTGAACCCCGTCCGCAGAAAGCAGCCCAGCGAACTCATCGCCACGGGTATTGCAGGTATCGACCTCAACAACACGCTCGTCTCGGGTCAGAAGATTCCCTTCTTTGCCGATCCCGACCAGCCGTTTAACGAAGTGATGGCCCTCGTTGCCATGCGTGCAAAGTGCGACAAGATCATTCTTGGCGGTATGGGTATGACTAACGATGACTACTACTTCTTCCGCAACACCTTTGCAAACGCCGGCGCGCTCGACCGCATCATCTCCTTCATCAACACCACCGAAGACCCTGCCGTGGAGCGACTCCTTATTCCTGATATGGCGTTGGCTGCTGCCGAGTACTTTGCTGTCGAGAAGCACGAGACCGTTCTTGTCCTGCTGACCGACATGACCAGCTACGCTGACTCACTCTCCATCGTGAGCAACCGTATGGACCAAATCCCGTCGAAGGACTCCATGCCCGGCTCGCTCTATTCTGACTTAGCGAAGATCTACGAGAAGGCCGTGCAGTTCCCCGAGAGCGCAGGCGGCGGCTCAATCACCATCATCGCTGTGACCACGTTGTCTGGTGGCGACATTACGCATGCCGTGCCCGATAACACGGGTTACATCACGGAGGGTCAGCTTTACTTGCGTCGCGATAGTGATGTGGGCAAGGTCATCGTCGATCCGTTCCGCTCGCTGTCTCGTCTGAAGCAACTTGTTGCAGGTAAGAAGACCAGAAAGGACCACAGCCAAGTCATGAATGCAGCCATCCGACTCTATGCCGACGCGGCAAATGCCAAGACAAAGTTGGAGAACGGCTTCGACCTCACCGATTACGACAATCGTTGCCTCGACTTCGCGAAGGACTACTCGAGCAAGCTCCTTGCCATCGACGTTAACTTGAATACCGAGGAGATGCTCGACGTAACATGGAGCCTCTTCCGCAAGTACTTCAAACTCGAAGAGGTGAACATCAAGAAGGAATTCACCGATATCTATTGGAAATAATAAGGTATCAGATAAGATAGCGTGCCGTGTTGTCAAACACGGCACGCTTTGTTTATCAACACGGCACGCCTAATTTGCAGGTTAGACACGCCTAGTTTTTTAATGACACACGTGATGTTTGCCAACAACCCACGTGAAGTTGGCGAAGTTCACGTGTGAAGTTCGTCAACTTCACACGTGACGTTTGCCGACGTCACGTGAGGGTTATAAAAACTGCTCCCGCATCTCGCGACGCAGGAGCAGGGTGGCGCACCGATTTATGAAGTAAAACATTACTATGTCCTTTAGTTACTTGTCCTGACTTCGGCTCTATGCCTTGAAGTAGGTTTTCTTGTTGCGGTTAACTTATTCTCTCCTCAGCCTTTTCATAGCAAGTCGGAGTGTGTCGTGGACGTACCAGCTATGTGCAGAGACCCCGGCTGCTAAATAGTTCAGGCGTTTGCAGCACATCTCAATCTCGTCGTCGCCGAGAGGCGCATCCTTGCAAAGCTGTAGTATCAAGCCAGATGTCACTACCAACTCCTCCTTTGTCATAGACTTCAGATTGCTTCCGGTAGCATCTTCTATCTGTTGGGTGAGCAGTCCGAAGATGCGCAGCCAGTCGTCACTCTCCAGGTGTCCGATGCCATTGATAGCCTTATTCATCCACTCTTTCAGGCTCGTGCCGTCGAAAGGAATGTTGGTTGAGTCAGCCATTCCTGAGACGATTCTCTGCCCTTTTTGCAGTTGCTGCCTCCATGCCTCGTACCTTTTCCATGCCTCTTCATTGTCTTTCGTGCTGAACAAAGACCTCATATTAATGTCTCCATCTCGTTTCTGCACTTTCTCGCCATAGGTGCGGACAAGTATGCCTTGGCGTATGTCCTTGTCGTCTGTGTCCCACCATTCGACGGCATAGACGGTGCGGAAGTCCTTGTTTCCAGAGTCTTGATAGACCGCTATAGCATAGCTCGAACGTGGCCGTGCGCCGATGATGATGGCATCTTTGTTGGTCTTGATGTTCCATTTCTGCCGAGTGCTGTATTCTATCGGGTTGAAGTCTGTGTAAATAGACAACAGGCGGTTGTTGCTTTCGAGCGATGTGAAGACTTCCTGCAGCTTGTCGAGGAGCTTGAAGTTGGTGCGTCCGATGCGGAAGTTGTGGATTTCCGTTTCCTCCAGCACCTTATCGAATGCCTTTTCGTCGCGTTCAATGTATTTGTTCACGGAGTGCTCGATGCCCTTCGCATTCGCAATTTGCTCGAAGGCTTGCTGAATTCGCACTTCCTGACTGATGTATTCTTCCTGCGCCTTGAGACTTGAAGTGAGGACGAGCAAGAAGAGCGTCACGAGTTTTGCTGTAGTTTTCATTTCTATTTAGTTTAGGGGTTTATATTTCGATGGTAGTTTGTTCGCTGACTTCTATCACTTCGAAGTCGCCGTTCTCGTTGGTGACAAGCAAGGCATTCTCAGCTTGTGGCAAGGCATTGAACGTTGCTTTTATGATTCTGTTATTCACTTGTTGCTCCTCGCGGCGTATGGTGGTTTCGCATTCGCTAAGCATCTGCACGGCGAGCCGAACGTTTTCCTCCGACTCGAAGATACCTTGCCCGAGCGTATCGGGAAGCTCTGCCTCGGCAAGTTGCTTCTTAGGTGCAGCTGTTTTGGCAACCTTAACGGGTATAATAGGATGGGCAGGATTGGCGTGTTCAACAGGTTCGCCAGGGATAATAGGCTGCGGCTCCGTCATTACTTCTGCAACGACTGGAGGCTGTTGATCTGGTTTCTGCTTCCCTATATTAAGCAAGATGAGCAGGAGCACGCTGGCTGCCACAGCAATTGTCGATAGAGGATAGAGCCAGCGACGCTTGGTGGCTTGGGGCTTGAGGCTTTTTATCACCCTTTGCTCCATGTCGTCGGGCATCTTCATGCCTGCTGCTCTTTCGTTTTGTCGCTGCAGGGCTTGGCGGAAAAGGTTCTTCGCTTCGCTCAGGCGTAGGCGGTTGTCGTTATTCATGGTTCTTGTGTGTTAAGATGATTCTGAGTCTTTGTCGTATGCGGTGAAGCTGGCTGCTGAGGCGTGACACCTCGCGAGCTGTGACTTCGCCCGCTTGGTTGGTGATGTAGGCAATCTCCTTTAGAGAGCGTCCGTCGAAGTAGAAGAGTTGCAGGAGCATCTGGTCCTCGGGTGAGAGCTGCTGTATGGCTTCGTCCAGTTGTTGTGCTGTTGTGTCTTCAGGCAACTCGTCGGGAACGTCGTCACTTATGTTAAGCGGCAGCATGACTTGCCGTTTTCGTTTCCGCAGATGGTAGAGCGCTTCGTGATAGGCAATGCGTTGGAGCCAGGTTGAGACAGCTGCCTTCTGCGGGTCGTAGTCGTTCAGGTGTTGATAGGCAGCGACGAAAGTGTTCTGCACCACGTCTTCCGTGTCCTCCTGAACTCCCACAATGCGTCCGACGAACACCATGAGCGATGGGCCGTAACGCTTTACCAGCTGTGCGAACTCACTTGTCTCGCCGCATCGTATGCGCTCTATGATGCTGTTGTCGTCGTTTGTCATTCTACCTTATATAGACACAAAGAGGCGAAATGTCACGCCGAGCGGGCAACTTTTTAAGTTAAAAGATTGAAAAGTGACAATTGAAAGTTTATCGGAGCACCTTTTTGTCTTGGCAAATAACAATGCCATGAGGTAATTTACCATTTGACCATTTACCATTTACAATCTGGCGTCCGCCCAAGTCGTAAAAGACTTCTCGGCTTTCTCCGAGAGGGAGAACGATGGCATCGTCGTTGTCTTTGAACAGCGTTAGCGTGCCGGATGGGATGTCGGCACGGGCTTGATAAACGGCTTCGTCGAGTTGTAGGCTCCAGGAACGTGTGCTGGAAGTGGTGGAGACGAGTGTCGAAGGGATGTCCGGGACGAGCGACTCGCCGTTAGAAGACGGGGCGAAGTAGGTATTGTCCTTCGTTGTGGCAGTCTCCGGCTCGATGACAATCATCGTCCAGAACTGCAAGGAAGGCAAGGTGAGGGTAATCGTTCCGGTTGATGAGGTGTAGCGATAGTCCGTCAGTTCCTGCATGGCACCGCCGCAATAGTCAGGCGAAGCGACCCAGATGCGACGCACTTTGCCCATTCCCGTCAAGCCGGTCAGCTTGATGGAAAGTGCTTCGAAGCGCTGCGGCCAAGGTCGTGTGGCTTGATTATCGTGCCAGCAGAGCATGTAATCATCTGTGACGTCGGTCGCCGAGTCATCGTGCGTGAAGTTAAGCAGGTGGACAACTTGCCTGCCGTTCACTTCCCTGGCGAGCATCGTCACTTGGTTTGCCACCGGTTCCCACGTGTTGATCGTGACATCGGAGCACGTTGCCTTGACATTTGTCTTCTCCTTCCAATCGTCTCGCAACAGGTTCTCGTAGGCTGTGAGGAAGTCGTAGTAGCGCGTCATCCAGTCCTCAATTTGATTATGCCACTTCATGCCCGAGTAAGGGAAGTACTCTCTGCAGAGCATGTGATCGCCCCCAAGTTCCAGATGCGACCCGCCGAGCGCGAACATGACGGCATCTGCCATAACTACTCCGGACGTATTAAAGTTCTTGTTATCAGCGGCATAGTTCATGTAGGCGGCAAGGACGGAGCGCAGGGCAGGGTTGAGGCTGAGGTTCTCATCAATGACGTGCTTGATGTTCGAGAAGCGTCCGTCACCACTCGTAAGACTGCTGCCAGCCTTGTTTCCCCAGACTTCCGAGTAAAGGAAATCAACCTTTCCAGTCCCCGCAATCTGTTGCGCACCCCATTGACTGACGGCGTTCATGACGAGCCGCTTGCTCGGGTGACGGTTCTTCATGTGGCTGATGAAGTCAGCATACGCATCGCGCAAGTTGACAGCATTGCCATCGTAGTCATAGACATTGCCTCGTGAGCCGAGCTGGTCTATCTGAAAACCGTCGAAGTCGAGCATCGAATAGACCTCGTCGTTACGTTCTGCCAGGTATGACAGCCAGCCTTCGTTGGCAGGATTGAGCAGGTAGATGTCGCTCTTCCAACTGTCTGGCAAGTCATGAGAGTCTATTGTCTGTTGTCTGTTGTCTTTATAGATGAACCATTCGGGCTTCACGCCGCGCTCCTGCCAACCGTCGAGGGCACCGAAGCAGAGGTTGTAGAAGATGCTCTTCATGCCCCTGTCGTGCTGAGCACGAATGTAGTTCTTGATGGCGGAGTTGTAGATAGTTCGGTTTGCGACGTCCTTGTACGAGGTCCACAGCCCGCCGTCTCTGGTGCCGCCGAGTGGCCAGTCGTGGCAGTAGTGCCAGTCCTGGAACTGCACCCCGTTGATGTGGCAGCGGTTGAGCCACTTCATCTCGGTCCTCGCCTTAGTGAGCGTCTTGTCGTTTCCGAAGGTTGCCACGAAGCCGTAACGCGGGAAGTGCGTCCAGTCGCTACTGATGTCGATGCCGATCGTCGCGAGTATTTCGTCATTTTCCTCAGCCGGACGATAGACCTCGACCATATATCCGCGGAAGTCCTCCGTGGGAGCCGTCCAGGTCCAGCTGCGCGAAGTGAGCAGCGTGTCTGTGATGATGTCGCCGAGGAAGCGGTAGCGCACCCTCGCTCCCGATGGCGGAGAGAGTGACATCGTCAGCGAAACCGTATCGCCAGGGCTGTAGCTGCACTTGTCGGTCTCAATCTGATAACGCAACTTGGGCAGTTTCACCGATGCACCTGTCGCGAGGAGCGGGGCGATGGGACGAGCCTCAACCGTCTTTTTGTAAGGCTTCGAATGCAGAGCCATCGTGCCGGACGAGAGCGTGAGCAAGCCCGTGTAGGTACCTGCTTCAGGCGAATCTTCGCGCAGAGCAAAGTCGTTCCCCTCGCCGAAGGCAGTCGCAACGGCCGTCCCGATAGGGTAGAGGCAGGCGGGATAGAGTGGTGTGTGGGGCAAGTTCCCGTTCGTGTCGGCTATCTGAATCTGCTTGGAGTTGGTATTGACCTGCACCTGGCAGAGCCCGATATTATCGACGCGATACTTGTAGTCGCCGCTTGTGTGGAGTGCGATGGACTGCGTGCCCATGCGGAGCGGCGTGCCAGCAGCCGACGGTCCCCAGTGGTTGCCCCAGTCCGAGGCGTTTGTCATGAACTTCAGCTCGCCGCCGTGGAAGAGGAACCCGCTCCATGAATAGACGCCCGAAGCCTGTTCCGTCATCTGCTGACGCGTCCAGCCCGTCGTGATGGCCGAGCCCACGATGTAGAGCGCGGCACGCGTCTGCACCGCCCAAAACAGGCTGAAGAGGATGAGGTGTAAGGCTCTATACATATTATAATAATGTCTATTCACCTGCAAAGATAGCGATTTTTTGAATACGAAGGCTGTTTTGATGCCAATTATCTGCAGTTTGAGTGGTTCCTTAGACACATCTCGTTGCCAGACATAACAGGTCAAGTTTATTGCACGTACATGTACGTGCAATGAAATCGTCGTGTGGGGTTGAGTGTCTTTATGTAGTGAAATGCGTGCTTCGACGTGAAAAACTTAGTCGGACAGGCTGTTAATTCGGATATTTTCACTAACTTTGCAGAGCATTAATCTATATCGATATGGCAAACTACATCAAACAAAGTCTCGAAGAAGGCGAGACAATCATCTTCAAGGGACGGCTTCACTGGTCCTACATCTTCCGTTATCTTCTGTTCAGCCTGCTGTTTCTGGTGGGCGGAATCATCGTCATCTACCTGGCTTACTACAAGTATCCCGAGCAAAAGACAGCACTCTTCTACGTCGGCATTGCTTTGCTGGTGCTGGCTTTCTTTACCTGGATCGTGGGCCGCATCGTGCGTACTCGCAGCGAGTTTGCTGTCACGGACACCCGTTTCGTGCAGAAAGACGGCATCTTCAACATCAAGATGACAGAGATTCCACTGGCCCGCATTGAGACCGTGAACTTCTATCAATCCCTCTGGCAGCGCATCCTCGGGACGGGTTGTGTGGAGATGGTGGGCAGCGGCGGCACGTCGCATCAGGTGCATTGCATCGAGCAACCGATGAAGGTGCGCAAGATAATCTGCGCTTCCATCAAGAAGCCCATGCCAACGAATAGTGTTAGCGATACTAGTTTAACTAGTCCAACTAGTCCTTCTAGCACTCCAAATAACCCTTCTTTGAGTGAACAGCAATGAATTATGAAATGAAAGACCGCATCGCCTTCGTCGATTGGATACGCGTCATCGCGTGTTTCCTGGTGATGCTTGTGCATGCAAGTGAGAACTTTTACGGTGCCGACGACAGCGGATTGGCAGGTAATGTGTCCATGCTCGCCACCGAGAGCAACCGCTTCTGGGTAGCCTTCTACGACGGAGCCCTTGGTCGCGTCGCCGTACCTCTCTTCATGACCATCAGCGCCTTCCTGCTTGTGCCGATGAAGCCGGGCATGAGCATGACCGACTTCTACCGCCGGCGCTTCCTCCGCATCCTGCCGCCGATGATTGTCTTCATGCTCCTCTACTGCTTCCTTCCGCTGGCTTGGGGCGGCATGACGTGGGAGACATCGATGAACGACCTGTGCCGTCTGCCCTGGAACTTCCCGTCGATGGCAGGACACCTCTGGTTCATGTACCCCCTCATCAGCCTTTACCTCATCATCCCCGTCGTGTCGCCTTGGCTCGAGAAGGCTTCCGCAAAGGATGAACGTCTGTTTCTCTACATCTTTGTCTTCTCGACAACCATGCCCTGGCTGCACCGTTTCGTGAGCGACGAGCTGTGGGGCGAGTGCTTCTGGAACGGCTTCCACATGCTCTGGTACTGCTCCGGATACCTCGGATACCTTGTCTTGGCGCACTACATCCGCTACCATCTCAAGTGGACCGACAGCAAGCGCATCATCGTTGGCCTCGTCTGCTTCATCGTTGGAGCTGCGTTTACTGGCTGGAGTTTCTGGCTGAAAGGTGTCCCAGGCGTAGCCATCGAGACCCCGATGCTCGAGTGGAGCTGGGAGTTCTGCACGCTCAACGTGCTCGTCGCGACGTATGGACTCTTCCTCCTCTTCTCGACGATTCACCGTCCGGCACCAAGGTATATCACCTCTTTGGCTAAGCTAAGCTTCGGCATGTACCTGATGCATCTGTTCTTCTTGGCTCCCATCGCAGTCTATTTCGTGAATGGCAGTCAGGCACAACCGCTGATTCCCGTTTGGGCAGCCATCCCTGCGATAGCCGTTTTGAGCTTTATCTGCTGCGCTATCACCACGAAGATAATCTCCCTGCTGCCTGGCAGCAAGTGGATTGTGGGAGCATAAGTCAGCAGATTCATACTGTCACAATATGAAACACACCCTGTTAAGTCGGTCAACTTAACAGGGTGTGTTTTATGTTTTAACTGGAAGAGTCTCCTTTCCCAGCAGGGAGATTGGGCTATCTTAACTGCTTACCAGATGTCTTCCGGCTCTTCAGGATTGTCGTAAATCTCCTTCGCGCAGTATTCCACGAAGTCCATGTAGAACTCCTTACGGTCGGAATCCAGAACGGACTTCAACCTGATGTAATACGTCTTGTCTGGGTCCAGTGTCTGACGCACAAAGATGTGTCGGATGTTCTCGCGGTCGCTCTTGTCTCGTTCTGTTCCGTCGTTAGAGTTGATAGACTTCGGTCCCTTCATGTAACCATTGTTGCGCATGCGCTTGTCAATCTCGGCCGTGTAGTCATCATCGTTGGGATTATCGTCTTCCCAACCTACCTTTCTTGCGTCATCGGTATTTCTGCAGTCCATTGTCAAGTCAATGGGGATGCCAGCAACGGGCAGTCTCTCCGGGTCGGAACCAAAGTAGATTTGTGCCACACCACGATTGCCATTGGCAAGAACCTTATAACGAACCTCGTAGGTTCCGCGGCGAGGAACGGGAGGAAGGGTGAACATGACATCGAACCTGCCGACTGCCTTCATCTCGTCACGATGCAGGTTGCACCAGTCATCGTTCCATGCATTGTAGTAAACGAAGTTCATGTCGGCATTTTGCTGCATGTTCTCAAAGTAGTTGTATGCTTTGACAGTGTTAGGAATATAGACGTGTTTGTATCGTTCTTCTGTTGCTTTTTTGAGTCGGATGTCGTTGTTCATTGCTTCGGGGAAGAGACTCATGCCATCGAAGCGAATACGGTTCTTATGCAGATTGTCGCGTGTCTTGTCGTTGTAAGAGATGGGCGCGCTAATGGGATAGATGTTGCAATTGACCATATCGTTGAGAATAGCCAGATCCGATTCCGTGTCAACGTGGCTGCCCACCTTGTCCGCATCACAACCAATTTCTTCTCCAGTGCCGTGACGTCCGTTGTCAGTAATGGGGAAACGATTGATCCAGACACCATTGCTGGCTCCGCTCTCCATAAGTTTGAAGAGACGACGCTTGCCCATCGTTGTGTAGAACTCATAAACGGGAATAGAGTAATCGTATGGCTTACTTTGGTTGTAGCCGTATTCATTAATGTGGAACGCCAGTTTGCCTTTCGGGATGCGCATAGGCAGCATGTGGTAAGTTATCCACTGATAGAGCAGATTGTCTTCGCTCTTGTAGTTATCGTCGGTAGTGAATTGGTCGTCGTTGCTGTACTGATGATTGTCGATAATCCATTGCATGAGTTTCTGGAGCAGATCTGGGTCTTGCGGGTCGATGCCCTCGCCTCGCCAGAATTCGTCGGGTTCAGCAAAGATGGTGAAGCCGTAGAGGCGGTGCTTGGGAGCATAACCGATGTCGCCCTCAGCAAATCCATAGCTGTCGTGCATACCAACCAGATCTTTTATCTGTCCGGTCTGGTAGAGCACCTCGTACTTCTCGTCGCGCACCTTGTTGAGTGTGTCGAGCAGTCCGCAAGCCTGAATTACGCGAAAGCATGTGAGGAAGCCTTCCCTCTTTTCATCGAGGCACTGCTGGATATAGCTGGCTGCTGTGATGTCTTTAGGTGCAATGACTTTCTCCATCTGATGGATGATGCCGTTGAGGGTCAGAATATCTCTTTCCTTGACACTGACGGGACAGTTGTCGTTGATGTATATGCTGTCAGGTCGGCCGGCTGGTCGCCTTACAGACAGTTTCTTGTCGTTAAGCGTTGCGAGGATAAACTCGTCTTTGTCGTTAGGGAAGTTCGCGGAATAATAAAAGGCATTTGTCTCGTCTCCGCCGTCGATGATACTGTTATAAACAATGACCTTGCGGATGGAGTCTGCCTTATGCTCATTTGGGAAGGCGTCCCACGAAGGTTCTGGGATGAGACCTTCCTCAACGAGACTCTCGAGATACTTCTGTATGGCTTCGTTATTGGGGGCGAAGACGGTGTATGCTGTAGGCCTCGTGTTTCTCCAAGTAGCTCTGGATGGTCTCTTCTCTGAAAACATAGCGTGCCGATGTGTCGATATTTTCTGTACAGTTCCACAGGCATACGATACATACGGTAGCAAGGAGCAGTTTGATAGTTTTCGTAAGATGTGTCATGTCTAGTTTAGTTGTATTTGCCTACAAATATAGCTGATTTTTCAATACAAAGCAACATTTTGTTATATTTCTTTTGCATTTTGATTGTATAATTGTAACTTTGTGGCAAAAAGTACAGAAATAATACCTAATTTATTAATTATGAAGAAGAATCTTTTCCTTGGTCTTGCTGCAATCGTTGCAGGACTCTGCCTGACTTCTTGCGAAAGCAAGACTGCAGGTAATGCAGAGGGTGCTGACAGCCTCACACTTTCTGGTCTTAACCCCGCTGACTTTGCCAGCGACTCGACGGCTCTCTATGTTCTTACTAACAAAAACGGAATGGAGGTGTGCTTCACCAATTTTGGTGGTCGCATCGTCAGCATCATGGTGCCCGATAAGGACGGCAACATGACAGACGTCTGCCTGGGTCACGACAACATCGCCGACTATGAGAAGTTTGGTGCTGAAGGTTGCAACTTCGGAGCCCTCATCGGTCGTTATGGCAACCGCATCGCTAAGGGCCAGTTCACACTCGACGGTGAAAGCTATCAGCTTCCCATCAACAACGGCCCCAACAGCCTGCATGGTGGTGGCTCGATTGCTTTCCACAACCGTATTTGGACGGCTGAGCCTCTCGATGAACGCAGCATTGCATTCAGCACTTGCAGTGCCGATGGCGAAGACGGCTATCCCGGAAATATTAATGTCGTTGTCACTTATGTTGTTACCGACGACAATGGTTTGCAGATCAGCTACTTCGCGACAACAGACAAGGCAACCGTCTTGAACCTGACCAACCACTGCTACTTCAACCTCAGCGGCGACGGCTCGAAGGATTGCCTCGACGAAGTGCTTTGGCTCGATGCTGACCAGTTCACCGCTGTTGATGCTGACGTTGCCGTTACGGGCGAAGTGCTCGACGTAGAAGGCACTCCCTTCGACTTCCGTACCCCCACAGCCATTGGCGACCGCATCGACGACGAGACAAGTGAACAGATTGTGAATGGTCACGGCTACGACCACAACTGGATTCTCAACACAAAGGGTGACATCACCAAGCCTTTTGCAACACTCTACGACCCGAACAGCGGCATCCAGATGGATATGTTCACCGACCAGCCTGGCGTACAGTTCTATGCAGGCAACTTCCTCGATGGCAGCTTTGTCGGCAAGAAGGGCGTCCTCTATCCTCGTCGCAGTGCATTCTGCTTCGAGACACAGCACTATCCCGACAGCCCCAACCATCCCGAATGGCCCAGCACAACCCTCCGCCCAGGCGAAGAGTACCTGACAACCACCATCTACAAATTCAGCACGAAGTAGGCTCCTTGCCGACACAATACGTGACATCCAAAATTCCCACACGGGGGGGCTTTTCCCACGTGTGGGAATTTGTTTTATGCGGCAAAAAGCCAAGATAATAAAAATAAAAGCAAGGCTCAAAGACCTTGCTTTCTTTTTGGGTGGGTGCCTAGTCGGACTCGAACCGACGACATTCAGAACCACAATCTCTCTTTTGTAAGCCTATATCCTATTGATTTTCACCTTTTTAAAGAACTCTCGTATGGCTCTTCGGTAAACTATAGGTAAACATCTAAAGCAAACCTCAGAACTCATTGCAAAGGTCGTGATTATTACTCAAAGTTGCAAATATCTATCGTTAAAAATGAAAAATGAGAGTGAAATAATCATGTATCCTTATTTGCTTGATAATTGAGATTCTTTGAAATCCGAAACTGTGTAAAAAATCGACTTGGTACATCGCTAAAGATTTCTCCACAAAAAAACGCGACCATCACATGCTTTATCGTGTTGGTTGCGTTCCATTATTATATGTCGAAAGTATTGTTATAAAATAATTGGGGTATGAGCCTGTTCTTTTTTGATTGGTTTCTTGTTGGCGAGGACTTGGCAGAAGTATTCCAAAGTTAAATTCTGTGGAAGGTTTTTGCATTTTTCTTTAAGAGCATTACGAAGTCTATCATATTCGTTCGAGTATTTTCCAACTATATAGCTCAACTTTTCATCCTTACGTTTATTATCCACATTCTTAATTGGTGGTATTCTATCATGCTCCAGACAGTAGTCATAGATGATTTCGTAAGTCACGTTCCACATATCTTCTTTTCTATAGAGTGGGAAGCCCTCGTTGGTAATGTGCAACGACTTTCCGATAAAACGGATATATCCTTTTGATTCCAGTTCTGTCAGGTAGTTTTTGATTTGGTTCTTACCAACACCTATCTTCTCTGCTAAATCTGTAGTTATTCCATTAAAAAGGAGGAAGTTGGTTCCTTTCCAACAGTTAGCTTTGATAAAGAGTAGTAGTCCTTTTAACTTGGGAGAGAGGTTGATGTCATTTATAAAAGGTGGTAGAATCTCAAAATAGTCTTTCTTTAGTTCGTCAAACTGATAGACATTATAAGGGTAGTCTGCTTCTCCTAGTTTCAATTCCGCGACATTCAGTAGTCCTGTCTTTTTAAGGTCAGAAACATAGTTGTTAATCGTTCTCTCCGTAGTATTAAAAAACTCTGAAAGTAATTTCTCGGAATAGCTTGCTTTAAGCGTACTATCTTTTATCTGACTTCTAATGAGGGCATAAACAAGTGCTTCTTCATGCTTACATTTTTTCGTTAATTGAGTTATTGAATTTGGTATTTGAATATAATTGCTCATCGCTTGCTAATGAATTATCGTTCAAGTAAATCAAATCATCTGGGTTATTCTTTGCTATTTTGTTGTATCTGGAGTGACCCAAAGCTAACTTTGCTTCAAGTCGATTCCTAAATAACTGGTTCGTGGGTTTGTAAAAAATCATATTCTTAATAGTTAGACTAATTCCTGCCAACGAGTTTTGCTTTTGCAAACGAAGTTGGCTATATGTATTAATTATTAGGTACGAAAGTTAAGGGACGTCCACCAGAAAGTTAAGGGATAAATGGACGAAAGAAAAGGGAATGTTACCTTTTAGTACACTTTAACTGCTAAATATCTCACAGCGATTTTCTTGCCATTTTTTGTTTTGTCAATTCACTGGGCTCTGTCATTTTTCTGGCTTCAACAGAAAATCGAAAATGCTGTGTGTTGCCATCTAAAGTGTTTCTCTGTAGTGTACTATATGTGTGCAGATTCTCTCCTACTTTTTAAAAGGGAAAGCATGTCCAATTTCAAGTGGATTGTGCCTGTGCCCTTTCCCAGTGAAATAAGCACTAATTTTGGGACAGAACATTTTTCTTATCTTTATAGGGTAGCTCTGAAAAATTCTGTTCTACAACCCAGAGAAGACAAAGGAACACCATTTATAGATGCTCCCTTGTCCATCATTGCAACTAAACTAATATATTATTGTTTAGCCCAATCTCAAAATAAAAAAATGTTAATTTGCCAGATTTGCTTAAAGCGTGACATTTTCTCGGAAGGGTATATAAATCGAATAATCCTTTAGAAATGTCACCTATTAAGTTTTCTAAATGGATAAGATGTCATCTCAACAATTATGTGCAGATTAAAAGAAAGCGATAAATAAAAGCTCAAAAAGGGAGCCAAATTATGCTTGACTCCCTTTGATGTGGCTTAGAAATAGAACTTTTATCGAATGAACAGCAACTCGCGGTACTTGGGCAAGGGCCAGAGACTGTCGTCCACGATGAGTTCGAGCTTGTCAATCTGATAGCGAATCTTGTCGAACATCGGAGCAATGGTGTCGTGGTAGGCGATTGCTTTCTGGTGCTCGTCTGCAATCTTGTTAGCAACCTTGCGAGCCTCGACGAGTTCCTCTACCAGCGTTTCGATGGTGGCCGTGCGTTCTGCTATCTCCTCGATGAGTTTGAGGTTGCGGGCGTTCAGTTGGTTGGCCTTCTCCTTGGAGAACACGCCCGACATGCGCTCAACGTTCCTTAGGAGCTGACTCTGGTAGCTGGTGGCGACAGGGATGATGTGGTTCATGGAGAGGTCGCCAAGCACACGGGCTTCTATCTGAATCTTCTTCGTGTAGGTCTCCCACTTCACTTCGTTTCGAGCCTCCAGTTCCTTCTTTGTCATCACGCCAAGGCTCTCGAACATCTGGATGCTTTCCTTGTCGAGATAACGCTCGAAGATGATGGGGCAGGAGGTTTCGGTGTCGAGGCCACGACGGGCAGCTTCTGCCTTCCACTCGTCGCTATAGCCGTTGCCATCGAAGCGAATGGGCTTGCAAGTCTTGATGTCCTCGCGAAGGACGTCGATGATGGCGTGGTACACCGGCGAATGGCCGGAGCCTTCTGAGTACTCAGATTTCTTGGAGTAATCAGAAATCTTTTCATCTACGCGCTTCTTGAACGAAGCAAGGGCCTCGGCGACGGCACTATTGAGCGTTATCATGGCGCTGGCGCAGTTCGCTTCGCTGCCCACAGCTCGGAACTCGAAGCGGTTGCCTGTGAAGGCAAACGGGCTGGTGCGGTTGCGGTCGGTATTGTCGATGAGCAGCTCAGGAATCTCGGGAATGTCGAGCTTCATGCCTTGCTTGCCGTCCATGGAGAAGAGGTCTTCCTTGTCGTTGGTGGCCGACATGATGCTGGCCTTCAGCAGTCCGTTGTGCTTATAGACACCCATCAGCGTCTCGACGATGAAGGTGGCGAAGCGCAGGTTCTGTTCCGCCGTCTTGCCGGGAGCGTGGAGCAGCACGCCTGTATCTGTCGAGAGGCTCCAGTTGTTGTGTTTGCCCGAGCCGTTGATACCTGCGAAGGGCTTTTCGTGCAGGAGAGCGCGGAAGCCATGCTTGCGGGCCACGCGCTTCATGAGCGACATGAGCAGCATGTTGTGGTCAACGGCAAGGTTCGTGTCCTCGAAGATAGGAGCCACCTCAAACTGGTTGGGAGCCACCTCGTTGTGACGCGTCTTACACGGAATGCCGAGCATCAGAGCCTGTATCTCAAGGTCGCGCATGAAGGCTGCCACGCGCTCGGGAATGCTTCCGAAGTAGTGGTCGTCCATCTGCTGGTTCTTGGCCGAGTCGTGTCCCATGAGCGTGCGGCCAGTCAGCAGGAGGTCGGGACGAGCGGCATAGAGTCCTTCATCTACGAGGAAATACTCCTGCTCCCAACCGAGATTGCTTGTCACCTTCTTCACGGCCGGGTCGAAGTAGTGGCAAACCTCTGTGGCAGCCACGTTGACGGCTTTCAAGGCACGCAGGAGGGGCGCTTTGTAGTCGAGCGACTCGCCGCTATACGAAATGAATACGGTAGGGATGATGAGCGTGTCGTCGATGATGAAGACAGGGCTTGTCGGGTCCCAGGCCGAGTAGCCGCGAGCCTCGAAGGTGCTCCTTATGCCTCCGGAGGGGAACGACGAGGCGTCGGGTTCCTGCTGAACGAGCAACTTGCCGCTGAACTCCTCAATCATGCCGCCCTTGCCGTCGTGCTCGATGAACGAGTCGTGCTTCTCGGCCGTACCTTCCGTAAGGGGCTGGAACCAATGCGTATAGTGCGTCACGCCGTTCTCCTTGGCCCACGCCATCATGCCGGCAGCCACGGCATCGGCCACCTGACGGTCGAGGCGAGCGCCGTTGTCGATGACATCTACCATCTTATCATAAACGTCCTTCGGCAGGTACTTGTACATCTTCTCGCGGTTGAAGACGTGCTTGCCAAAGTACTCGCAAGGTCTTTCACTTGGTGCTTTTACGTCAAGAGGCTTCTTCTTGAACGCCTCGCCGACAACCTGAAATCTCAAATCGTTTGCCATAATCTTGTTTTGTTAAAGGGTTAGAAATGCTTACATTTTGCGTCCTTTATGCTCATGTCGCAATCATTTTGCTTCAATCGCACTGCAAAGGTAATACATTTTGTCACAAAACACAAAGAAAAAAGAGCAGAATGTTATGTATTAACTCTGTTTTCTTGATTTATGTCATTTATTTCGCCAAATATCTTGCAGAATGAAGCCCAAAAGCCACACAAAACAAACTGCCCGAACGTCCAAAGACATCCGGGCAGCAATTTCTCCCCTCTCTCTCGGAGAGGGGTCTGGGGTGAGGCTGTTTATTCCAAGCCATGAATCGTGTCCTCGTTGCTGATGACGGTCGTGCCGCCACCGCCATTGCTCCCATTGTTCTCATTCGAGGACTCCCCTTTCTTCTTCCCAGCCGCAATCTGCGCGTCCATGTAGCGGAATGCCTCGTTGATTTTCAGGATGAGGTCGGTCAGGTCGTCGGAGGGCGAAGTGATGTTCAGCGCATCGATGTAGCGGAGTATCTCCTGAAGCTTCTCGTCCACCTCGGCACGGGCGGCTCGCAATTCGCCGCGAACTACCACAGACTGCTCGGCTTGGCGGTCCTGGATGAGCGACTTCACATCAGCATTCGTCGTGCGCAGAGCATCCACGAAGTACGTCAGCCCCATCGCCTGCAGCCATGCCGCCGGCTGCTCCTTGTCCCACTCCTGCAGCATGTTGTCCAGCTTCGCCGTCTCAGCCAAATAAGCTTCCGAGGGGCGCCACTTGTAGTCCTTGAACACCTGCAGGAGGACGCTCGCCTGCCGCACCATGCCCTCCTCTGGCAAATAGGTGTAGGCCGTCAGCACCGACTTGAGGAACTGCGCGTACTTATCGCGCTTCGAGTCCAGCACCCCGATGTCGTCGCTCGTGAAGTTCTTCAGCGAGAGCTTGTAGGCTGTGTCCTCACGTTGGAAGCGGCGCATCAGCTCCTCGGCCAGTGCACCCAACGGACGGAACGTGTTTCGCAGGTCAGATGCCATCACCAGCCCGAGGATTTTCTCCACCGTGCTGAAGTGGAACGCATTCGCAACATTGTGGATGTTTCTCTTGTTAAGTTCTGCCATAATCGTTGATTTTTAAGGGTTAATACTTATCTTCATAGTCGCTTTACCGAGTTTTCGGCAAATATAAAAGAGTTCTCATTCTTCCTTGCCGACATGTCGGCAAGCCTAAACCTGACCTCATTCCCCTTTGCCGACCCGTCGGCAACCTCAAACCTCATCTTGTTCCTCCTTGCCGACCTGTCGGCAAACTCAAACCTGAGTTCATTCATCCTTTCGGAATCATCGGCACGTTTGCCGGAACCTTCGTTTGCCCTTGCCGACGCATCGGCAACCTTGTCGGAGTTCTCCTTTGCCTTTGCCAGCCTTCTTTCACCTTTGTGCGAGCCTCCGTCTGCCTGTGCCGGTGCGTCGGCAAGCTTGTCTTTGAATCCATCTTAAAGGAAAGAGGCGCAGAGCACCTTTGAATAAACAACAATTCACCTACAGGGGACCAACCCTTGCGCGACACTGCCGAATACCACCAATGCCCACGCCCCTATAGGGAATGAGCTGGCAGCCTTCGTTTGTCGCGCTTCGATTATTTTGTTGGTCTATTTGTAGGTGAAGCGAAAAACTGTGGCTCTTTTTCCAAAAAGTCTGAATTCTATGTGCAAAGATATGAAAAAATCCCGTAAGATATTCACGGCTCACGGGATTTTATGGAATATTTGCAGAAAAAAATAGTTTCATCATCATTTCCTTGGTGGAGGAGGTGGCGGAGTCGTCACCCTCGAAGGACTTTGCTGCTGCGGTTTTGGTTCAGTATTTGGCATAATTCACTTATTTGGTTTTGGTGGTGGGGGTGTCGGCACTCTTGTAGGCGATTCCCGCTGTTGGGTATTGTTATTTGGCATATCACTTAGAGGGTTTTGGAGGTGGAGGGGTGTTTACTGCTGATGGCATTGAGCCTTGAATCTTCTTCACATCGTCGCCTGCACCGATATATGTATGCTCTGGCGAATAACTTCTATTGTTGTTGGTCATCTTGTTTGTATATGTTGAAATAAACTTCGTCTATATATGTCTGCACTTCTGCGTCCACTTTTTTCTGCATTCGTTTTGGTATCCATCGGATTAGCTTGTTCATTTGCGATTGCTTCTTGCATTCTTCCTCCTTTAGCGTGAAAAGTTCAGCCATTACTTCGTCATCGGTCTTTTGCTCCTTGTCAAGTTGGTAGAAGAATGCTTCCAGCTTGTTCATGAACGAATTGTAGTAGTCCATCAGTGCGTCAAGACTGCACAATTCCTGTTCGGGCTGCAAGATTTGAGGAAAGATGGCCTTTATCAACGAGACAACAGCGATTGAGAGTAATGCAATGAATGGTATTTTGTCGCTAAATCCGAATGAGAATGTGCCGACGGCAGCACATACGGCGATGAAAACCTGATAAATGCAATTCAATTGCCGTTGCAAACTAGTGTATCGGCGGATGCAAACTACATTCGCCTTAGCCTGTTTGAACTCCTCCCAAATTTTGTTGCGGACTTCCATTAAAATCTATTTATCAGATAATGTACTTCGACCTAATATCATCCCAACGAGGGATGGAGATTCTCTTGCCAAAGAAGTTCTTGTAGTTTGCTTCCATCTTTTGTTTCCATCCTGGCCCGTCTGCTCTTGTTTCTATATTTTGATAAACCGTCTGTTCTACAGCTGACAGGAAATCTTCTACATTCTGGAAAGTATTAAACTTCTTTGATTGACGATACCATTTGGCTGGGCGGATTTTATGAACTCGTCCGCTTTTCTGTTGCAGGCTTATAGGCCATTCTATTTTCTTAGTGTCAATCATCGGACGTGTGATTTCCCAAACCTTCTGTTTCCATATTCGCTTGATGGTAACGACTCCATCCTTGCTCATGTCATAGCCAAATACCAGATAGGTAACATCGAGCATGTATGGCTTGGTAACAATCTCCTGTTCGTACATTCTGAAATCGGCAATATCAAAGCCTGGTGAACTACGGAAATTGAATGCTTTCACTTCCAAAAGGTTCTTAGTCTTGTCATCGGGGTCAAGGAAAACATCGGGCGGCATCTGAGTATTCGGATTGGATGCAAATTCAACGTTGTTATGTCTTAGCCAACCCTCCAGCCATTCTTGCATGATGTTACCAACAACATCGCGCTGTTTGACTATTATGTCAACATCGCCGAGGTAAAACTTGATTTGGCCTTCACGGGTGAGGATTTTATCATCATTCACCAGTTTGTCTAATACTTGTTCTGCTGTAAGTTTCATTTTATTCGTTGTTAATTCTTCTGTTTACTAATCTCGTTGATAAGTCGCTCGGCAACAGCCTTTATTACAGGCACAACCACAGTGTTACCCAAGAGGTCGTAGCCTTCTCTTTCGGACATGCCGAGAACATACTCTTCAGGATAGCCGAATAGTCTCAAACCCTCACGCAAAGTAAGCCGTCGCAGTCCTCCGTTATCACCCACATATAGTTTGTTCATATCCATTGCTACAAGCGTAGGGGCCACATCGTTTGGATCAAGAATTTTGCTTATGTCAAAACTCAACTTGCCTGCTACAATATTATAACCTTGTGGTTTGCTTTCGTCCTCTACTCTAACGCTGTAGCTTACACCGCTGTCAGTTCTTTTGGTGATGCGTTTCTTCGGATGCTCGTACACAAGATAACGTTTCTTCACAAGGCTTTCAAGTAGTTTGTCAAGGTCTTTGCCTTGGTAGAAAGAGGCTATCATTTCGCGGGAGAGAGGCATACCGTCCATCCAGTCAATACCCCACTGCTCGGCCCACTTCTTCTTTCGTCTCTCGGTGAGCATCTTGTCAAGCAGGGCACGTTCCGCCTTGGTGGTTTCACCTTTAATGCCAATCTCCCAGCTGTGAATGTTATCGCCACCGCCACGTTTGTCCTTAATTGATTTTCCATATAGCTCATCCAAAGAAAATTTTTTGAGCAAAAGTTTTACAATGCGATTCTGCGAAAGCAGTTTGCCTTGCTCCAGCACGTCGCCCACAGTTGCTTTTCTCACGGGGAAATCATCCAGTGACACCTTTTTGTCGAATGTACCCACAATGTATATTCGCCGTCTCGCTTGCGCCACACCGAAGTCCGAAGCGTCCAACACTCTGTGATTGACTTTGTAGCCAAGGCTACGGAGCGTATCAAGGATAATGCGCAATGTGCGGCCTCCATCATGGTTTACTAAACCCTCCACATTTTCGAGGAAGAATCCTTTTGGACGTTTTTCCTTTAATATCCGAGCCACTTCAAAGAAAAGGGTACCGCGAGTCTCGTCGGCAAACCCCTTCCTTGCACCCGCTGCCGAGAAAGCCTGACACGGGAAGCCTGCGCAAAGAATGTCAAAATGGTCAGGGATGTATTTTTTTGTTGATTCCTTCGTGATGTCACCAAAGGGCATTTCGCCGTAATTCGCAAGGTAGGCTTGCTGTGCCGAAGCCTTGAACTCGGATGAATAGACACACTTGCCGCCAAGTCGCTGCATAGCGATTCGGAAACCACCCATACCTGCAAAAAGATCGATAAACGTGAATCGAGGATTCTCTGGGGCGGGAAAAGGTATCTTAAAGAATTCGCCGAACAGATTATATTGCAAAGGGGATTCGGCAGCCATCCAAATCTGCTCATCGGACAATTCCTCATCCTTGTCCTGACGAAACCTTTTGCGAGAAAGGAACTCGCGGATAGCAAGGATGATTTCCTCCTTACTTTCGTCGTCCACGTCCTCGCGGTTATTGTGCAGATAATGGCTCAGCACCGCCATCTGATTTTCATATGAAGTTTCGCCGTAAATCCTGATGCCATCCTCGGTAATCTCTTCAGGGAAGGCTTCAAGTTTTAGTCCGCTTTTAATATCTTTCTTTGCCATGATTGTCACTTTTCGACGGCAAAGTTACGCATTTTATTTCAATTTTTCTCCGCTTTCCCTGTTAAACTAGCAGAATGCGGGCGAAGATGTCAAATTTTGCTATCTCCGCCCACCTAAATCGCCAGCGCGTCCTCCCAAATCTCTTTTCCACCTCTACCTTTTTATATTATAGGCCGTCCCTCCCCGGACGGCTTTTTGAATATATATTACACGAATACACGCAGAAAAAGCCCTCTTACAGCACAAGCGGACAGCCCCGAATGTCGGCAGGCTGTCCGCTCACATTAGTTGTTAGTTTAAGTCTCTACTTGCTTTGCAGATAGGTGTGGACTTTCTCTGCTGTCTGCAGGCCCGATGCAATAGCGCGGACGACGAGGCTGGCGCCATTAGCGGCATCGCCACAGACGAAGACATTCTCAGGGTACTCGGGATGTTCGGGTTTAAGGAAGCCCATCGCCAGCAGGACAAGGTCGGCCTTGATGATTTCTGGCTCGTTCTTTTCCACCATCAACGGTCGTCCGCCTTCTGGGTTGGGCTTCCAGTCTATCTCCTGCACCTTGACGCCTGTCACCTTTCCATTCTCTCCGAGGAACTCGAGGGTGTTGATGTTCCAACGACGTGTACAACCTTCTTCATGGCTGCTGGTCGTCTTGAGAATGACAGGCCAGTTTGGCCAAGGCGTAGAAGGATTGTGCCCAACAGGAGGCTTTGGCATTATCTCAATCTGCGTCACACTCTTGCAGCCTTGACGATGAGCCGTGCCGATGCAGTCGCTTCCCGTATCGCCACCACCGATTACGAGGACATCCTTGCCCTTTGCCGTGATGCGCTCTTCCTTCGAGAACTCCATGCCGGCAAGGACGCGGTTCTGCTGAGAGAGCAGTTCGAGAGCAAGATGCACGCCTTTCAGTTCGCGGCCAGGAACTTTCAAATCTCTTGCGACAGGTGTGCCGGTAGCGATTACGATAGCCCCCCACCCAGCCTCCCCCAAAGGGGAGGAGTCTTTATCTTGTTTATTAAGAGCCTCCAACAGGGCTTCTACTCCCTCCCTTTGGGGAGGGATGGGGAGGGGGCTGTTGTACTTGAACTCTATCCCTTCTTGCTCCATGACCTCAATTCTCCTGTCGATGATTTTCTTGTTCAGTTTGAAGTTGGGGATGCCATAACGCAAGAGTCCGCCAGCGGCTTCGTTCTTCTCGAAGACTGTCACCTCGTAGCCCATATAGTTGAGGGCTTGGGCAGCGGCAAGTCCAGCAGGACCACTACCAACGACAGCCACACGAAGTCCGTTGCGCTTGGGGTGCTCAATGGTCACATATCCTTCCAGGAAGGCTCGCTCGGCAATGGCACATTCATTCTCGCGGTTGGTGACAGCCTCGCCCGTGGTATGATATAGCACGCAAGCCTTCTCGCAAAGAGCCGGACAGATGCGGCCCGTGAACTCGGGGAAGGGATTGGTCTTCTTCAATAACTTATATGCTGTTTCCCACTCGCCATGATAGAGTGCATCGTTCCATTCGGGGTCTTTGTTGCCAAGCGGGCAAGCCCAATGGCAGAAAGGCACGCCGCAATCCATGCAACGGCTGGCCTGTTCCTGCCTGTCGCGCGTGTTGAGCGTCTGTTCCACTTCGCCAAAGTCATGTATGCGGTCGTGAATAGGTCTGTATCCAGCCTCCTTGCGAGGCACAGTCAGAAATGCTTTCGGATTTCCCATCGTTGTAATTTACTATTTAACTATTTACGATTTACAATTTATTTACGATTTATTTGATTTAACGATTTACTGAATCCTATCCACGAAATAGTCCATTAATCCAATTGAAAAATAAATCGTAAATAGTAAATCGTCAAATCGTAAATGGATTTAGTAGTCTCTCTGAACTTCTGCAATCTTCTGCGAAAGCTTTGCCATCTGCTCCTCCTGCAAGACGCGCTTGTACTCGATAGGTACAACCTGGATGAAATCCTCGACGTAGCGTTGCCAGTCATCGAGCATTCGTCCTGCGAGGGCAGAACCTGTGTGGAGGTAATGCTGGCGGATAAGTTCGAGCAGTTCTTTGCGGCTGACCGTATCCTCCACAAGGTTTATCTCCACCATATCCATGTTGCAGAAGTAGTCGAAAGTGTGGTCTGGGTCATAGACATAAGCCACGCCGCCACTCATTCCGGCTGCGAAGTTGCGCCCTGTCTTACCGAGAACCACGACACGTCCGCCTGTCATGTACTCGCAGCAATGGTCGCCTGCACCTTCGATGACAGCAATCGCTCCGCTGTTTCGCACGCCAAAGCGCTCGCCGACCTGTCCGTTGACATATAGCTCGCCGCTTGTAGCGCCATAAAGCCCCGTGTTGCCAGCTATGATGTTGTCCTTGGCAAGGAACTCAGCATTACTTCCGCGAGGAGGCAAGATGCTGATACGACCCCCGCTCAGACCTTTGCCGAAGTAGTCGTTAGCCTCGCCTTCGAGCCTCAGGCTCAGTCCTTTCACAGCAAATGCGCCAAACGATTGCCCAGCAGAACCCTTGAACTTGATGTTGATAGTCCCGTCCGGCAGTCCTGCTTCACCATATTTCTTGGCAATAACGCCTGAAAGCATCGTGCCCACAGCTCTGTCAGTATTCTTAATGGCGAAGTCGAGCGTTGTCTCTTCCTGCTCGTCGATACTCTTCTGCACCTCCTTAATTATCTCCTCATCTTTTACTCCGCAGACCTTTGTAAACTCGCTTCTATTCCAATAGAGAGGTATATTTGTGGCGGGCTGATAAAGGAGACGGGAGAAGTCGATGGTCTTCTGTTTGTCTGTAACACTTGACGATTGTATCTCTATCAGTTCCGTGTGGCCGATGATGTCCTTCAATTTGTGAACACCTATCTCGCTAAGATATTCTCGTACCTGCTGGGCGAGGAAGGTAAAGAAGTTGACCACATACTCCGACTTGCCCATGAAACGGGCACGAAGGCGTTCGTCTTGCGTAGCCACACCTACAGGGCAGGTGTTGGTATTGCACTTGCGCATCATCACACAACCCAAAACAATAAGCGGCAACGTGCCGAATGAGAACTCGTCTGCGCCAAGCATGGCCATGATGATGACGTCCTTGGCAGTCTTCAATTGTCCGTCAGTCTGGAGGCGAACTTGATTGCGCAAGCCATTCTTTACAAGTGTCTGCTGTGTCTCGGCCAGTCCAATCTCAGGACTAATTCCAGCAAAACGCATACTGCTTGCAGGACTTGCGCCCGTTCCACCCTCAGCACCGCTTATGACGATGAGGTCGGCCTTTGCCTTTGCCACACCAGCGGCAATGGTCCCAACACCACTTTCGGCAACCAACTTGACGCTGACCGCAGCCGTCGGATTGATGTTCTTCAGGTCGAAGATGAGTTGCGCAAGGTCTTCAATACTGTAGATGTCGTGGTGAGGTGGCGGAGAGATGAGGCTGATGCCCGGAATGGCGTTACGCGTCTTGGCTATAATCTCGTTCACCTTGAAGCCGGGCAACTGTCCGCCCTCGCCAGGTTTTGCACCTTGTGCCACCTTAATCTGAATCTCCTCAGCATTCACAAGGTACTCTGCCGTCACGCCAAACCGACCTGATGCAATCTGCTTAGTCTTGCTGGAAAGCGACACACCATCCACTTCCGAATGATAGCGGGCATTATCCTCGCCACCTTCGCCAGTGTTGCTGCGTGTGCCAAGTTTGTTCATGGCCAACGCCAAAGCCTCATGTGCCTCGATGCTTAATGCCCCAAACGACATGGCACCCGTCACAAAATGCCTGACGATGCTTTCCACCGGCTCCACATCGTCGATGGGCGTTGGCTTTGCAGCTTTCTTGAACCCGAAGAAGTCGCGGATGAAGATAGGCTTCTCCTTCTCGTCCACCATCGCAGACCATTCCTTGAATTTCTTGTACGAGCCAAGCCTTGTGGCAATCTGCAGGTTGGCAATCGTGTCGGGATGCCATGCGTGTAGGATGCCATCCTTTCGCCAAGAGAACTGACCGTTGTTTGGCAAGAACTCGTTAATATCAGCAGGCTTGAATGCCTCATCGTGTAAGCGAGTCGCATCACGGGCAATCTCCTTCAGTCCGATGCCACCAATGGTGCTTACCTCTGTGCCGAAGTACCTCCTGAGCAAATCCTCGCTAAGTCCGATGCTCTCGAATATCTTTGCGCCCCGATACGAGCGTATGGTAGATATGCCCATCTTGCTCATCACCTTCTTCAGGCCTTTATCGACCGCCTTGATATAGTTGGCTTCAGCAGTAGCGTATTCCTCCTGAATCTTATGCTTCTTCACGAGGTCGTCCAAGACTGCAAAAGTCATGTAAGGACAAATGGCACTCGCGCCATAACCTAACAACAAGGCGGCATGCATCACTTCGCGAATTTCGCCACTCTCTACGATAAGAGCCGTTTGTACACGCTTACCGACGGAAATCAAATAGTGATGAACAGCACTTACTGCCAACAATGATGGGATAGCGGCGTGTGTCTCATCGATGTCTCTATCAGAAAGAATGATGTAGTTAACACCTTCATTTACACTCTGCTCGGCTTCTTTGCATAGGTCTTCAATGGCTGCGCGAAGTCCACTTGCTCCCTTCTGTATCTCGAACAAAATAGCGAGCTTCTTAGTATTGAACCCCTTGTACCTTATATTACATAATATATCGAGCTGTGTGTTCGTGAGCACAGGCTGTGGCAGCCTTACCATCTTACAGTTCGAGGCATCGGGCGTCAGGATGTTTGTGCCTACGGCTCCGATGTACTCCGTCAACGACATCACCAGTTCCTCGCGAATGGGGTCGATGGCAGGGTTCGTTACCTGGGCAAACTGCTGACGGAAGTAGTTGAAGAGAATCTGCGGACGGTCGCTGATGACTGCCAGCGGCGTGTCATTGCCCATCGCTGCAACAGGCTCCTGTCCGGCTGTGGCCATCGGGACAATCGTTCTGTCGATGTCTTCCTGACCGAAGCCAAAGCCCCGGAGCTTGCGTTCGTAGTTCGGGACAGAATTCTCGACATGCCGGCCGCTCTTGAGCTTTTCCAACTGGATGCGATTCGCTTGGAGCCATTCGCGATAGGGATGCGCCTTTGCCAGTTGTTCTTTTATCTCGCCGTCATAGTAAATCTTGCCTTCCTGCGTGTCGATAAGCAGAATCTTACCAGGCTGCAAGCGACCTTTGCTGACAACGTCGCTTGGTTCGAAGTCCATCACTCCTACTTCCGAAGCCACTACCATTATGCCTTGCTTCGTAATCGTATAGCGACTGGGACGAAGGCCGTTTCTGTCGAGCATGCCGCCTGCATAGCGTCCGTCACTAAAGAGTAGTGCTGCAGGTCCATCCCAAGGCTCCATCAATATGGAGTGGTATTCGTAGAAAGCCTTGAGGTCCTCGCTTATCGGATTCTTGTCGTTGAAGCTTTCGGGCACAAGTATTGCCATAGCCTGGGGTAGCGAGAGACCACTCATCGTAAGGAACTCGAAGACATTGTCAAGGCTTGCCGAGTCGCTCATTCCTTCCTGAACGATAGGCCGCAAGTCCTTGATGTCGCCCAAAGCCTCGCTGCTGAGCACGCTCTCCCTTGCTTTCATCCATCCACGATTGCCTCGAATGGTATTGATTTCGCCATTGTGTGCCAACAGACGGAAGGGCTGCGCCAGCTTCCACTTCGGGAAGGTATTGGTAGAGAATCGAGAATGCACGAGGGCAAGTCCGCTCGTAAAGTATGGGCTAGACAGGTCCGTGAAGTATCTTCGCAGTTGACCGGAAGTCAACATGCCCTTGTAGATGATGTTCTTCGAAGAAAGGGAGCAGATGTAGAAGTCCTCGTTGTCGGTGCGTTTCTCTATGCGCTTCCTTATCTTATATAATATGCCGTCGAGCTTCGGAGCTTGCTCTTCAGTCGCTCCTGTCACGAAGATTTGCTTAATGTCAGGCTCAACGTCTCTCGCTCCCACGCCCAAAACATCGGGACATGTCGGCACAGTCCTGACATGCATCAGCTCCAGTCCTTCGCGCTCAATCTCTTCTATCATTATGCTCAGTATTGTTTGCTGGGCCTTTTCGTCTTTTGGAAGGAACACAAGCCCCGTGCCGTACCGACCTTTCTCAGGTACAGGAATGCCTTGCAGGAGAATGAACTCATGCGGAATCTGCACCATGATGCCTGCACCATCGCCCGTCTTGTCCCTGGTCTCTGCACCACGATGCTCCATGTTCTCCAGCACCTTCAATGCATTATCAACAAGTTCATGGCTCTTGCCGCCATGAATGTTTACCACCATACCCACGCCGCAGGCATCGTGTTCGTATGCTTCTTGATATAAACCCTGATTCATTTACAATTTGACGATTTACAATTTACTATCAATTCGGCGAAGTGCCTTTTCTGTATTCTCATGTGTTCCAAAGGCTGTGAGTCGCACGTAGCCTTCTCCCTGGGCACCAAAACCAACGCCTGGAGTGCAGACTACATGTGCAGAATGAAGCATCCAGTCGAAGAATTCCCAAGACGTCATGCTGTCAGGTGTCTGAGTCCATAAATAAGGTGCATCTATGCCGCCATAGACCTTGAAACCCATTCCTGTCAACGCTTCTCGCATCATGCGTGCATTCTCCATATAGTAGGCAATCGTGGCCTTTATTTGTTGCTTGCCTTCAGGTGTATATATAGCTTCGGCAGCTCTCTGGGCAAGATAGCTTGTGCCATTGAATTTCGTCGATTGACGGCGGTTCCAAAGTTTGTTGAGTGGCAACCTTAATGCCTTTTGAACTATGGTATATCCGCATCGGATGCCGGTGAAGCCTGCCGTCTTGGAATATGAGTGGAACTCCACAGCACATTGCTTCGCGTCAGGAATCTCGTAGATGCTGTGAGGTACGTCTTCGCTTTGTATATAAGCCTCGTAAGCCGCATCATAGAAGATAAGCGCATTCTCGCGAATGGCATAATCCACCCACACTTTCAGCTGTTCTCTGTTGAGTGTCGTGCCCGTCGGATTGTTTGGGTAACATAGGTAGATGACGTCAACATGCTTGCTCGGCAACTCAGGCACGAAGCCATTCTCTGCCGTACAGGGAAGCTTGATAATCTTTCTTCCCGCCATCGTGTTGGCATCAATATATACCGGATAGACTGGGTCTGTAACGGCTACCACACAATCCCTGGAGAGTAGTTCCTGAAAGTTTCCTGTGTCACTCTTTGCGCCGTCGCTGACGAACACTTCGTCTGCCTCGATGTCTATGCCTCTTGAACGGAAATCATTCTCTACGATGGCTTCACGCAGGAAGTCGTAGCCTCGTTCAGGACCATAGCCGCGAAATGTTGTAGCTATAGCCATTTCGTCCGTCGCCTTGTGCAATGCCTCGATGACTGCCGGGGCGAGTGGCTGCGTCACATCACCTATGCCGAGGCTGATGACGTCTGCCTTCGGATGTTCCTCCTTATAAGCATTCACCTTCCGAGCAATCTCGGTAAAGAGATAGGACCCGGATAGCTTCAAGAAATTCTCGTTAATCATGATGAGTTATGATGTTGTTTCGTTATCTCGTTATAACGTTATTACGATATTTCGTTATTACGACAGATTAATTTCTCCTTCAAACACGAACTCTGCCGGGCCAGTAAGATAGACATGATTGTCTTGCTCTCGCCATTCGACATCGAGCGTGCCGCCGTCCATGATGATGCGACTCGTCCTGTCTCCTCGTCCAGTCTTGCAGGCTGCCACAGCCACGGCACAGGCTCCTGTGCCACATGCCATCGTGATACCACTTCCGCGCTCCCAAACGCGCACTCGAATGCCGTCAGGACGCATTTCAGCAAATTCGATGTTAGCGCGTTCAGGAAACGCAGGGTGGTGTTCCAGTCGCAAACCTCTGCCCGCGACATCAGTATGTTCCACATCGCCCACGAAGACGACATAATGAGGGTTGCCCATACCCACGAAGCACCCTCGTGGCAGGTCTATTCCAACAGGATTGAACTGTGTCTCATTCTCGAAGACCGGCTCACCCATATCGACCGTCACGCTTTCCACGATGGCATCTTTTATATGCAAATCGAGAACTTTCACTCCAGAGAGCGTGAGCAAGCGAATCTCCGTCTTGTTCGTCAATCCTTTTTCATAAAGATACTTCCCGATGCAGCGACAGGCATTGCCGCACATCATGGCTTCCGAGCCGTCGGCATTGAAGATACGCATCGTGAAGTCTGCTTCGGGCATCGGCGACTTCCCAATCAGCACCAAGCCATCTGAACCGATGCCTTTGTGCCGGTCGCTCCACAGACGTGCCATCTCCGACGGCTCTTCTATATTATATAATAATGTATCAATATAGATATAGTCGTTACCGCAGCCGTGCATCTTCGTGAAGTGTATCTTTTGTTTCATTTTGCAACCATTTTAGTATCTTTTGCTGTCATTCTGTCTGTTTCTGTTGCAAAGATATATCGTTTTGAACAAATAAACATCGGTAAAGCAGCAAAAACACACCTTCGTGGCTTTAATTATTGACATATATCAATAGTTGCGTGTGTTTTGATTACTTTTTGGTCGATTTATTGCAATCAATCTAACGTTTTGTCTTACCTTTGCAGGCGAAACATTGCAATGTGACACATAGGACGCTCATTTAATTACAGTTTAATGTATGAAGAAGATTGAAGCAATCATCAGGAAGACCAAGTTCGAAGATGTCAAGGAAGCCTTGCTTTCTTCGGACATTGATTGGTTTGAGTATCACGACGTACACGGCATCGGTCAGAGCCGACAAGAACGCGTCTATCGTGGCGTCCAGTATTCGACGGATGTCATCGAGCGTGTGGCATTGACCATTGTTTGCCGCGACCAGTTTGTGGAGCCTACGGTAAAAGTTATTATTGAGACTGCTCACACGGGCGAAGTCGGCGACGGTCGCATCTTTGTCAGCGACGTAATCGACACGTGGAGCATCCGCACTGGAGAGCACGGGGACACTGTGCTTAGAGATAAGAAATAATAGGATAACGACAAATGACACATTATTATTATGAACGACATTGCACTTTCACTCGATACTGTATGGATGCTGTTGGCAGCCATGCTTGTTTTCTGGATGCAGCCGGGCTTTGCCTTGTGCGAAGCAGGCTTCACACGCGGCAAGAACACCGCTAACATCCTGTTCAAGAACTTCGTAGATTTCATGTTCGGCTCACTGCTCTTCTGGTTCGTGGGCTTTGGATTCATGTTCGGTTCCGACGGCGCAGGCTTCATCGGAATGCCTAACTGGGGGGACCTTTCCTTCTATCAGGGAGAACTTCCTGTTGAAGGTTTCCTGATGTTTGAAACGGTCTTTTGTGCCACGGCTGCAACGATTGTCAGTGGAGCTATGGCCGAAAGGACCAAATTCTCCATGTACGTCATCTACAGTGCGGTCATTTCGCTGCTCATCTACCCAGTGGAAGGTCACTGGACATGGGGTGGTGGATGGCTGTGCAACGATGCAGCCGACGGGTTCATGATGAGCACGTTCGGAGATGTTTTCCACGACTTCGCAGGCTCTGCCATCGTGCATAGTGTGGGAGGTGTGCTGGCATTGATTGGTGCCTTGGCACTGGGGCCACGTCGTGGCAAGTATGCAAAGGACGGCAGCAGCCGTGCCATTCCGGGTCATTCACTGACGTTGGCCGCCCTCGGAGTGTTCATACTTTGGCTCGGATGGTTTGGTTTCAACCCAGGTTCACAGCTGGCTGCTTCGGGCGAAGTCAACCGCACGGCTATTTGCCACGTGTTGCTGACGACCAATCTTGCCGCAGCTGCCGGTGGTGTGGCAACTATGTTCGTCACTTGGCTGAGGTATCGCAAGCCCTCGTTCTCGCTGATGCTGAACGGCGTCTTAGCTGGTCTGGTGGGCATCACTGCCGGTTGCGACCTCGTTTCGCCCATCGGAGCAGTGGTCGTCGGACTTGTGTGTGGCACCATACTTGTCTATTCCATTGAGTTCATTGACCACGTCCTGCACATCGACGACCCTGTTGGCGCAAGCTCCGTACACGGTGTCTGCGGCATCCTTGGCACTTTGCTGACAGGTCTGCTCTCCACAACCAATGGCGCTTTCTACGGCCACGGCTGGGGATTCTTTGCTGCAGAAGCCTTCGGCATACTTGTCATCGACCTCTGGGCAGCCGCTTGTGGCATCCTGCTTTTCTATGCCATCAAGAAGATCCACGGCCTTCGCGTCGATGCCCGCATCGAGGATGAAGGACTGGATGTTTACGAACACGGAGAAACATGTTACAATTAAATAGAAAAACTACACGTTAGTAAATGGCAAACTACACGTTAGTAAATGGCAAACTACACGTTGGTAAATGACAAACTACACGTTAGTGGTTTATTCACGACAAACACATCAAACATAAAAAGAACATGAAAAGATTGGTAATTATAATGCTGTCGGCAGTCTGCATGACTGCGGCAGTGGCACAGGATAAAGTAGGTGCAACGATAGGTTGCGACTTCGTCAGCCAGTACATCTGGCGTGGTCAGAAGCTTGGCAACGTCAGCCTGCAGCCCACACTTGGCATCGATTACAAAGGCCTGAGCCTGACCTCATGGGGCAGCGTCGGCTTCGATTCGGACGATGCAAAAGAGCTTGACTTCACTTTGGCCTATGAATGGAAAGGCTTCAACGTGGGTCTGACCGACTATTGGTTCTCTGAAGGCAACTATTTCCACTACGGAGCTCACGAGACAACTCACGTCTGGGAAGCCAACTTAGGCTATGACTTCGGCTTCCTCAGCGTGCAGTGGTTCACGAACTTCGGCGGCAACGACGGAACGACTTCCAGCGGGAAACGGGCCTACAGCAGTTACTTCGAACTGACCGCTCCGTTCCGTCTCGGCGGACTTGACTGGGAAGCTACCTTCGGAGCCGTGCCGTATCAAACGTCGTTCTACGATACGAATGGCTTCGCCGTCACGAACATATCGCTGAAAGCCACCAAGGACTTCGTCATCAAGCAGAAGTGGCATCTGCCGGTATTTGCGGGTCTGACGGGCAATCCACGTGCCGAGAAGCTCTACTTCATCTTCGGAACATCATTCTCTATTTAATAACCTTCACTGAATTGTCATGGTGCCTGGCGCCATGGCAATTCAGTCATTAACAAAACTATGGACACTAAGTACATCTTCGTCACAGGCGGCGTGGTCTCATCCCTCGGGAAAGGAATCATCTCCGCGAGTATCGGCAAGCTGCTGCAAGCTCGTGGCTACAAGGTCACCATTCAGAAGTTCGACCCCTACATCAACATCGACCCAGGTACACTCAATCCCTACGAACACGGCGAGTGCTACGTGACGGCAGACGGTATGGAGACGGACCTCGACCTTGGTCATTATGAGCGCTTTACGGACATCCAAACAACCCGTCACAACTCGATAACAACGGGCCGTATCTATCAGGCAGTCATCGATAAAGAACGTCGCGGCGACTATCTCGGCAAGACGATTCAAGTCGTGCCGCACATCACGGACGAGATAAAGAGACGCATCAAGGAGAATGCTCAGCACGAACATTTCGACTTTGTCATCTCCGAGATTGGCGGCACGATAGGTGACATCGAGAGTGCCCCCTTTATGGAAGCCATCCGACAACTGCGTTGGGAAATGGGAAAGGATGCAGTAAACATCCACCTTACCTATGTCCCTTACCTCCATGCAGCAGGCGAATTCAAGACGAAGCCTACACAACATTCGGTGAAGGAGTTGCAGAGCATGGGCATTCAGCCAGACATACTCATACTACGCACAGAGCATCATCTGGAGGACAGCATCTTGCGGAAGGTTGCTTCCTTCTGCAACGTTGAGCCAGAATGCGTGGTGCAAAGCGAGGATATGCCAAGCATCTACGAGGTTCCTGTCAATATGCAGCACCAAGGTCTCGATATCGCGATACTTAGGAAACTTGGTTCACCATTACAATTTTCCTCATTGGATGGAGAGATGCAGCCTGTTCCTGGGCTGGTTTCATGGTATCATTTCCTCCATCTGCAGCAGGAAGCAAAGCAGGAAATTCACATTGGATTGGTTGGCAAGTACGACCTTCAAGATGCCTACAAGAGCATTCGCGAAAGCCTTTATCTTGCTGCCATCTATAATGGTCGCAAGGCAAAACTGCACTTCATCAACAGCGAAGAGGTCAAAAGAGAGAATATCGCTGCTCGGTTAGAAGGGATGAGCGGTATCGTCATCTGCCCAGGCTTTGGCCAGAGAGGCATCGAAGGCAAGATTGTCGCGGCTGAATATGCTCGCACTTACGACATACCGACCTTCGGTATCTGCCTTGGGATGCAGATGATGGTCATTGAATTCGCACGAAATGTACTGGGCTATAAGGATGCCAACAGCAGCGAGATGGACAATCAGACCTCACACAACGTCATCGACATGATGGAAGAACAGAAATCTATCACGCAAATGGGCGGCACGATGCGACTGGGCGCTTACGATTGCGAACTTGTTGAAGGCAGTCGTGCATACGATGCATACAGCAATGAGATGCATATCCAAGAAAGGCACAGACACCGTTATGAGTTCAACAGTAGCTATCAGAAAGAGTATGAAGCTGCAGGCATGAAGTGTGTTGGCATCAATCCTGACACAAACCTTGTCGAGATTGTTGAGGTGCCATCTCTAAAGTGGTACATCGGTACACAATTCCATCCTGAATACTCATCTACGGTGCTACATCCGCATCCCTTGTTCATGAGTTTCATTAAAGCTTGCATATCAAAATAAAATGGAACAATTGAAGCATGAATGTGGTGTGGCTTTGGTGAGGCTCTTGAAGCCCCAAAGCTACTACGAGCAGAAGTACGGCACGCAGTCCTACGCCCTGAACAAACTCTATCTGATGATGGAGAAGCAGCATAACCGCGGCCAAGAGGGTGCAGGTATTGCCTGCGTTGACATGAATGCACCTGTTGGCTCGGAGTACATGTTTCGCGAAAAGGCTTTAGGCAAAGACGCTATTACGGAGATATTCGACCTTGTAACGCCTGAATGGACAAGTGCCCAACTCTTTATGGGACACCTACGATACTCCACAACTGGCAAGAGCGGTCTTCAGTATGTGCATCCCTTCCTGCGTCGTAACAACTGGCGGGCCAAGAACCTCTGTCTTTGCGGCAACTTCAACATGACGAACATCGAAGAGATATTCGAGAAGATTGTTAAGCAAGGACAGTCCCCACGCATCTACAGCGACTCGTATATCACGCTCGAACTGATGGGGCATCGGCTGGACAGGGAAGTAGAACGCCTGTTCGTCGAGGCCAAACAGAAAGGGTTGGAAGGCACAGACATTACTCATTATATAGAAGACAATGTGCAGATGGCAAATGTGCTACGTACCACGATGGCGGACTACGACGGCGGCTACGTGATGTGCGGCATGACTGGCAGCGGCGAGATGTTTGCCATGCGCGACCCTTGGGGCATACGGCCTGCCTTCTACCACAAGGATGACGAAGTGATTGCCGTAGCAAGCGAGCGTGCTGTATTGCAAACAACCTTTGACCTCGCATGTGAAGACGTTCAGGAATTACCGGCAGGCAAGGCACTCATCGTACACAAGGACGGCAGCTCTGCAGTGGAAACCATCTTGGAGGCAAAGCAACAAAGCCGTTGTTCCTTCGAGCGCATCTACTTCAGCCGAGGTTCCGACCGCGACATTTACCACGAGCGCAAGCAACTTGGCCAGCAGCTCACAGCACCCATTCTCAAAGCCATCGACGGAGATACCGAGCACACCGTCTTCTCCTTTATCCCCAACACAGCAGAAGTAGCCTTCTACGGCATGATGGAGGGCCTGCGAAGTCAAGGGCTCAACGTTCGCAGCGAGAAGGTTGCATGGAAAGATATCAAACTGCGCACCTTCATCACGGAAGCAGGCTCACGCAACGACCTCGCCTCGCACGTCTATGACATCACATACGGTTCCCTGCGGCCCTATGAAGACAACCTCGTCATCATCGACGATTCCATTGTTCGAGGCACCACATTGAAGGAAAGCATCTTCAAGATACTCGACCGCTTGCACCCCAAGAAGATAGTGATGGTCAGCAGTTCTCCGCAGATTCGCTACCCCGACTACTATGGCATCGACATGGCGCGTCTGGAGGAGTTCTGCGCTTTTCGTGCTACTATCGCCCTCATTGAAGAGCGTGGCATGTGGCAGTTAATTACAGACACATACGAGGCTTGTCTTGCAGAGCTCCGCAAGCCTACAGCAGAGCAGACCAATTGTGTCAGCGCCATCTACAAGCCTTTCAGCATAGAAGAAATCAACCAAAAGATGGCCGAGATGCTTCGTCCGGCAGGGATGCAAGCCCCCGTCGAGTTCGTCTTTCAAACAATCGAAGGCCTGCACGCCGCTTGCCCCGACCATCAAGGCGACTGGTACTTCACCGGACGTTATCCCACTCCAGGTGGCAACCGCCTCGTGAACCAGGCATTTGTGAAATATAGAAAAAACACCAACAGCCCTCTCTGACTCCCCATTAAAGTTGGAGAACTATTAAATCGTAAATAGTAAATCGTCAAATAGTAAATGACATCATGTGTGGAATTGTAGGTTACATAGGCTCGAAGAAAGCCTATCCTATTTTAATTAAGGGTCTGAAGCGCTTAGAGTATCGTGGCTATGACAGCGCCGGCGTGGCAATGATTAGCGACAGTGGCGATCTCAATGTTTATAAGGCAAAAGGTAAGGTTGACAACCTGACCGAGTATTGCAGCGATAAGGACGTGTCGGGCTGCGTAGGCATCGCTCATACACGATGGGCAACGCATGGCGAACCGTCGGCGCGCAACGCTCATCCCCACTATTCGAGCACTCGCAATCTTGCCATCATCCATAATGGCATCATAGAGAATTATGCCGACATCAAGACGCAGCTTCAGGCGAAAGGCGTGGAGTTCAAGAGCGACACCGATACGGAGGTGCTTGTGCAACTCGTGGAGTACATCATGGTGAAGAAGAACCTGTCGCTCGTCGAAGCCGTGCAGGTGGCGCTCCATCAAGTGATTGGAGCCTACGCTATTGCCATCATCGACAAGCGCGACCCTCGCCAAATCATCGCGGCACGCAAGCAGAGTCCGCTGGTGGTAGGCATCGGCAAGGATGAGTTCTTCTTAGGCTCAGACGCAAGTCCTATCATAGACTATACGGACAAAGTAGTCTATCTGGAGGACGGCAACATCGCCGTTATTCGTCTGGG
>CACXUA010000018.1 GCA_902770725.1 uncultured Bacteroidales bacterium | reverse complement strand
TGTAAAAAAAGGTTAAAAAAAAGTCCAAACCCTTGTCAAACTAAAGAAAATTTAGTAACTTTACGCACTGAAAGTGCGAAAATGCCTCAAAACAAGGGCAAAACAGGCACAAATCAACAATGAATAGAATAAAAATCGGAATCATAGGACTCGGTAGGATGGGACGCAAGCACCTCACGGAACTTGTGGCCTGCGACTACTGGGACGTGAAATATACCTGCGACATTAACCCCGAAAAGGCAAAGCACTCTCACGAGATAGCCCCCAATGCCATCTTCACAACCGACGAACACGACATCTGGAACGACCCAGAAGTGGAGTGCGTCGGTCTTTTTGCATTGGCAGATACCCGTGCAAGTCGCATCGAGAAAGCTGTCAAAGCAGGTAAGCACGTCATCTGCGAGAAACCGCTCGCCTACAAACTCAGCGAGGAATGGGATGTCGTCAAGCTCGAAGAATCGACCGACAAGTTCTGTACCGTCAATCTTTACCTCCGCAATGCTTGGTACACGCAAGCCATGAAGGATTTCGTCAAGAGCGGAGAGATTGGCGAACTCGCCATCATTCGCATCTGCCACATGACGCCAGGGCTCTCTCCGGGCGAAGGGCACGAATATGAAGGGCCCTCGTTCCACGACTGCGGCATGCACTACGTCGATATTGCCCGCTGGTATGCCGATTCGGAATACAAGACAGGGCACGCTCAAGCCATCCGCATGTGGGACTATAAAGACCCTTGGTGGCTGCAATGTCACGGAACATTCGAGAACGGCATCGTCTATGACATTACCCAAGGCTTCGTTTATGGTCAACTGGCCCTCGACCAGACCCACAACTCCTATACGGAACTCATTGGCAGTAAGGGCTTTGTCCGCATGACGCACGACTTCAAGACAGCCGTCGTCGAAATGCATGGCGAGCACATGACGGAGCGCATAGAGCAGCCCTATGGCGACAAGAATATAGATCGCCTCTGCAAACTCATGGGCGAAGCAATCCTCACGGGCAAGCGCCCCGACTCCCTACCCCGCTTCCGCGATGCAGCCATCGCTAGCGAGTACTCATGGAAAATGCTCGACGATGCCCGCCGGAACGACCTTCCCTCAAAAGGCACACCAAAGGAACTGGAACAGATACACTATCGTCGTGCCCACGCCACAAACGGCTATGGGCTTATCGACAGACCGCATAAATAATCACTTTAAACGTTAAACATTAAACTTTAAACATTACAATATGGCAAATCAACTCTTATTCCTCGGCAGTTTGGGCAGCCAGGAAATCATCATCATCGCCCTCGTAATCCTGCTCCTCTTTGGAGGCAAGAAGATTCCCGAACTCATGCGTGGCCTCGGCAAAGGCGTATCACAGTTCAAGAAAGGCATGAAAGACATTGAGGAAGAAATCAATGCCGAGCCAGAAAAGAAAGAAGAAATTCAAAACAAATAACATAAGTTTAACCATCCAAAAACAAACATCTCTCTTATGAAAGACATGTCAAGAAGATCGTTCCTCAAGGCAGGAACTGCAGCAACTGCTGCTCTCGCAATGGCTCCAGTCGATGTACTCGGCAAAGCTAAGGCAAAGAAGAATGTACCAACTGGCAAAATCAAACTCCTCGGCGTAGGTGTTGGCGGACGTGGTCATGCTGACATCAACGCCGTCACCTACAAAGGCAAGGGCGAAGTCTATGACGACATCGAGTTCATCGGCATGTGCGACGTGGACTTCAAGTATGCAAAGGGCGTCCTCGAAGAGTATCAGAAGCTCTTCCCCAACATGAAGATTTACAACGACTACAAGAAGATGTATGCCGAACTGCTGGATCAGGCTGATGCCGTTATCTGCGGAACTGCCGACCACACGCACGCTATCATCTGCGCAGAAGCTCTCGCTGCAGGCAAGCACGTTTACTGCGAAAAGCCTCTGACTCGTACCGTTTACGAATCTCGTCTGCTCACCAAACTCGCTGCAAAGGCTGGTGTTGCCACCCAGATGGGCAACCAGGGTTCAAGCGGCGAAGGTGTGAACCTCGTTTGCGAATGGATCTGGAACGGCGAAATCGGTGAGGTAACTCGCGTGGATGCCTTCACAGACCGTCCTATCTGGCCACAAGGCTTGGAGCGTCCTGAAGAGGTACACGAAATCCCCAGCACTCTGAACTGGGATGCCTTCATCGGCCCGGCTCCAAAGCGTCCTTACAACTCCATCTATCACCCCTGGAACTTCCGCGGATGGTGGGACTTCGGTACAGGTGCTCTGGGCGACATGGCTTGCCACATCCTGCACCCCGTCTTCAAGGCTCTCGACCTCGGTTATCCCATCAAGGCTGAAGGCAGCTCCACTCCTCTTATGTCCGACTGCTGCCCAAGCGCCCAGGTTGTTAAGCTGACTTATCCCGCTCGTCCAAACCGTCCGAAGGTTGCAATGCCCGAGGTTGTGGTAACTTGGAGCGACGGTGGCATCATCCCCTTCCGTCCCGAAGGTCTCGCAATCGGCAAGAACCTCAACGTAAGTGGTGGTGGCGCTATCTTCTATGGTACCAAGGACATCCTCGTAGTAGGTTGCTACGGCGAGAAGCCTTACCTCGTAAGTGGTCGTGTGCCTGATGCACCAAAGGTTTGCCGTCGTGTCACAGAAAGCCACCAGCGCGACTGGATTCGTGCCATCAAGGAAATCCGTGCAGGCAAGAAGGACTGGACACGTACAGCTTCCGACTTCAGCGAGGCAGGACCTTTCAACGAAATGGTTGCAATGGGCGTTGTGGCTACACGTCTGCAGGGCCTGAACCAGACCCTCGAATGGGACGGCGAGAACATGCGCTTCACCAACATTCCCGAGAAAGCAACAGTTCGCGCTATGTTGAAGGACGGCTTCTCCATCCACGATGGACACCCCACATTCAACAAGACCTACACAGATCCCGTCAATGCTCGCGAGTTTGCAGCAGAACTCATCAAGCCTAAGTACCAGAATGGCTACGTTCTGCCCGACATGCCCGCATAAACAACTAATAGTTCAACAGAAATGAAACTTAGGAACATCCTGGCCGCAGCAGTTCTGACTGCTGCGGCTGGCGTACAGGCTCAGCCTCAGTACGTCGTTATAGAGAACCCTCAGGTTGACCTCAGCACGTTGAAGGTTGACAAGGACGGCTACTATGTCCTCTTCGATGGCACAAGCCTTGACGGCTGGCGTGGATACTGTAAGGACCACATCCCCAGCAAGTGGAACATCAAGGACGGTGCTCTGCACTTCGACGGACGCACATCTCGTGGCGAAGGTGGCGACATCATCTTTGCTCACAAGTTCAAGAACTTCGAGTTCGAGATTGAATGGAAAATCAGCGAAGGCGGCAACTCCGGCATCTTCTACCTCGGCAAGGAAACGGCTACCATCAACAATGACGCTCCCAAGACCGAAGAGACAAAGGCCGGCGACGTTACCATCACGCAGACCATCGACAATCGCGGCAAGCTCAACTATCAGCCCATCTACATCAGCTGTCCTGAGTGCCAGGTGCTCGACAATGAGCGTCACCCCGATGCTAAACTCGGTGCGACTCTTGGCATTCGTCAAAGCACAAGCCTCTACGACATGATTGTTGCAAAGCCTCAGAACGCTAATCCCGCAGGCCAGTGGAACAAGGTGAAGATTGTCGTGAAGAATGGCAAGGTCACGCACTACCAGAATGGCGTCAAGGTATTGAGCTACACTTTGGCAAACAAGGCTTGGGTTGACCTCGTGCAGACCTCTAAGTTCAGCCAGAAGAACTGGCCTCTTGCTTACGAAATCATGAAGGATTGCGGCAAGGATGCAGGTTACTTCGGCATGCAGGACCATGGCGACGAGGTTTGGTATCGCAACATCCGCGTCAAGGTTCTCAAGTAAGATACATATTATAATATAATAAGGTATAACGATGAAAAAGATTCTTATATTCATCTGCCTTGCCGCTACCTTCTTTGGTTATGGATTGAATGCTGACGCCAAGAAGAAAGAGATTGCTTTCCAGATGTACTCAGTTCGTGAACTTATTGGCAACCCCGACAAGTATGCACAGAACCATGAGAGCACACTGAAAGCATTGGCTAAGATGGGATATACCGCTGTCGAGGCTGCCAACTATGGTGACGGCAAGCTCTACGGCGTAACTCCTGAGCAATTCAAGGCCGACATCGAAGCAGCAGGCATGAAGGTACTCTCAAGCCACGTTGGTCACAACCTGAATAACGAAGAACTGAAGTCAGGCAACTTCGACGGAGCCCTGCAATGGTGGGCTCAATGCATCGATGCGCACAAGCGTGCCGGCATGAAGTACATCGTGAACCCTGGCGTCAACTATCCCAAAACTCTGGCAGAAGCAGATGTCATCTGCAAGTATCTGAACAAGGTCGGCGAGATGGTGAACGCAGCAGGCATGAAGTTCGGCTACCACAACCACTCGCACGAGTTCGGCAAGGTAGAGAACAAGGTGTGGTACGACTACATGGTAGAGCATACCGATGCCGACAAGGTGTTCTTCGAAATGGACGTCTATTGGGCAGTACGTGGACAGGTTAGTCCCGTCGAGTACTTCAAGAAGTATCCTGGACGCTTCACTCTGCTCCACATCAAGGACCATAAGGAATTTGGTGAAAGCGGCATGGTAGGCTTTGATGCCATCTTCAACAATGCCGACGTTGCAGGCCTGAAGCACTTGGTTGTCGAGTTGGAAGGAAGCAACAGACCCAACATCCTCGACGGCATGAAGGTTTGTGCCGACTACCTCAAGGCAGCAAAGTTCGTAAAAGCAAGCTACGACAAGTAATCTTCTTTTCAGGAGCCCCTCTTCTTTCAACGGAGGGGCTTCTATTTAAATGATAGCATGGAGATAGAAGACAAGAGCAAAGAACAGATAGAAGAACAAGAGGTTCAAGAGGGAGCAATGTCCTTCTGGGACCATCTTGAGGTACTGCGATGGGCATTGTTTCGCAGTGCATGTGTGTTGGCAGTCATTATGGTGGGGACATTCATCGCGATGCCTTACATCTTCGACCGCTTCATCCTGGCTCCCACAAGCAACGATTTCTTCACCTATCGCTGGCTCAATGCCATCGGCAGAGGTGTCGTGAAGCTCTCGCCAGACTTTGATGTGCAGATTATCAACATCAATGTCGCCAGTCAGTTCATGACACACATCTCGACCTCCATCTCTTTGGCAGCTGTTATTGCCTTTCCTTATTTTATATGGGAGATATGGAAGTTCATCGAGCCAGCACTCTTCGAGGATGAGGTCAAGCATTTGCGACCAGCCTTCTTTGGCGGCACGCTTATGTTCTACATTGGCTGTGCCATCGGTTATGCACTCGTCTTTCCATTCACCTTCAGGTTCCTTGTCGAGTATAACCTGAGCCCAAACATCACGAACCAAATCAATCTGCAGAGCTACATCGACAACTTCACGATGCTCATCCTCGTTATGGGTATTGTCTTCGAGATGCCCCTGCTTGCTTGGTTGCTTAGTCTATTTGGAATACTCAGGAAGAGTTTCCTGCGTGAGTACAAGAAGCATGCAATTGTCGTACTTCTCATCTCGGCTGCCATCATCACCCCAAGTGGCGACCCCTTCACGCTGATGCTCGTCTTTATCCCACTATACGTGCTTTACGAGCTCTCAATCCTCGTTGTAAAGGACAAGACAGAAAAAGAAGAAAAAACTGAACAAACAGACAATTAAGACCTTATTTTTACACACAATTAGAGAAAGTGTGCAAGTTTTGCACCTAAAATGCATAAATTTTTACACTTTTTCTTGCAGAGAATAAAATAATGTCGTAACTTTGCACCAAATAAAGCGTGTAAAATAACGTTAGAAAAAAGAGAAAAGATCACTAATATTGTTAATCAATTGTTAAACAAATGAAAAAGATTACACTCGTTATTGCTATGTTCGCTATGGCAATGGCATCCAGTGCACAGTACACTGGTCACAAGTTTTTTGACAACTGGTCAATTGGTGTTGAAGGTGGCGTAAGCTCTAACCTCCACGATTGGGACAAACCCAACGGTGCAGTAGCTGGCATCAACTTCACCAAGGGTATCACTCCTGTAGTAAGCTTCGAATTCCAATTGCAGGCTGGCTTCAATGATGACGCTAACTGGAACTGGGGCGTTCGCAGCAAGAATGTTGTTGACAATGCTAGCGTATATGCTAACACCAAGATCAACCTCATGAACTGGTTTGGTGGCTATAAGGGTGCTCCCCGTCTGTTCGAGATTCAAGCTCGTGGCGGTGTAGGTTACACTCGTTTCTTCTGGCCAGGCAGTGACTTCGTTGACACTCAGAGTGGTAACGACCTGAACCGTTGCAACTTCAAGTTCGGTCTTGACTTCGACTTCAACCTCGGTGAGAAGAAGGCTTGGACCATCAGCCTGCGTCCTGCAGTTGTCCTGAAGACTTCTCGCGACAACGATCCTGTTAAGATTTGGTATGAAGGTGCAGGAATCGTTTGTGACAATGGTGTTTGCGGTGCTTATGGCCACAACGCTATCGCACAGGTTACCGCTGGTGTTACCTATCACTTCAAGACCAGCAACGGTCAGCACTACTTCACCGAAGTTAAGCCCGTCGAGGTTACTAAGGTCGTAGAGAAGACTGTTGAAAAGCCCGTCGAGAAGGTTGTCGAGAAGGTTGTTGAGAAGGTTGTCACCAAGAACGTTGGTGGTGGCGTAACAGTTGAGTTCGCTCTGAACAAGGCTACTCTCACCAACACTGCTAAGGCTAAGCTGAACACTATCGACAAGAGCGCTACTGTTGTTATCGACGGTTATGCTTCTCCCGAAGGTGCTAAGGCTTACAACCAGAAGCTGTCACAGCGTCGTTGCGATGCAGTCAAGGCTTATCTTGAGGATCGTGGCGTGAAGGTTGCTGGTACAAATGCACATGGTGCTGAAGGTCCTGAGTCTCAGCGTATCGTTTACGTTACAATTAAGTAATCGAGACAGGCCTCAATAACGAACAATAACTTGGAAGCCCTGCCACATTTGTGGCGGGGCTTCTTCTTTTCACCCTCACGAACTAGGGCAGTGAAGTTTGCAAAGTTAACACGTGAAGTTGGCCAATTAAGCACGTTAAGTTTGCCAACTAAGCACGTTAAGTTTGCGATTAAACCACGCCTCGTTTTATGGAGACACACGAAGCGTTAAGTGTTAAGTGTTAAGTGCCGTTTTCAACATATACACACATACGCTCATAATGCCTCGAAAGAAACAAGACTATATATATTATTATTATATTAATATTCTATTATAATATATATATATAATGTATGCCTAAAAGAAAAAGCAATTGCATATATGTCTTTTTTGCCAGTTAACAGTTAACGGTTAACGCTTTCTTCTTAGAAGCCCTTATGCTACAGGCAATTAGTCCTTATGCTTCTCAACGCAGAAACTTGATAGCGCACAATAAAAGAGACATTGACCTGTGATTTGTGGCCAATGTCTCATAGAACTTAGTTATGAGTATCTGTAATTAGCAGAACTCCTGAAGGGATTTCTCCTTGATGACTTGCTTTGTCTTTTCCGTGTCGGACGAACGGAACACGAGGATACCCTTGCCTGAGAGCAGGAAGGAGTACATGTAGGCAATACTGATGTCCGCCTCGGCAAAAAGAGCCAACACGCGAGCGGCTTCACCTGGTTTGTCTTCCAATTGGATGGCAAAGACATCGGTAATAGTTGCCGTGATGCTTTGTTCTTTCAGCACGATAAAGGCACGCTCTGGGTCATCACAGATGATGCGATAGATGCCGAAATCCTGTGTATCGGAAATGGTGGAGGCGATTATCTGGATGCCTGCTTCCTTGAGAACGTTCAGCACGGTAAGGAGCGTGCCACGCTTATTTTCGATGAATATGGATAACTGTTTCATAACGTCTAGCTTTTATTGATATACTTTGCGTTTGTCAACAACACGAACTGCCTTGCCCTCGCTGACGGGCAACGTACCCTTGGGCACCAGCTTCACGATAGGTGTGAGCAGAATTTCGTCCTTCAAGGCACGTGTGACGTTCTTTGTTAATGACTGCAGACGAGCGTAATCGTCAGTAAACATCTCTGCCAATTCGACCTCGACCGTCATGTTGTCGTTGTCGTTGTCTGTGGTGAGAGTGATGAGGTAGTTGCTTGCCAGTTCTGGGAACGTCATCAGTATCTTCTCGATTTGTATGGGGAAGATGTTCACGCCTCGCAGCACCATCATGTCGTCGCTGCGACCCTTCATGCGATCGAGGCGTACATGGTTACGTCCACAAGGACAAGTGCGGCCAAGCACACGAGTGAGGTCACGCGTGCGATACCTGATTAATGGCATAGCCTCACGCTTCAATGTGGTCAGCACAAGCTCACCAATCTCGCCGTCGGGTACGGGCTCGAGCGTCTCTGGATCAACAATCTCTACGATGTAATAGTCTTCCCAGAAGTGCAAGCCGTTCTGCTCTTGGCACTCGAAGCCGACGCCAGGGCCACACATCTCCGACATACCAAAGCTGTTGTAAGCCTTCACGCCAAACATGTTCTCGATGCGCTTGCGCTGTTCCTCGGAATGAGGCTCAGCACCGATGGCAAAGGTCTTGAGTTTCGTATCCTTTCGTGGGTCAACACCCTGCTCCTGCATTACTTCGTAGAGGCGCGTCAAGTACGACGGAACAGCATGAATAGCAGTCGTGCCAAAGTCTTTGATGAACTTAATCTGACGCAACGAGTTGCCTGCAGCTGCTGGTACAGTCAGCATGCCAAGTCGTTCAGCGCCATACTGGAAACCAAGTCCACCAGTGAACATGCCGTAGCCAGATGAGTTTTGGAACACGTCGTCAGGACGCAGGCCTACCATCCAGAGGTTACGTGCCACTTGATTTGCCCACTCGTCGAGGTCATTCTTCGTGTGCAGGATGACGGTTGGATTGCCCGTCGTGCCACTGCTGGAATGCAGACGAACGCAGTCGGTCAAGGGCACTGCAGCCAACCCGAAGGGATAGGTGTCGCGAAGGTCCTGCTTTGTGGTAAAGGGCAATTTGCGAATGTCAGCAGGCGATTTGATGTCCTCAGCCTTGATGCCCATCTCTTTGAACTTCTGGGCATAGAAAGGCACCTTGGCACATCTGTTGATTGTCTCTTGCAGACGCTCTGTCTGCAGTTTGTTTATTTCCTCCCGAGAAAGCGTCTCATACTCGGGATGAAGGTACGGAGATTTAACATCCATGGTCTTTATGGAATTGTTTGATTCGTTCTGTAAACAGTTGTTCTTGCTCGCGACGGAAGAAGGATGTGCAGATGCGCACACCTTGCTGCGTGGAGCCCATAGTGTCGAGCGGATAGACGGCAATGCCGCAGGTCATCAGTTCGCGAGTAAGCTGCAAGTCGTTCATGCCTGGGTACTGAACAGTAAAGTAGAAGCCGTCTGCCAAAGGAGCGCCCATATCGTTGTCATAGACGAGATAGAAGCCATTGGCGAGCAGTACGTCCTTCATGAACTTGGCTCTGCGACCATACTCCTTGACGTCGTCGAGGAAGTTGTACTCTCCCCTGACAGCCGCCTCCATCAAGGCAGCCATTGCGTGTTGCACGGAGTGTGTCGAACCGCTGGAAAGCGTGTACATCAGTCTGCCGACGAAGAAGTCGCCAAAGGTGCCCACACCGAACTTCTCCTTCAAGGGAGCATAGATACGGTGGAAAAGTTTGTTCGATATGCAAGTCACGCCAATGCGTTGACCGGCATACGAGAATGCCTTCGATGCAGACACCCACAGCACGTAGTTGTCGGTATAGCGTGCAACAGTGGCTTGGAAAGGCTCTTGATAGGGATGCGAAAGGTCGCGACGGAAGTCCATCGCAAAGTAAGCCAAGTCCTCAAGCACGAGGATGTCATACTGCGTAGCAATGCGTCCGATGCCTTTTAGCTCTTCTTCCGTGAAACAAACCCACGAGGGATTGTTAGGATTGGAATAGACTATCGCACAAATATTGCCTTTCGCTACGATTTCCTCGAGTTTTGCAATCAGGTCGTTACCTCTGTAGTTGTAGATGTCGAGGGCTTCGTGCTTGAGGCCAATCACGTCGCATTGTGTGGTCTGCACAGGGAAACCTGGCTGAATGAGCAGCACGGTGTCCTGTTTCGTTCCAGCAAAAGCATGATGGATAGCCGTAAAGGTAGCGAAAGTACCCTGCATGCTACCTGTCGTCGGTACACAACCTTCAGGCGCAACATCTACGCCAATGAATGCCTTCACGAAGTCCGAAGCCGCTTTCTTGATGCGTGGGATGCCTCCATTAGGAGGATAAATAGTGGCGCAACCATTCTTGAGTGCTTCTGTCTCAGCCTTCAAAGCAATCTCCGAAGGCTGCAAGCCTGGCACGCCCATCTCAAGATGAATCACTTCCTCGCCTGTCTTCTCCTCAATGACACGCGAGAGTGCCTGTATGTCTCGAATGGTGGCCTGAGAGAAATCCCCAAGCCCCATCGAGTCAATGATACTGTTAACTTGTTTCTTATCTAACATTTTAATGCCAATTTGAGAAGTCGCGCTTGTCGTTCACGTGCTTTGCCTTGCCTGTAGAGCGCTGTATGGTCCCTGGCGGCTGTATATGGATGTTGGGTTTGATGCCAGTGAGGGAGACAAGACGGTCGTAGAGCGGCTTGATGAAAGGCATCTGCTTGCCAGGATTCGGCGAGAAGAACTCTTCGCGCAACTCGACGTCGAGGTCGAAGGTATCCTCGTTGCCCTTGCGATCCACCGTAATGAAGTATTGTGGAGTGAAAGCAGGGAACTCTGTGAGTACCGTCTCGATCTGACTTGGGAATACGTTCACGCCACGAATGATGAGCATATCGTCGCTTCGTCCCAACACCTTTCCAAGGCGAACGGCTGTACGTCCGCACTTACAGGGCTCGTAGTTAAGGCTCGAGAGGTCACGCGTACGATAGCGAAGGATGGGCATTGCTTCCTTGCAAAGTGAGGTGATGACCAACTCGCCGACCTCGCCTGGGGCAACCGGTTCAAGTGTCTCAGGATTGACAATCTCGGGCAGGAAGTAGTCTTCCCAGATGTGTGTACCGTCCTGATACTGGCACTCGCCACCTACACCAGGTCCACACATCTCGGTCAAGCCGTAGATGTCGATGGCCTTGATGTGCAGCTTGGCTTCCAGTTCACGACGAATGCCCCACGTCCAAGGCTCTGCTCCGAAGAAGCCGACACGCAGCTTGAGCTTCGAGACATCGACTTTGTTCTTTTCAATGACCTCTGCAAGGTGCAAGGCATAGGAAGGTGTGCAACAGATGGCAGCTGTGCCCATGTCCTGCATCATCATGATTTGCTTCTCTGAGTTGCCAGCTGAGGTGGGCAGTTGAATGGCTCCGAGTTTTGCTGCTCCGTCGTGAGCACCAAGACCTCCAGTAAAGAGGCCATAGCCATAACTAACCTGAACGACATCGCCTGGGCCTACATCGCCAACGGCAAAGACACGTGCACAGCACTCCGACCACATGTCGAGGTCAGCCTGTGTGTAGGTACCAACGACAGGCTTACCCGTCGTGCCGCTGGAAGCATGGATGCGCCTGATCTTGTCCATCGGCACTGCCTGCAAGCCGAAGGGATATTCGTCGCGAAGGTCGTACTTGGTAGTAAAAGGAAGTTTGGTGACGTCATCAATAGACTTGATGTCCTCAGGCTTCACACCGAGTTCGTCCATCTTCCTCTTGTAGAAAGGAACGGACTCGTAGCATCGTTTCACTGTAGCTACAAGGCGTTCGCTCTGCAACTTTCTCATGTCCTCACGGGACATGCATTCCATTTCGGGATTATGTATCATAAGTTATCCTGATAGGTTTATGTTAGTTATTTAGTTATAAAGTTCCTGCTTTGACACCTGCATCGAAAGCTTTGAGGTTGGCTTCCACGACCTGTTCACCCTTACGAGAGAACACCGTAGCAATGGCTTCTCTGAGGCTTTCCACAGAAAGGATGCCGATGGCTGGAGCAGCCATGCCAAGCAATACCATGTTGGCACCTCTTGGATTGCCACAATCCTTGGCAACAGTCTCAATATCAAGTTTGATGCTGGGCAAGGTGTCGAGTTCCTTCTGCAAAGCTTCCTCGTCAGGGTAGTTAGGGATGTTGACGAAAGGCTTCGAGCTGGTCACTATCCTACCCTCTTTGCTGAGGTAAGCAAGGTAACGCATGGCTTCCATGGGTTCCATAGAGATGATGAGGTCTGCACCAGCTTCGGCAATAAGGTCGCTCCAGATGGGCTCTGTAGAGAGGCGCAGGTTCGACTGCACATCGCCTCCTCGCTGACTCATGCCATGCACCTCGGCTTGTTTCAGATAGAGGCCAGCCCTCGTAGCAGCCTCACCTATGATGGTTGCGATGGAGAGGATGCCTTGTCCACCCACACCGCAAAGGATGATGTCTTTCTTCATGCTTCTATTGCTTTTTGGCTCTTGCGTGTCTCGCAAAGGTTTGTATGCATTCCCTTCTCGGAATGATGACGCTAACGCCCTTGTACTCAATCTCTTCCTTGATGACACGTGTTATCTCTGGCATGTTCTTTGGCAGAGGAACTACGACACGCACATGCTCTGGCTCTACGCCCAAGCCAAGGCAGATGGCCTCGTACTTGTTGGTACCAGCCGAGTCTTGTCCACCCGTCATACCTGTCGTGAGGTTGTCGGAGATGACAACGGTTATGTTGGCCTTATCGTTAACAGCGTCCAGCAGACCTGTCATGCCGCTATGCGTGAAGGTTGAGTCACCTATGATAGCAACGGCTGGGAAGAGTCCTGCATCGGCAGCGCCCTTGGCCATTGTGATGCTTGCACCCATATCCACACAGGACGAGAGAGCCTGGAATGGAGGCAAGGCTCCAAGTGTATAGCAGCCGATATCGCCAAAGACACGATGGTCAGGATAATCAGCCAGCACTTGATTCAAGGCAGCATAGACATCTCTGTGACCACAACCCTGACAGAGCTGTGGAGGACGCGCTGCCATATTCTTGGCTGGAGCAAAGACAGCTCCTGTAGCTTTGCCCAGTGCCTTTGCCACATTGTCAGGAGTAAGCTCACCTGTTCGAGGCAAGTCGCCTGTCAAGCGTCCCTTCACAGGATAGCCTGCGCCAAGCAAACCCTTGACGAGTTCCTCTACGACAGGCTGGCCGTCTTCTATAACAAGAAGCTCGTCGCACTTTGCAGCCAAAGACTTTATCTTCTCTTCGGGCAAAGGATATTGCGAAATCTTGACGAGGTTGGCGTCACTGCCAAGTGCTTCTTTGACATAGTTATATGCGATGCCGCAAGCCAGGATGCCCGTCTTGCTGGCAGCAGTCTCTACCTTATTATATATGCTTTCTGCAGAAGCCTGCTTCATGGCATCTTGCTTCTCGATGAGCTTCACGTACTTCTTCCTCGCGATACCAGGCAAGAGCACCCACTGGTCTGTTGCAGGCGAGAGTGCCTTCTCGGCCTTTGGCTCCGTAACTTCGACTGCTGCACGAGAGTGAGCAAGACGCGTCACGACACGAAGCACGATGGGTTCGCCAAGCTTCTCCGAAAGGTCGAAGCCATAAGCCATCATGTCGTAGGCTTCCTGCTGATTGGACGGTTCGAGACAAGGAACAAGGGCGAACTTGGCATAGAAGCGCGAGTCTTGTTCGTTCTGCGAGGAGTGCATCGAGGGGTCGTCAGCAGCAAGGACGATGAGTCCACCTTTGACGCCAGTAATGGCGCTGTTGACGAAAGCGTCAGCACAGACGTTCATACCCACATGCTTCATGCAAACGAGAGCTCGCTTGCCAGCGTACGACATGCCAAGAGCTGCTTCCATTGCTGTCTTCTCGTTCGTGCACCAACGCGAATGAATGCCACGTTCTTTGGCAAGAGGATGGCTTTGTATGTATTCAGTGATTTCCGTGCTTGGAGTACCAGGATAAGCGTACACGCCACTCAGCCCAGCATTGATGGCACCAAGAGCAACGGCTTCATCACCTAAAAGGAGTTTCTTCATATATTAGTCGTTTGGGAAATTAGTCGTTTGGTCGATTAGGGAAGTTAAGCTCTGATGAGCTGCAAGAACTCTTCACGCGTTTTGGCTTGATTGAAGGCGCCACAGAAGTCGCTGGTCGTCGTGATGCTGCCTTGCTTCTGCACACCACGCATCTGCATGCACATGTGCTGAGCCTCGACCACAACCATAACGCCAAGAGGTTGCAGAGCTTCCTGAATGCAATCGCGAATCTGCTTCGTCATGCGTTCCTGAATCTGGAGGCGATGCGAGAAGCAGTCCACCACGCGAGCAATCTTGCTAAGACCTGTCACTTGTCCGTCGGGGATATAAGCGACATGAACCTTTCCATAGAAAGGAAGCATGTGATGCTCGCAAAGAGAATAGAAATTGATGTCACGCACGATGACCATCTGCCTGTAATCCTCGTTGAACTTCGCAGAGTTGAGTATTGCGACAGGGTCTTGCTCGTAGCCACAAGTAAGGAACGTCATAGCTCGAGACACACGCTTAGGTGTCTTGAGCAAGCCTTCGCGCTGAGCGTCTTCACCAAGAAGATTGAGGATAGCGCGTATGTGTTCTGAAATTTCTTTTTGAGTGGGAGTAAGTTCGTGCTTGTATTGCTCTTCCATTTTATATTCTTGCGTTAATCTTACTTTTCACGATGACGGCTTCACGGAAGATGCCCATTTCACGAATCTGCCTGAGGATTTCTCTAGCTTCTTCATTCGTGCGGAAGTCACCAACTCTGCAAAGCCAATGAGGTGAAACGAAACTGACATAGACACGTTGTGTAGGGAAGTAATTCCTGAAGCGCAAGCCAGCAGCTCGCGCTTCAGCCTTACCTTTACGTGAATTGTCGCCGAAGTACACTTGGATGCGATATCCGTTTCTCACCCTTGTTCCATGAGAGAGGCTATCCACAGNNTTTTCCTGATGCAGAATGATTCTGCCCACCGAGTCAGCCACTTGTTGCAACTTATCGGTGAAGGTCTGCTGGGCACTCACATTCAGAGCGCCCAAGCAGAAGATGAGGGACAAAATGTACTTCATTTACAATTTGACGATTTACTATTTACGATTTACTTCCAAGCGTCGATGATGCCTTTGAAGTCAGGAGCCTTGAGGCTTGCGCCACCAATCAGACCACCGTCGATGTCAGGCTTGCCAAAGAGTTCAGGAGCATTGCTTGCCTTGCAGGAACCACCATAGAGGATAGTGGTGTCGTCAGCTGCCTGAGCGCCATAGACGTCAGCAACGCACTTACGGATGTAGGCGTGAATCTCCTCTGCCTGCTCTGCAGTAGCTGTCTTGCCTGTACCAATGGCCCAGATGGGTTCGTAGGCAATCACGATATTCTTCCATTGTTCAGCAGAGAGATGGAAGACGCTGCCCTGGAGTTCTGCCTTGCAGACTGCTTCCTGCTGGTTTGCTTCGCGCTGCTCGAGGCTTTCGCCAATGCAGAAGATGACCTTCAAGCCGTTTGCGAGAGCGAGGTCAACCTTCTCCTTGAGAATTTCAGGAGTCTCGTTGTAGTATTCGCGACGCTCGCTGTGGCCAAGGATAACATACTCAGCACCTGTGCTCTTCACCATTGCTGCGCTGACTTCGCCCGTGTAGGCACCACTTTCCTTGTTGGCACAGTTCTCTGCACTAACGGCGATGACGCTGTCCTTCAGCAGCTCGCTAACGGTTGCGAGGTGGATGAAGGGAGTGCCAATGATGACTTCACAGTTGGGCTTTTCAGCAGCCAGAATGTTCTTCAGTTCAGTAGCGAGTGCTACACCTTCCTGCAGGGTCTTGTTCATTTTCCAGTTGCCTGCTACGATTTTCTTTCTCATGATTTCTTTAATTAAGTTCGTTATTACGTTATTTCGATATTTCGATGTTTTCTATGTCTTGAGGGGTGGGCAGGGCTGTGGAGGGCCATTTGCCCACGACTTTGCCGTCGTGAAGGAGCATGAGGCCTGGGTTGGAACGTATCATGGTCTTGAGCACGACTGCATCAGCGTGGCAGAAGGGATACTCTGCTCCAGTCATCTCTATCCAATTGGCGATGGCTTTCTCTCCGCTCGATGTCAAGCAATAGAACGGCAGACTGTTTTCCTTGCAGAAGTCATGGAGCGCAAGCAGTTCACCCATTCTGCCGTCGTCGGCTTTTTCGAGATAGGGAGCCACCAAGAGGAATGTATAACCTTCGTTGCTCAGAATCAAGTCGGTCAGGTCTTCGCCTGTTGTAGCGTCTTGGATGAAGAGGTCCCCCACTCCAGTTCGCTTCGACGGCTCCACCTCGATGGTCTTGGAGTCGATGAAGGTCCAAGTGCTGTCTGGATAGTCTTCGAGTGCAAACTCTTTGCGCTCGCCATCTTTCTCCATGATGAAGGTCGTGATGAACTGCCCATAGCTCTGCTGGTCTTCGAGCCATGCTTTGCGGATGTCAGCCCCAACGTGATAGGGACGGAAGTCTATGACGGGCAGTCGCCAGAGGTTGTAGCTCATAAAGACGACGGCAAAGACGAGCGAACAGAGTGCCACCATCCATTGATACTTCTTCCCCACGAAGTGAGGCATCAGCTTGTAATAGCGAAGAGCAATGATGGAGAAGATGAGCAGGACGACGTTCTTGCCAAAGGTCTGCCAGTTGGAGAGCACGAGTGCATCGCCAAAGCAGCCGCAATCGGAAACAGGGTTCTTCAGGGCCAGATAGAGCGTCAATGGCGTCATGACGAGCAAGAAGCAAATGGAGACGGTCGTAGCCAGACGACGACGGATGCCAAAGAACAGGTAGATGCCCATCAGGAATTCCACGATGGCCAGGATGCAAGCCAGCGTCAAGGGCACACCTTCTGGCAGGAGATTGCTGATGCCAAAGGCTGCGCCATAGTCCTCTATCTTGTACTGCGTGCCTCGAGGGTCAATGAGTTTCACCACGCCAGAGAAGAGGTACGTCAGGGCAAGCACCATGCGCACCACGTACATTGCGGCAAGAGCCAGATTATGCTTGAGCTTGGTCGTCACCGAAGGTCAACTTAATTAAGCCAAAGACGGCATAATTCAACATATCCATATAGTTGGCGTCAACGCCTTCGCTCACCAAAGTGTCGCCTTCGAGCAGTTCTATCTGCTTCGTACGGAAGACTTTCATGAGGATGAGGTCTGTGTAGCTGCTGATGCGCATCATGCGCCAAGCCTCGTCATAGTCGTGGTTCTTGCGGAGCATCAGTTGCAGAGCCTCGTTCGCATGCTTGTCGTAAGCCTCGATGGCTTCGTCAACCGTCATGTCGTCAGGTTTCTCGCTGAAGCCCTTCTCCAGCTGAATGAGGCCAATGATTGCGTAATTGACGATGCCGATAAACTCTGGGCGTATGCCTTCGCCCACCAGCGAGACACCCTTCATCTCAAGGCTGCGGATGCGATTGGCCTTGATGTATATCTGGTCTGTAAGCGACGAGGGACGGAGGATTCGCCATGCTGCACCATAGTCGTGCAACTTCTTGACAAACAAAGTACGGCATTCCGCCATCACCTTCTCGAACTGTTCTTTGGTATTCATTGACGCATTACTAAATTCGCGTGCAAATATACTACTTTATTTTCAAATACGAGACAAGTTGCACAGAAAAAAAGTCTTATAGGGGCTTATTTGGCTTATGAGCTTATGGCTTAACGACACAGACAGGAAGAAGATGTGTCATGATACGATAAAATATTTAACCACGAATTGCACAAATTGCACGAATTTATAATAAACTGACAACTAGTAGCTGAACTATTCGTGTAATTAGTGTAATTCGTGGTTAACATAAAGAGAGTCTGTCCGTTTTGACACAACCTCTTTGGTCTTCGCTTACTTCACCACGACACGTTTTGTCTTGCCGTCTGAGTAGCGAATGATGTTGATGCCCCTCTGCGGAGTGCTTAGTTTGCGACCATGAATGTCGTAGCGAGCAATTTCAGTTGTTGCCTCTGATGCCTTGACGTCTTCTATGGCATTTGCGATATCCTCGTCTGTCAGGGCAACGATTGTGCCAAAGCCGCTCCAGGGTGCTGTTGTCTGGTATTCCTCCACAGATGCTGCAGGCACATGAAGTGTGGCAGAGGAGATGTCTGTATAATCAAAGGCTAATTCACCTGTAGTGGGGACATCTTCTGCAAAGCAATAGACATCAGCCAAATCATAGCACCAAGCAAAAGCATTTTCGCCGATTTCTGTCACAGTGCTGGGGATGGTGACAGAGGTCATATAATTACAACCAAAGAGAACTCCCTCGCTAATGCTGGTCACGCTTTCAGGGAAGGTGAAGGAAGTCAGGCCACAACTAGCAAAAGCATAGTCGCCGATACTGATCAAACTTTCTGGAATAGTGATGGAAGTCAAAACGTGGCAATCACCGAAAGCCCATGCGCCTATGCTGGTCACGCTGCTGGGAATGATGGTTCTCTTGCAACCTGCAACCAAAGTGTTCGTAGCAGTTTCTATGATTGCATTACAATTGTCGCGCGAATCAAAGACAGGGTTTCCTTCTGCCACTTTCACAGAACTCAATTCGGCGCAATCCGCAAAGATTTCATAGCCAATGCTCGTCACGCTCTTGGGAATAGTAATGGAGCGCAGTCTTATACAACTACAAAAAACATAACCGTCAATACTTTCCACACCTTCTGGAATAGTGATAGTGGTCAGGTTGGTGCAGTTTTCAAAAGCATAGACTCCGATGCCAGTCACACTATTGGGGATAGTGATGGAGGTTAGTTCGCTACACCCAGAGAAAGCCCCATCGCCGATACGAGTCACAGTGCTGGGAATTTCGGTTCCATTACAGGCCGCAACCAAAGTGTTTGTGGCAGTTTCTATGATTGCATTACAATTATTGCGCGAATCATAGACAGGATTCCCTCCTTTCACAGTTATAGAGGTCAGGTTGGTACATCCAGAGAAAACCCCGTATCCGATGCTGGTCAGGCTGCTAGGGATGGTGATGGAGGCTAGTTGGTCGTCATAAGCGAAAGCATAGCCGTCGATTCTGGTCAAACCTTCTGGAATAGTGATGGCTGTCAGAGCGTCGCAGTCACTGAAAGCCCATTCGCCAATGCTGGTCACACTGCTGGGAATGCTGATGGAGGAAAGATTATAGCAATAACAGAAAGCATATTCTGCGATACTTTTCACAGAGGTAGGAATATGGACATAGGTCAATTCCTCGCAACTAAAGAAAGCATATTCTCCAATGCTCGTCACAGGATAAGTCTTGCCACCATAATCAATAGATGGGGCGATGTAAACTTTACCGGAATAGGAGTTGTAGTCGTAATCACGACAAGTCACGGTAGCCTCGTCGCCCGAGATGTCGTAATAGATGCCATTTGACTCGACATCATAAGCGCTTGCCACCATAGGCAGCAGAGCCACAAGAAGGAGTAGTAATTTCTGTTTCATATATACATCATTTGTTATTAATATTTACACTGCAAAGGTACGAAAAAAATCTGAATTTAGAAAATAAATCGCCAAAATAAACACGTTTATTTGCACATATTTTTTGTAGTAGTAAAACTCTATGAGTTTTAATAGTATCAAAGGCAGGCGCTGGAGGCACGTTTTTTATCTCTCCACAAGCATTTTTTACTATTTTTTTTGTGTTTTGCGTCCATTTTTCGTCCTAAAAAAAAACTGTATTCAAAACTGTATGCGTGTGCAAATCCTCCGAAAGTCCCTCCACAAGCCGCCTGCGAGGCATTTTGTTTGTTCGATGGATACAGAAATACAGAATACAGTTTCTATTTTGCACATGCACAAACTCGTCTGCTTGCTCGCTACTCTCTAGCAATAGTTAATATAAGTTAATATATAACTTATATTATATATAATATATATATATTATATATAATATAAAATTTCGTGGTCCGAGATTTTAAACTGTAGTTTGTGCAAAATAGAAACTGTATTCTGTATTTCTGTATCCATTTCTTGAGCAAAAATGCCCCCAAACCCGAGTGTGTTTTTTTGCGTGCTTTTTTTAAGAAAATGTTTGCACGTGCGCGAAAAATGTCGTACCTTTGTAGTGCAATTGAAAGGGTAACCATGGCACAGCTAAAACGCCTTCCGCACCTTAGAAGTGCGCCTTGGTGCTAGAGCATCCAAGAGTGTGGCACGCTTAAGTGCGCAATTAAGCACGCCACGTTCGGTCACGAAGTATGCCACGTTCTGCGACAAACACAAGGATAACAGACAAAAAACACAACGACAAATGAGCAAGCCTTACACCACAGCCATACTCCTGCTGCACTGCCCAGACAAGCAGGGCATCATCTCGGAGGTAACGAAGTTCATCACTGACAACAAGGGCAACATCGTCTATCTGGACCAGTACGTCGATAAGATAGAAGGGATGTTCTTCATGCGCATAGAATGGGAGCTGGAAGGGTTCCTGATTCCACGCGACAAGCTCTACGACTACATCGACACGCTCTATTCGCAGCGCTACCAGATGAAGTTCAGCCTCTACTACAGCGACAAACGTCCGCGCATGGCTATCTTCGTCAGCAAGATGAGCCATTGCCTCTACGACATGCTGGCGCGATGGAAGGCTGGCGAGTTCGACTGCGAGATTCCCTGCATCATCTCGAACCACGAGGACTTGCGCTACGTGGCCGACCAGTTCGGCATTCCCTTCTACGTCTGGAGCATCAACAAAGACCACTCGAACAAGGCAGAAGTGGAGGCTGCAGAGATGGAACTGCTCAGGAAGGAGGACGTCTCGTTCATCGTCCTGGCACGCTACATGCAAATCATCAGCGACGAGATGATAGCCGCCTATCCGCACCACATCATCAACATCCACCACTCGTTCCTGCCCGCATTCATTGGCGCGAAGCCTTATCATCAGGCTTACGAGCGAGGTGTCAAAATCATTGGTGCCACCAGCCACTACGTCACGGCTGAACTCGATGCAGGCCCCATCATCGAACAGGACGTGGCAAGAATCACTCACAAAGACACGCCCGAAAGCCTCGTCCTGAAAGGCAAGGACCTGGAAAAGATTGTCCTCTCGCGTGCCGTCTCAAAACACATCCAGCGAAAAATCCTGACCTACAAGAACAAGACGGTCATCTTCAGCTAAAAAAAAAGCCTCTCCCTAACCCTCTCCAAAAGGAGAGGAGGAAAAGGAGAGGAGGAAGTCCTTCCCTTTAGGGGAGGATTTAGGAGAGGCTTCTCCTTGCTTCTAACCTTAGTAGGCGAAAATCGGGTACTTCTCCATGATGGCGTTCACTTCGCTGCGTACCTGAGCGATGACAGCCTCATCTTCTGGAGCATTCAGCACGCGTTCGATGAACTCTGCAATCTTCACCATCAAGTCTTCCTTAGCACCACGAGTCGTGAGGGCTGGCGTGCCAAGACGGATGCCTGAAGTCTGGAAAGCGCTACGGCTATCGAAGGGAACCATGTTCTTGTTCACGGTCAGGTCGGCTGCCACAAGTGCCTTCTCTGCCACCTTACCTGTGAGGTCAGGATACTTCGAGCGCAGGTCAACAAGCATTGAGTGATTGTCCGTACCACCACTGACGATGTCGAAGCCACGCTTCATCAGTTCGTCTGCCAGCACAGCAGCGTTCTTCTTTACCTGCTTAGCCCATTCCTTGAACTCGGGCTGCAAAGCCTCGCCAAAAGCAACAGCCTTGGCTGCGATGACGTGCTCCAGCGGACCACCCTGAATGCCAGGGAAGACAGCACTGTTCAGCAAAGCCGACATCTTCTTGATCTCGCCCTTCGGAGTCGTCTTGCCCCAAGGATTGTCGAAGTCCTTGCCCATGAGGATGATGCCACCACGAGGGCCACGAAGGGTCTTGTGGGTCGTGCTGGTCACGATGTGAGCGTACTTCACAGGGTTGTCGAGCAGTCCAGCAGCAATCAAGCCAGCAGGATGCGCCATGTCAATCATCAGGATGGCACCTACCTTGTCAGCAATCTGACGCATGCGCTTATAGTCCCACTCACGGCTGTAAGCAGAGCCACCACCAATGATGAGCTTAGGCTTGTGCTCAAGAGCGAGCTGTTCCATCTCGTCATAATCCACACGACCAGTCTCCTTCTTCAGGTTGTAGCCGATTGGCTTATAGATGATGCCACTCGTGTTGACGAGAGAACCGTGGCTGAGGTGACCACCATGGTCGAGGTTCAAGCCCATAAAGGTGTCGCCAGGATTCAGGCAAGCCAGGAAGACGGCTGCATTGGCCTGAGCACCCGAGTGAGGCTGCACGTTGGCATACTCTGCGTCGAAGAGCTTGCAGATGCGGTCGATGGCAAGTTGCTCCACCTCGTCCACAACCTGACAGCCGCCATAATAGCGCTTGCCAGGATAGCCCTCGGCATATTTGTTGGTCAGGCACGAGCCCATGGCTGCCATAACCTGGTCACTTACATAGTTCTCTGAGGCAATAAGTTCCATGCCTCGACGCTGTCGCTGGTTCTCCTTCTCGATGAGGGAGAAGATGGTTGAATCCTGATTCATTTACAATTTGACTATTTACAATTATACTAATTACTATATTCCTTTTAACGCTTGGTCTATTAAGTCCTTCCCTTTAGGGGAGGATTAGGAGAGGCTTATACTAATTTCACATCTGCCAGATTGATTTCCCTGTTGCAGTAGTGACACTGAAGGGTTCCCCTTTCCTTGCCAAGGAAGTGGAAGCGAGTGCGCATCGGCTCGTTGTTGGTGATGCATTTATGATTGTCGCAGCGGACAATGCCCACGAGCTCTTCTGGCATCTTCACCTCCTTCTTCTCCACCACCTCGTAGTCGCGAATCACGCTGAGCGTAACGTTTGGTGCCACAACGGAGAGCTGGTTGATCTCGTCGTCGGAAAAGAACTTGTCGGCTATCTTGATGATGCTCTTGTGACGCATCTTCTTGCTCTTGAGGTTGTAGCCTACAGTCACGGCAGAATGCACTGTCTCGAGATGGAGCAGGCTAATCACGTCGAAAAGCTTGGACGAAGGTATGTGGTCGATGACTGTGCCGTTCTCGAGGGCAGCCACTTGTAACTCCTGTCTTTTCATGAGATGATGGTTTTATCGTTGATAATGTCTTCGAGCGTGATGCCAAGCGTGTCGCAAAGGATGGCCTGACGTGCATAGAGACCGTTGCGAGCCTGCTGGAAGTAGTAGGCATAGGGCGTGTCGTCGATGCTGTACTCTATTTCGTTGACGCGTGGCAGCGGATGAAGAATCTTCATGTTGGGCTTTGCCTTCGCCAGCATGGGGAGGCTCAGCAGATAACGGTCCTTGACGCGCTCGTACTCGTCGAGGTCTGTGAAGCGTTCCCTTTGCACGCGCGTCATATATAATATGTCTGCTCCAGCAATCGTGTCAGCGTCGAAGTCCTGATGCTCCACAAATTTGATGCCTTTCTCGTGGCAATACATCTTGTAGTGCTCAGGCATAGCCAGTTCGTCGGGAGCAATGAAGTGGAAGGTCGGATTGAAGTGGCGCATAGCCGTCAGGAGGCTGTGAACCGTCCTGCCATACTTGAGGTCACCAACCAGATAGATGTTGAGGTTCTCGAGCGTTCCTTGCGTCTGATAGATGGTATAGAGGTCGAGCATCGTCTGGCTGGGATGCTGATTGGCTCCATCGCCTGCATTGACGATGGGTACAGGCGACACCTCGCTGGCATACTGGGCTGCGCCCTCCAGATAATGACGCATCACGATAATGTCGGCATAGTTCGACACCATCATAATCGTGTCCTTCAGGGTCTCGCCCTTCGTGCCGCTTGTCACCTTTGGGTCGGCAAAGCCAATGACTTTTGCGCCAAGACGATTAGCTGCAGTCTCGAAGCTGAGACGTGTGCGAGTGCTTGGTTCGAAGAACAATGTGGCAACTATTCTTCCCTCGAGAAGTCGACGATTGGGGTGCTTCTCAAACTCTTGTGCCATACGAATCAGATATTCAATCTTCTCGCGCGTATGGTAGGCAATGGTTACAAGGCTTCTAATTTGCATCACTTTACAGTTTTTCTGTGCAAAGATAGTAAAAAGTTCATAGTTCATAGCGCATAGTTCATAGTTATTTTATAATTCTTATATTTTTTTACTTTTCATTTTTAATTTTCAATTAAATGTCGTACCTTTGTAGTCTTAAAACTATATTTCTCATGAGAAAGAAGGTTTTCCGCTTCCTTTGGGTATGTTATATCTTAGGAATCCTTGTTGTTGGCATCATATTCGTCTGCATATTTACAGGCGCCATTGGCTACATGCCTGACATCAAGCAACTGCAGAACCCCGTCAATAAGTTTGCCACTCAGGTCTTCTCTGCTGATGGAAAGCAACTGGGAACCTGGAGCTACAGCAGCGCCAACCGTGTCTTTGCCGACTATGGCGAACTGCCTCCTGCGCTTGTTCAGGCTCTTATCGCGACTGAAGATGTGCGCTTCTACGAACATAATGGCATTGATTTCCAAGCCCTCTTGAGAGCTATCGTGAAGCGAGGCGTACTCCAGCAAAAGAGTGCTGGTGGTGGAAGTACCATCACCCAACAGCTTGCCAAGCAACTCTACTCTGAGAAGGCTGCCACAACAATGGAGCGACTCCTGCAAAAGCCTATCGAATGGGTGATTGCGCTCAAACTGGAACGCTTCTACACGAAGGAGGAAATCATCGGCATGTACTTCAACTACTTCGACTTCCTCCACAATGCTGTAGGCATCAAGACGGCTGCCCAGACTTACTTTGGAAAGAATCCTTCTGACCTCGACACTTGCCAGTGTGCCCTGCTTGTAGGCATGTGCAAGAACCCCAGCTATTTCAATCCTGTTCGTCGTCCAGAACGTTGCATAGACCGTCGCAATACTGTTTTGATGCAAATGGAGAAGGCAGGATTCCTCACAGAAGAGCAAAGGGAAGAACTCAGAGAGCGTCCGCTTGGGCTGAACTTCCATCGCGTAAGCCACAAGGAAGGGCATGCCACTTATCTTCGCGACTACCTGCGTCAAATCCTGATGGCTAAGAAACCTGTCCGCAGCGACTATGCTTCCTGGCAATACCAGAAGTTCTATGAAGACTCGATTGCATGGGAACGCGACCCAATCTATGGTTGGTGCAACAAGAACTACAATCGAGACGGACGACCCTACAACATTTATACCGATGGTTTGAAGGTCTATACCACCATCGACAGCCGTATGCAGGAATATGCTGAGCAGGCTGTTGCCAAGCATGTCACAGGCGAGCTGCAGCCTCTCTTCGACAAGGAGCAACGCAACAACAGGAATGCTCCTTACGCCTCTGCCATCACAGCTGCCAAAGCAAAATCAAACCTGGCAAGAGCAAAGCGACAAAGTCCTCGCTACATTGAGATGAAGAAGGCTGGATATTCCGACGAAGAGATTGACAAAGCCTTCAATACACCCATCGAAATGACGGTCTATACGACGAAAGGCGACAAGGACACCCTGATGTCTCCACTCGATAGCATTCGTTATTACAAGTCCTTCCTTCGCACAGGCTTCATGTGTATGGATACGGAAACGGGCCATGTGAAGGCTTATGTGGGAGGCGTTGATTACAGCCACTTCCAATACGATATGTGTACGCTGGGCAAGAACCAAGTCGGTTCTACCATCAAGCCCTACCTCTACTCGCTTGCAATGGAGAGCGGCTGGTCGCCTTGCGATGTTGCTCCCAATGAGCAAAGGACATACATGATACCAGGAAGTGGAGCCTGGACTCCCAGAAATGGCAGCCGTGCTCGCTACGGAGAAATGGTGACACTGAAGTGGGGCTTGTCAACCAGTAACAACTGGATTTCCGCTTATTTGCTTAGCCAACTCAGTCCTGACCTTTTCGTCAAGCTCCTGCACGACTTTGGCATCCAGAACCAAAGCATCCATCCTTCGCTTTCTCTTTGCCTTGGCCCCTGCGACATTTCCGTTGCAGAGATGGTTGGAGCCTACTCTGCCTTCCCCCAGAAAGGTGTTCGTCGCACACCCCTCTATGTCACTCGCATCGAGGATAGCGACGGAAACGTATTGGCACAGTTCCAATCGAGGGTGAAAGAGGTTATTTCAGAAGAGAGCGCCTACAAGATGATTATCATGATGCGAGGCGTCGTCGATGGTGGCACAGGCTCTCGCATGCGTAACCGTTACAACATTACTGCTCCTATGGGTGGCAAGACTGGAACGACCAACGACAATAGCGACGGCTGGTTCGTGGGCTATACTCCACGACTGAGTTTTGGCGCTTGGGTTGGTGGCGACGAGCACGACATCCACTTTGCCAGCATGGCATATGGTCAAGGTGCAAACGCAGCACTCCCCATAGCAGCTTATTTCCTTCAGAAAGTCTATGCAGACAGCCAACTGGGCTATAGTCAGTCGGAAAACTTCGACATTCCTGCTGGCTTCGACCCCTGTGGCAGCATCATTGAAGAGAGCGAAGAAGAAGAGGAAGAAGAGTTCGATGAGTTCGACTTTGACTTTGAAGAGGAATAAAGAGTAGCTTTTCTTTACTCCCCTTCACTTCACCTTATTTCACTTATCTTTACTTCACTTCACCTTACTCCCCTCCCCTGTCTTTGCACTTTTTACTTCTCCTCAAAAAAAAATGCAAAAATAGTGTTGATTTTCGTCAATTCAGTGTTAAAGTCTTGATATAAATCAACAAATCCGCTATTTCTCTAATATTTTACGCACCTTCCCTTGCAAATTGAAAGAAACGTCGTACCTTTGCAGTGCAAAAAGAAAACAAAAACTACTCTTAATCATAAAATAAGATAGTTTTAATGTTTAAGTAGAAAGATTTGTTTGAAGGTTAATAATAGTTGTTAGTTTTAGTTTTTGGAGAAGCGATCCGTGAGGACAGCTTCTTTTTTTTGTCCTTATTCGTAGATAATCAGGAGTTTAGGACAGCCTGACACTTTAAATACAACTGATTCGCAAAATAATACAAATTCCCTGAGCAAAGAATGCTAAGACCTGAGACTAAGGAGGCATAGGTCTTGGGCAAAAGTTGGGGGCTTTAACCAAAAGGTATAGGCCATGGACAAGACACATTATTAAGACCCCTGCCAGTAATCAATAAGGTGTACCAACAGGGGTCTTAAATATTTGACGCTCTATAAGACGCTTTACTCGTCCTCGTCTACGAAGTCTGTGAGTTTCTTTCCAGCAGGAATGGGAATTGGCTTGTAGTCCTTCACATTGTACATACGCAACATTTCATCCGAAGGATTCAAGTCCATATACATTGGCCTGAAGCGAGGTGGAGTATAGCCATTTAGATTCTCCTTCTTGTATTCTGCCATTTGTTCGCCAGGATAGACAAGACGGAAGTCCACGAGTCTCAGGATATCGTGATCCATAGGAATCTTGAGTTTGCCATCGAGGGGATAGCCTCCGTTGCCCCATGGATTACGCATAACGTGGGAATAGTCTGCACCCTCGTCAGCATACATTACTGTGAATGCGTGGCCTGTAACGGTCTCCAGTTCTCCACACATTATTCCGCTTTCGTGGAATCCACCAACACTAATCATGCCATTGCTCAAGGCATAATCGACAATCAAACGATATTCTGAAGAGTAAAGTTTGTCTCCCCAGTCAAAGCTATAGCTCTTGCCATTACCTGTGAATGGAGGAGCTGCATGTTCTGTACCAATACCACCAATCTTATTACACTGGAAACATGTCTCCCACTTCATCAATGCTTTCTCCATGATGGAAGCCCAGTCGAACTTGCCGTTCTTACCTGTAACTTGGCTGTCCAGCATCTTGTTATCGACGACGACATCAACAGGGTTGCCCTTGGGGTCAAACATGTTCACAGTGTAGTTGTTGCCGTCCTTATGGATTATGCTCTTAATCCATTCTGGATAGATGTAGGCAAAGGAAGCAAAGACAGCACACATACAGCAGTCGCCGATACCGTGCTGGTTGACATCAGCGGGCACGGGAGAGCCAAAGGGATAGAGAGTGATCGTCTTAGCCACCCAAGACCCACCCAGTTCATGCCAGCTGGCATCAGGTTGGTTACTGGGATTTGCAAGCCAAGCGATGTCATCTTCAGTAGCAGCACGGAACTTCTCGAAGTGCCTGCCCATAGGAGTGGCTGTTGATCCTGAGTACCCTCCCTTAATATTTGAAGCCCAAAGCTTTGCTCCATCGGCATATTGCTGACGCAAAAGGTATTCGGATAGCGCAGGAGCATTAATGGCTTCCTTCTTAGATTTATAGAAATAGCTGCGCGTCGTACCTTGCTTCAACACGAGCAAATCATCTTCAATCGCAAAGACAGTAAATGAAGTAGGACTCGTACTACCCTCCTTAAAGCCTTTAAGAATTGAGCCAGGTATCACACCACCCTCAGGATACGTCATAGAATATAGCGTTTCCGACGTTTTCTTAATCCACTTCATCTTGCCCGCAGTAAAGACTAGTAGCTCTTCACCTTGCATTTTCAGGGTAGAGCTACTCGATACTCTCCAGCCAAGATACCAGATGCCATCAAGTTCTCCAGGCTGTGCACCCTGCACTATCTCCATGTAATTGATGTCATCCAAATAAATGGATGTGATGGTCTTATCACTTTGTAAAATATCCAGTCGCATTTGAGCCATTGCGACGGAACAGAAAGCCAGCATCAGTAACGCTGCGCTTAAGAGCCGTTTTTTGTTCATCTTTTTAACCTTATATGTTATTTTCGTGTGTTTTCTTCTGCAAAGATAGTATTTATTTAGAATAACAAAGTAATATGCCTCATTTATTTTACATTATTATATAATTGGCGCTGTCGGACGGCTTCATAAAGAAGAATCGCAGCACTGACTGACACATTTAATGAATCTAATTGCCCTAACATGGGGATGCGGATGTGTGCATCGGCTGCTATACGCCATTGATCGGTCAATCCTGTTGCTTCTGTTCCCATAACGATGGCAGTCGGACCAGTCATCGGAGTATCGTAATAGAGCTTCGAATCCTGCAGTTGTGCAGTCAGTATCTGTATGCCTTTCTCTTTGAAGAAAGAGATGCATTCTTCTGTACTGCAAGCCACACAGGGAACGGTAAAGAGTGCACCTACTGCCGAGCGAATGAGGTTGGGGTTGTAGAGGTCTGTAAGCGGGTCGCAGACAATGACTGCATCAGCTCCTGCAGCATCAGCACTTCGCAAAACTGCCCCAAGGTTTCCTGGCTTCTCGACACTCTCAAGCACCACGATGAGAGGGGAAGACGACAGCTTCAAGTCGGTGAGTTCTGTCTTTCGAGCCTCTACAACAGCCACAATACCTTCTGTGCCTCCACGATAAGCGATGCGCTCATAGACGTTTCGACTGACAGGAACGACCTCAATATCTTGCGGCAATGAGAGTGAAGCCTCAGCAATCTCCTCGCACACAAAGGCCGTGCGAAGGGTGAAACCTGCCTCAAGGCAATGTTCCACCTCACGACGACCTTCGACGACAAACAGTCCATCGGCTCTTCTTTGTGCCGACTTCTGCTGGAGAAGCAGCAAGTGCTTGATGCGTTGGTTCTGTGTGCTGGTTATCATTCGACTATTTACTGATACGCCTGAACTGCGAACTACTTCGTTCTGCCTGTATAAGCGTCAATACCAGAAGTATCGATTGTCTGTGAGAAGAACTTGTTTGCAGCTTCATTCATGGCATTATTCCAGGGCTGACCACCATTGAGTTGCACCACCCAAAGCTTCAACTGCTTCTTGTGCCAATTTACCATACAGTTCGTTCCCCATGCTCCTCCGTGACCGAACCACTCGTTCTCGCCATCCTTCTTAGGTGCATTGAGTCCAAGCGAATAGCCGCCGAGGTTGTCAGGCCTTGTGGTGACAGCAAGGATAGACTTGACAGTCTCTTCTTTCAGTATGCGAACGCCATTGTCGCCAATGCCCAGGTTCATGAGCATCTTATAGAACTTCAGCTGGTCGTTTGCTGTTGTCCAGAGACCTGCGCCAGCAGATGCGAACACATGACCGTCGTTGTACGGACGCTGTTCCCAGCCATTCTCGAGTCGATAGGTTGCAGGAGCATCCTTATGAGTATCGTACATCTCGACCTGAGTCTTCAGTTGCTTGTCTGTAGGCCAGAACCAAGTTGACTTCATTCCCAAGGGGTCGAGCACTTCTTTCTTCAGATAATCCTCCCACTTCATGCCGGTAATGACCTCGACGATTGCTGCACCAATGTCAATTCCAGTGTTGGAATACTGGTCTCTCGTGCCAGGCTCGAACGAGATGGGAGAGGCTGCAGCGATAGAAGCGACCTGCCTGAGAGGCGCACCTCCTGACCATCCACCACCACGCACATCATTGCGTTTCGCACTACATTCAAAGGGGAAGCCGCCAGTATGATTGAGGACCATGCGAACCGTCAGCACGTTCTTGGCCTTATGAAGCGTCTTGATGCCGTCCTTGTCGCTGTCTTGAACCCAAAGTTCCTTGAACTCAGGCAGATACTTCGACACAGGATCATCGAGCGAGAGCTTGCCTTCCTCGACCAACTTGGCAATCGTCACACCGCAGAAGCCCTTGGTCTGCGAGCATTGCATGAAGACGTTGTCGAGCTTGATGGGGCGTTTCTTCTCGACGTTTGCATATCCGATGCAGCAAGTTTCCTGCACTCCGTTGTTGTAGAAGATACTGATTGCGCCTGGAAGCTCGCCTCTGTCCACATAAGGTTGCAGCACTTCCTTAGCAAATGTTGTCTTGGAATCAATGACTTTTGTCTTAGCACTTGTGGTCAAGCAAAAAGTGACCAGAAAAAGGAATAATAGTTTTCTCATATTAGTATTTATAAAGTTTTCCTCTGCAAAGATATTGAATTATGCGTTACAAAACAAGGAAAATTCAAAAAAATGATGTAACTTTGTCCCCGTAAATACTATATAAGTAAACAATGTTTCTGCTCATTTGAGTTCATAGCGTTCAACTCCACGATATCTGGCACAAGCCAGCATCGTCCTCCTTCGCTTGACATACAACATGACACAAACGGCCTGCAAAGAGCACTAAACGATTCTATTAGATAATATGACAGAAGAAATAAAGCGCATCATATTTTTACTACCAGGATGCGACATTGACGCAACAACTCGGAAATGCGTACCCGTCGGTGGCTACAAGGTCGTGTACGAATATGCCAACAGGTTTGCGCTTGATAGTTATGATGTAGTTCTTGCTTTCTCGCATGCAAGATGTCATTACGCTAATCCTCTGCGACATATTTATGGCTTTGCAGGATATCTCTACAGGAAAATGTGTGGTGAAATGCATGCTGGAGAATGGTTCGCCTTGAACGGTTCAATCAAGAAATGGTTTCCGTACTGCTATCATCTCCCATTCATTTCCTTTCGCAACACAGACATCGTTTTTGCCACAGCCTACGATACTGCAGTAGAACTGAACAAGATTACTGAAGTTCCACAAAGCAACAAATTCTATCTTATACAAGACTATGAAATATGGCGAGACAGTCCTGAAGCAGTAAGGACATCATATCGATTTGGAATGCAGAATGTTGTTATCGCGCCATGGCTACAAGACATCGTAAAGGATAGTGGAAGCGAATCACAACTCGTCACAAATGGTTTCGATTTCCAACGATTCTCTCTAAAGAAGCCCATCGAAGACAGATTGCCATATGAAATAGTTCTATTAAACCATACTCTTGAGCACAAACGCGTTCAGGACAGCCGTGCTGCACTTGAGATTGTGAAGAAGCAAATACCAGAACTGCACGTCACGATGTTTGGAACGTGTGTCGCACCTAAAGACATGCCTTCGTGGTACACCTACCATCGCCAGCCAATAGGCCAGGAACTTTGTGACATATATAACAATGGAGCCATTTACGTGGCAGCATCAGACTTTGAGGGATTCGGACTTACTGTTGGCGAGGCGATGATATGCGGTTGTGCTGTAGCATGCACAGACAATGGTGGTTTTCGTTGTATGGCAGAACATGAAAAGAACGCTCTTCTATCTCCCGTTTATGATGTGGAAGCATTGGCAAAGAACATCATTCGCCTCATTACAGATCATGAACTGAGGAAGCGACTCGCCTTGGAGGGAAATCGCAACATACAAAAGTTCACATGGGAGGAGTCATACAACAAACTCAAAGCACTTGTGCAATAATTGAACAACAGGGAATGGCAGGATGGGGGGCTTATGATATTCCAAGCAATTTGTGCAGGTTTTTTGAGAAAAGCCCTCTTCCAACACCAGACAAGTGCAGGAGGTCAGAAAAGTTTTCTGCATTGTCATCATCGAACGGATACCTTAAAACCTCCGACCCTGCTTGGATTTTGCCATATGTGTTTTCGTCCATTACCATGTTAATTCCTTTCAGCAGCGAGGCATATTGCTCCATTATCAAGGGATAGCTCGTTTCTTCTGTTACTTTCCTATACTTCGGAGTTTCTATGAAGTACAGGTTTATGCCATTCTCCTTGGATAGCTTTACTATTTCTTTAATGTAATAGGCTTGCCTTTCGTTGAGCACTGATGGAGCAGCATCTACTTTGCTTGCAAGGAGATCTTCTGCTGCCTGACCTTTTTCGTTTGACGGCAAAGAGGCTCCTCTGTCGTATCGCGCATTAATGAGTGGATAGCTGATTGGCCATGTTGCCATCATCTCCATATTCGATGTGACGAGCGCATCGTAGTAGGTACCAAAGCCTCCCGTCCCATATGATTTCACTTCATCGAGCACGTCCATTTGCAAGGACAGGTCCGTATCGAGGAAGATTCTTTCGTCAAAGACAGATGGTGTCGATACTGCGGCATAGGCATACATGTCGCAATAAAGATTATTTATCTTCACTCCTTTCTTCAGCAAATATGAGATGACCTTATACATTAAGTATGGCTGATTACCGTCATAAGCTATTAGGTATAGGTCGTCAGTCTTAATGTCGTCGGCTTGCATCCCACTCCTGAACATTGAACTACCTATGAACAAATGATCCACTTTTCCCCTATTCACTAATGCCTCTATCCCAAAATTACCTGAAGCCATCCTTTTCCTAAACAGGATTGGCTTTGTTGCTACAACTGTTGCTACAAGCAGGACGGCAATAATTGCTTCTATAATCAGCCTTTTCATTTGAGTCTTAATTAGAAGTTACCATATATAAATCCTGCACCAAACTTTCCGAACAGGAGAATACTGCATATCATAAAGATGTACCATGCAGACCTCATCCATGCCCGTCCCTTCATCTTTCCGAAGACATCGTTCCATTCTTTAAGGCCAAGCAGAAGGACAAAGCCAAGGACTACCATGAATTTTGCAACACAAGTATTACGACTGTCGAAAGGAAGAATGGACAACTGTATGGATGTCATATCAAAGTGAACATCGGCGAACATCCTCCAGATGAACATTGAAGCATCGTAAACACTTTCCGACCTGAAGAAGATCCAGAGGAATACGCTGATAAAGAATGTAATGAGGACGCTTACACAGATAAGTGCCTTGTTGTTCGTCTTGCTCAACGCTTTAGGCGACAGATAGACAAAGAGGCCGTGCAACAATCCCCAAACGATGAATGTCAAGCCTGCTCCATGCCAAATTCCACTGACGAGAAATGTCAGCATTATATTCACGAAGTAGCGGAACCTTGAGCATCTGTTACCACCTAGCGAGATATATACATAATCTCGCAACCAGGAGGAAAGCGTTATGTGCCACCTACTCCAGAACTCCTTTATTGTCCTAGAAAAATATGGCTTGTTGAAGTTGACCTCACACCTTAACCCAAGCATATCAGTAAAACCGATTGCAACATAAGAATAGCCTGCGAAGTCGCAGTACAACTGGATTGCATAGAATATTGCTGCCATCCATAATGCCAGCCCAGGAACAGAAGAGTAGTCTGCATAGATGTTCGACACATACAAGGACAGCCTGTCTGCTATGACAGCTTTCATAAAGATGCCGAGAATGATTTTGCGGATTCCTGCTACAGCCAACTCTTCGCGATAACCGATTTCATGCAGGTTCTCCTTATAGACATTATATCTGGAGATAGGGCCACACAAGATATGCGCGAAGAAGGAGATGTACACAAAGACATTTACAAAGTTGGTGTCTGCCTCATACTTTTTGCGATAGACATCAATGGAGTAGGACGTTGCCTTAAAGACATAGTACGAGAGGCCGAGTATTGACACAGTTTTGATGCCATTCCCAGAAACTTCTCCTGCGCCTATCAAGTTCAATAGCGAGCGAACAAATTCATCAATCAGGCCAACATACTTAGCCAGGAACAGGAGCAAAAGCGAAGGAACTATTGTCAGAGCCAATGCACGCTTCCTTTGCCTGCCTTCCGATGAAGCAATCCACAGAGAGCCCTTGTAGGTCAACAGAATAACAGCCAACAGCACAAGCGACATCTGCCAGCTACACATAAAATAGAAAGCGCAGTTTGCCAAAAGAAGTCCCCATAGTCGGAACCACTTTGGCAAAGCATATATTATAAGTGTAGCCGTTAATGCGAAAAGGCAGAACAGCAGGATATTACTCTCCATCAGAATTTTCTCTTCCTATTACGGTTTTGATTGAATTTCAATGCAAAGATAAACATTATTTGCCAGATACGGAAAGATATGGAAGGAAAAATAAACTAATTCTGAAGTTAAACGACAGAATTGGAATGAAAGTGGAGCCAAATCGAGAAATGACATTTTGCAAACAGAAACGCCAAATTTGCTTACAAATTGATTTTCCGAACCTCCCTGAGAATGGAATGAAAATGCTCGACCTGTACCTAGGGTAAAGGCAACAGAATTGTCGCAGATTTATATAACTGCCTGAATATGTGGACGGTACATTCCCTACAAAAGAAAAGAGCAAGAAAAATCACTCGATTTTGAGTAAAAAAGTGGCGTTTTTACCCTTTTCTTATAGCCATCGAGGCACGTTAAAATATCAAACGTGGCTAGTGTCATTTGAAAAGATGAAGTGTTACGTTTGCAAACTACCTTAGCGATGTTGGAAAACTACCTTAGCCGAGTCTGGATTTTTAACGTTTTTCTCTCTAAAACGTTCCACTTTACGTTCAAATCCGAAATAGCAAAAAGAAAGCGTAATTGCGTATTATGTAACAAAATAATTTCGCCCTCACGAGGGTTTAATCCCGTGAGGACGAAACGATAGTGGAGCTGGAGGGGATTGTTCCGGCTTGCCGCTTGAGTGAAACGAAAGTCCGGCTTTGCCGCCTGAGCATCTGCCAAAGGCAGAGCGCAAGAACCCTCACGAGGGTTTAATCCCGTGAGGGCGAAACGATAGTGGAGCTGGAGGGGATTGAACCCTCGTCCAAACAGGGACGTCCTGTGCTTTCTACACGCTTATTCCAGCCTTCATTTTCGTGCAACGACAAGACCTGGACCACCAATCGTTGCCTTAGTCTCTAAGAATTTCGCCACAGGATAGAGACGTCTCCCACGACTATTTCCGATTTTCTAGCACCGCTTTATCAAACGCTTCGGAACAACAGCTTTTGAGCGATGTCTCGTCTCAACACCTAGTGAAGAGATAAAGCCAGTAACCTACTGTACTTCGGTTAGGCAGCGAGAGCGTAGTTGTTTGCGCCAATTAAATTGTTGAAAGTCAGGGATTATAGAGAGCGGCTAACAACTCTCTGCGTGCTTACACAACACCTCATCCTGCTGTCAAATCCAGTCAGCCCCTTGGTGACATGTATCCTCAAATGGACTGCAAAGGTACGAATAATTTCGAAATATGCAAAATAATTGGAGTTTTTTTCATTTCTTCGACGCCAGCACAATAAAACGAGCCTCGCATGCGTTATATATAAGACAAAAAAAGTGTACCTTTGCATCACTTTTGCCCTAACCGGCAACAACAAAGACTCGAAATAATAACAAAGCAACAATTATACATGAAAAGAATTTTAATCGCTCTGATGCTTGTCTGCTTCGCTGTAGGCCAAGCGTCGGCACAGATGACAGACGAGGAAGTAATTGAATACGTTCAAGAGCAGCACGAAGCCGGAAAAAGCCAGACTGCCATTCTTCTGGACCTGCAAAGAAAAGGTGTGAAGAGGGATCAGCTCATCCGACTCAAGGAGCAATACGATGCAGCTCAGGCTCAAGGTGGAGCAATAGGCTCAACAAGCGCTTCCACACAAGCTGCTGGCGACCGCATCCGAAAGCCTAACGGCGACACGCAATCGACCACCCAAAACAACAAATCCGCTGTTGCCGACGTCGTATCAAACGTTAAAGAAATCTTCGGTCACGACCTCTTCAAAAACGACAAGCTAACGTTCGAGCCCAATATGAACATTGCGACTCCAGCCAACTATGTCCTCGGACCTGGAGATGAAGTCATCATCGACATCTACGGCCCAGAAGGCAACATCATTATCGAAAAGGTAGGGCCTGTAGCAGTAGCAGGACTGACTGCAGATCAGGCCCAAGCCAAAATAAACAGCAAGATGGGAAGCCACTATCAGGGCTCCAGCATCAAACTCTCCGTTGGCCAGACTCGCACTGTAATCGTCAACGTTCTGGGCGAAGTCATCAATCCAGGCACATACACCTTGTCTGCCTTCTCCACAGTCTTCAATGCACTCTATCTGGCTGGAGGCGTCACCGAAATAGGTACCCTCAGAAACATCAAAGTAAGTCGTGGTGGAAGAATCATCTCCAAAATCGACGTCTATGACTACATCCTGAACGGCAAGCTTTCAGGCAATGTAATGCTTCAGGACAACGACGCCATCATCGTAGGAGCCTACGACGCCCTTGTCAATATCAGTGGCGCCATCAAGCGACCCATGTTCTACGAGATGAAAGAAGGGGAAACCGTAAAAGCCCTGCTCGAGTATGCAGGAGGTTTCAATAGCGACGCCAACAAAAACATCATCAGCGTAGAACGCAAGACTAACGAGGGACTCACCGTTCACTCCGTTGAAGAATGGGATTTCGCTTCCTTCGCTGTTCAGGATGGCGATAGTGTCAACGTCAAGAACATCATCGACCGATACCAGAA
>CACXUA010000017.1 GCA_902770725.1 uncultured Bacteroidales bacterium | reverse complement strand
AAGTTAAAAGGTTAAAAGAAGAACTATGAAAGACCAGGAACTTTACGACATATTCCATTCCTACCATCCAGAGATGAGTAGCGAAGAGGACTTCATGGCCCGGCTGAACGAGCAGATGGATGCAATTGACAAAAAAAGGATTCCCTCTCTTCGGGAAAAGACAAAGCTGATACCTTTCCTTCCTTGGGCAGCATGCATAGCAGCAACAATTGCCGTGGGGCTGTTCCTTTTCATGCCTTCGAAAACCAATTGCCCAGAGGAAGCAGACATCTATCCTGCGCGTTCTGACTATCAAACCATGCTTTCCATGATGCAATCCTTCCCCACCTTCGAAGAGACTGTCAGAGAGATTGAGCAAAGTGGGCAACAACTGCAAATGGCGATTGCAGAGATGAAAGAATAAAGAAAATGTGAAGACGTCTTATACCTATCATAAACCATTAACCCCTAAACAACGAATCAATGAAACGTAGCATATTATTCCTGTTGCTTTGCAGCATGATAGCCTCCTGTACGAGCCGCTCCGACAATAAACAACCAGATAAAGACCCTATCGAGAACCTGATACAATTCCTCGACAAGCAGGAAAAGAAAGATGTCATAAAATGTGAGCAATACGATGGCGACAGCATTTCTATGAAGGCAGCCTACTATTCCATCAACATTGCCAAAGATGCGCTGCACCAGGAAGGAGCCATCGAAGCAGGTGATTCCTGCCTGCGTGCCTTCAGATGGGGCTGCTCTATGGCCCGCCAATGCTACCACAAGGAGAATCACGTATTGGACAAGGACAGCATCGTTTACGCTTTGGCGCTGGACCTTCTGGAGGGCGAACGGCTCGAACTATATGGCAAGGACAGCTACCATGCCTTTTTCAAGGCAGCCAGAGCTGCAACCCTGCATTACGAGGGAGACAAGGAACACATCTTCATTACCGTGGAGCACATTGTCCGCGAGGAAAGGGGAAAGGCAGAGCCCTACGATGACCGCCCAATCACGAAGTTCATCAAGCAAACCGTCGAGACGACCGACAGCGTGAAGGCTTACGAGGTATCCTACGACCTTACCGAGGAAGACTACAAGGCCGGTCCGCAGAACTTCAACAGATGGATGTATGATGAGGAGCGCACGAACACCAGCAAAACCAAAGGCCACCTGTATGTCGTGCCAAAATCCAAGGCAAAGAGCGTGCTGAGTGATTTAAAGTTCATGGCGAAATACGAATACGTCAGGAATCATCCCAACATGCTGTTCCACCTGAACTATGGTTCTGACTTCTTTAAAATAGAGAGGCACAACAAGGAACTCTACCCTTACAGCACCAAGCGCCCCTATCGCCACAAGAGCCTGCACAGCAGCCTGTCTTATCAGGATGGCTGCCTCTACATCCTTGTCATCGATGAAGTGGTCGGAGCCTATGTCATTCCTCATAATTGGAGCAAAATCCTTAGCATCAAGGACCACAAAGTGGAATACATCCCTGGTTACAAGCCACAAGAATAAAGGAAGCGTGCCGTGTCATGAAACACGGCACGCTTAGTTTGTAAACGACACACGTGAAGTTGGCCAACGTCACACGTGATGTTTGCAATCATCACACGTGTCGTTTGCCATCGTAACACGCGACGTTGAAAACACAAAATAAAGCTCAATTTATTTGGTACTTCTTCATTATATCACTAACTTTGTAGCGTCATTCCTAAAATGATGCCGAAGATGAAGAGAACCCGACTTTTATTCCTGATTTTGACCTTGGCGACGATGCCTTGTCGCGCACAATCGTGGCAATCGGTGGAGCTGAAGCGGAGCATCACACATCCGCAACCCATGACGGGCCTCGTGCTCTGGCCCGAAGAAGCACGCAACCGCAACGCCACTTACGGCAAGACCATCCAGCTGGAGTTCTCATATTGCCTGCCCTGTAAAGTCGTGACGGGATGCGAGGACGACGGCACCATCCTGTACGACTGGACGTGGTTCGAAAACATCCTGAACGATGTGAGCAGCCGAGGACATCAGCTCATCGCACGTTTTCGCTATGAATACCCGTCGAGCCGCGACGTGGACGGCAACAAGGGTACGACGGCCGTGCCTGCTTACATCAAGGCTCGCGACGACTACAACGAGACCTTCTCGGAGAACCCGGGCGGCGACGGTCCGACCTACTACGCAGATTGGAGCAACTCGGAACTGAGGCGCTTCACCCTCCAGTTCTACACAGACTTCGCCCAGCGCTATGCTCACGACCCGCGATTGGCTTTCCTCGAGGTCGGCTTCGGGCATTGGTCGGAATATCACATCTACGGCACCACGCTGCAACTGGGCAAGAACTTCCCCACGAAAGCTTTCCAGCGGCAGTTCTTCCAACACCTCGACACCATCATGACCGACATCCCTTGGGCCGTCTCCATCGATGCTGGCGACAAGACATATTCGCCTGTCACAGAGAGCAGCGTACTGATGAAGAAACGCTTCGGGCTGTTCGACGACTCGTTCATGCACGAGACGCACGAGATAGGCAGCGGCAGCGGATACAACGAGAAGTGCTGGAACGCCATCGGCAAAGGCACGAGATGGCAGACGGGCGTCTGCGGCGGCGAAATAAGTTACTACTCATCCAACGACCAGAAGAACTTCCTTAGCCCCAACGGGCTGTACGGGCGCACATGGGAAGAGCAGGCCGCGAAGTACCACATCACCTTCATGATAGCCAATGACGCCCCGCGAGGCGGCGTAGCAACTGCTGCCCGATTCCGCAAGGGGTCGATGGCGACGGGCTATCGCTTTGTGGTGAAAACATGCGAGACGGACGGCACATCCACGCGCTTGCTTGTCACCAACGAGGGCATTGCCCCGCTCTATCGCGACGCTTGGTTCGCGATAGGCGACGTCCGCTCTGAGACTTCTTTGCGAGGGCTCCTGCCTGGCGAAGAGCGCCTCATCGAAATACAGGCTGTGCCGAGCGCCGACGGCAGCAATCTGAAGATTGTCAGCAACTGCATCCTGCCTCGTCAGGAGATACAGTTCGAGGCCGACATCACGGCTACAAAAGTGACCTCTCCCCTGCCCTCGCCAAAAGAGAGTAAGGAACCTGCAAGGCCTTTGCATAGCCGACGGCAAAAAGTTTCTTGTTCATGGTAAGCACTAATAACAAAGAGCAGCTTCAGCGCATTCGCAAGATGGAGCGGCACCTCGTCCGCGCTGCTTCTGCCTTGAAAAGGCTCTCTTCTGCGCTCGACAAATACGAGGAGGCAAAGGCAGACATTGCTGCCCTCGCCAGCTATTATGGTAGCGACGAGTGGAAGCAGGACTTTGCCGCCGACGAGGCAGGACGTTTGCCAAAGAACTTGAAGCGTGGCGTACTCTCGGAAGACGGCATCTGGAACCTGCTCGAAGAGCATCGCGAACTGCAGAATAGAATCAAGGATTAAAGCAATAGAAGAACGATGGCAAGTAGCAAGGACTTTGTGCAGTTCGTCGCCGAGCAATGTGGCGGTGCAGGAGAAATCATGGCGAGGAAGATGTTTGGAGACTACGGCATATACTGCGACGGCAAGATATTCGGGCTCATCTGCGACGACCGCTTCTATTTGAAGCCAACCGAAGCAGTTCGGCCTTTGCTGCGAAGCGTCGAGATGCGCCCGCCTTATGATGGAGCGAAGGATTACTTCTACATCGCCGACGTGGACGACCGCGACTATCTTTCCATGCTTGTCCGTGAGACGTGCAAGGCTTTGCCTGCCCCCAAGCCCAAGAAACGTTAGCGTCATGAGGGATTGTTTCGATAAGATGTCGGCGGAAGAGGCTCGTGCGTTTCGCGATGCCGTGCTGAGCATCGTGGCGCAGATACCGCCAGGTCGCGTGATGACTTACGGCCTCATCGCCACTTTGGCAGGTTGGCCGAGCCATGCAAGGATGGTGGGACGAACGCTTCGCTACACACCCGGAGCCGAGTTACTGCCTTGTCACAGAGTCGTCAACGTACAAGGGCGCACGGCTCCAGGCTGGAAGCGGCAACGAACGCTCCTCGAAGAAGAGGGAGTTACCTTTAAGCCCAACGGCCATGTGGACATGAGCCGACACCTTTGGGCGAACGCGGTGTTTACAGCAATGACTGAATGTCATTGCGACCGCGCAGAGGGGAGCAAGTCCCCACTTGCGACGGAGGAGAACGCCTATTGACTCTCTGTTTTGAGGTCCTCTATCTGGTCGAGCATTCTTTGGTAGCGACGCTGAGTCTTGACGACCTGCCAAATGCTAATGAGAATCCCAATCAGACCACCGATAACGAAGCCGAAATATAAACGAACGGGCACATCTCCTGCATTCTCCATCGTACTCTTCCGATAGATTTCCCACCCAAGCCAAGCCAACCAGAATGCCAAGGAAAGATAATCGAACTTGAGCCATTTGCGGTGATGCTGCTTGAGGGTAGTCACCTTCAACTGAGCCTCCAGCAGATTGTCTGACTGCAGATTGTAGAGGTGGCCTTTTCGCAAGAAAAAGATAACGAAGGTGACGAATGCCCATATTGCAGTGGCTATCCCAAAAGGCACCGACAGACCAAGTTGATAAACCACTATATAGTAGATAAGGGGTACTGCAAAAAAGTTGCTAATGCGCCCGATCCTGTACTGCCTTCGCACAGTAGCCATATCCTTTTCCAGCGACTCCTTGGTCTTACTTATCAGGCGTTCGCTGATAATCTCCTGTTTCTCCAGCTTCTTCTTCAGCAGGTCCAGCTGCTCGCGCATCTCTTCAAGTTCGGTATTCATAATGGGCAAAGGTTTAATCGTTAGACATGTTCTTCAGTTGCTCACGGATTCTAAACAGGCGGACGCTGACGTTCTTCGTCGAGATGCCTACTATCTGGCCTATCTCTTCATAAGAGAGGTCTTCGAGCCAGAGCAGGACGATAGCGCGGTCGAAGGGTTGCAGGCGCGAGATGCGCTTGTGGAGCAAGTCCACTTGGCGCGTGTCCTCGTCGCGGTCCTCAAAGAGGTTGATGTCCATCGCCAAGCGAACGGTTCCCGAGCGCCGCTTCTTCCTGTCGAGAGAGATGCAGGTGTTGAGGGCGACACGGTAAATCCACGTCCTGATGTCGCTGCGATGCCCGAAGCTCTCGTAGCCTTTCCAAAGGTTGATGAGCACCTCCTGGAAGAGGTCGTTCACCTCGTCGTCGTCCTTCGAGAACATGTAGCAAACGGTGTAGATAGTGCTCTTGTGCTCGCGGACGGTCTTGGCGAATTGTCTTTCTGTGTCTGTCATTGTCGTTCTGTTTCGAATCATTTCACCCATTAGACGCAACAAAGTTACGAAAAACTACACGAATCACAAGAAAAAGTTTATAACTTTGTGTCACAAAAGATATAATGTGATGGCAAGCAGACAACCGAGTCATTAAGTGAAGGACGCTTCACTTTTTTTTGTGTCTTTATGTAATGTTTTGCGAAAAGACGCGTCTAACTAAGTAGAGACAAGTAAAACATCATGTAACTAAAAACATCAAGACTATGGATTGGATTATGATTCCCCTGAACTTCGCCATCGTGTTTGGCGGCATTTACAAAGTCATCGAGCTCTTCGTCCACAAGCGCGAGCGGCTGATGCTCATCAGTAAAATCACGGAACTGAAGAACATCGACTTCAAAGGCATCAGCCTTTACAGCAGCGGCAACAAGTATACGGCCCTCCGCATCGGCTGGCTGTTGCTTGGCGTCGGCTGCGGCTTCCTGCTCGGCTTTTGCATCAATATGTGGGCTACATATGGCGACTACTCTTTCCGTGCCGATGAAGATTTCGTGTACCGTTATAGTAACCGCGTCGGAAGCATCGTCTATGTGGCGTGCGTCTGCATCTGTGGCGGCATAGGTCTGCTTATGTCTTATCGTGCAGAGCGTAAGGCCGAACAGCCCAAAGAGAAGAAAGACGAGTTCGAAGTCTAAGCGAAACTGATGGACGAGCAGCGACTGATAGCCCGCATCCTTGACGGTCACGAGAGTGATTACGGCTATTTCCTGGAGCGATACGGTGGCGAAGTGTTTGCCATCGTGTCGCGTCTGGTGCCGAACCACGAGGATGCCGAGGAGTTGACGCAGGACGCTTTTGTCCGCGCTTACAGCCGTCTCGACTCGTTCATCGGTCGTTCTTCGTTCTCGACATGGGTTTGCCGCATCGCCTACACTACCACCGTCTCGTGGCTCAGAAAGAAGCGCGTCAAATATCTCAGCATCGAGGACAGACCCAACTTGAGCGACGAGGAGGTGGACGAAGTGCTGGACAACGAGAGCCGGCTTGACGAACTTCGAAACGCCATTGCCCTCTTGAGGCCAGACGAGCAGATGCTCCTGGAACTTTACTACTTCGAGAGCCGTCCCTTAGCTGACATCGCCTACATTCTCGACGTGGAGCAAGGCACCATTGCCACGCGCCTGCATCGTATCCGTCGCAAACTATACACCCTGATGAAACATGGAAAGGACAATAAATAATAAGGTATTGCTTCGTGCCCTCGAACCCCAAGAGCGACCGAGCCTGCCGTCGAACTTTGCCTACACCACAATGAGGCGGATTCGCTTGGAACGAGAAAAAAGCGAACGAAGGCAGCGAATCGTGGCCGTTTGCTGCGTCCTGGCCGTCACAATTCTTGGCATCGGCGGACTCGTTTATATGTTCGGAGCAACCATCTGGCAGTCGATAGTCGCCATTTCGAAACGGCCCGAAGACCTCTCACTCGCCCTGCCAACGCTCTTCTGCCTCGCCTTCTTTGCCCTGTTCAACCATTGGCTAGCCCAACATTACGTGGGAAGAAACAAAACATAACACGTGGAAACAGCCATTTAAGGCAGTCTGGCCGATCAACTTCACAGGTCAAGTTCGTTGCACATACATGTAGTTGCAATTGCACATACATGTAGTTGCAATTGCACGTACATGTATATGCAATCAATTAAACATGTAAAAAGGAGTTCAGCGAAGCACGGCGTCGAACATCTTCCTGTATGCTTCCACCTTCTTCTCAAAGGAGAGTGGATAGGCGCGGGACGATGAAGGAAGTCGCCAAAGAAGAGCCCCCTCCCCGCTCCAGACCCCCCGTCCTCCTTTAGGGGGAGAGGAGATAGCCACAAACGTATTGACCTTCGGCACTTCTGGAATGCCGAGGGTGGCGCAGATGGTCTGTGTGGCTTTCTCTCCAGTAGTGACAATGGCCCGAAGTTGGGGTAGTTGGTTGGTCAGAGCGGCAATGTCTGTGGGCTCCACCACCTCGAGAAACTTGTCGGAAGCATTGTCCTTGAGGCGACGGACGGCTGTCGAAGTGTCGAAGAAAGCAATGCCTTTCTCCTCACAATGCCTCACTATCTCGTCTAACTTGAAGCGCTTCTCGCCCTCGCAAACAAAGTGATTCTTGTCGCCAAAGAACACTTGTCCCTGGATTCTCCAGTGGTCGTTGATCCAATTGGGGTAAAAGAAGTCAATGCACCAACGCTTTCGCTGAGGCGGAAAGCTGCCCAGAAACAGGATCTTTGCCCCCTCTGGAAGGAAAGGTTTCAATGGGTGATACTCCACTCCGCCCTTGCTTCTGGCTATGTTTTCGGTGTTTAAATAACTCATACGGCACAAAGATACAAATAATTTTTCATTGTTCAATGTTCAATGTTCAATGAATTTCGTATCTTTGCCCTCAGAAAGCTTCAATAACCAATAACCTCTAAACATTAAACGAGATGAAAGACCTGAAAGGAACAAAGACTGAGCAGAACCTCAAGGAGGCTTTTGCTGGAGAGAGCATGGCTCGCAATAAGTACAGTTACTTCGCTTCGAAGGCCAAGAAGGACGGCTTCGTGCAGATTGCCAACATCTTCGAGGAGACGGCTGCCAACGAGAAGGAACATGCCAAGATGTGGTACAAGTACCTGAACGGCGGCAGCGTGAGCGACACGAAGACCAACCTGGCTGATGCTGCCAGCGGTGAGAACTTCGAATGGACGGACATGTATGCCCGCATGGCAAAAGAGGCTCGCGAGGAAGGATTCGACGAGATAGCCGAGAAGTTCGAACAGGTCGGCGCCATCGAGAAGCACCACGAGGAGCGTTATCGCAAGCTCTTGAAGAACATCGAGGACGCCATCGTCTTCTCTCGCGACGGCGACGTCATCTGGCAATGCGCTAACTGCGGCCACATCGTCATTGGCAAGAAGGCTCCCGAAGTGTGCCCCGTTTGCGACCATCCGCAGAGTTACTTCCAGATTAAGGCAGAGAACTATTAGTTGACAAGTTGACGAGTTAACAAGTTGACAGGTTGGTAGACAAGCATGTTGGCAAGTTAATATGTTGATTAATTGATAGATAAATTGGTGGGGAAACAAGTTAAGATGTGGACAGATAAACAAGTTGGCAAGTCGGTCGAAGTGGGATGTAACAACTCGTCAACTCGTCAACTTGTTAACTCGTCTCTCATATATCACCTCCTCGCCTTTCTGGTCGTTGCCATTTGGGGTTCGACGTTTGTCGTCACGAAACTCCTGTTGCTGGCGGGCCTCTCGCCGGCTATGATATTCACGCTGAGGTTCATCATCGCCTATGCGCTTCTCCTGGGCTTTGCTGCCTTTCGACGTCCGTTCCGTTGGTTCGCCAATAATTGGAAGGACGAACTCATCATGCTCGGACTTGGTCTGACAGGAGGCTCGCTTTATTTCCTGACAGAGAACGCGGCGATGAACTTCACTACGACCACCAACACGGCACTCATTGTCTGTCTCTGCCCTTTGTTTGCCGCCTTGCTCATCTCCGCTTTCTATCGCGAAGAGCGTCTCAAGGGTATTCAGATAGTCGGGAGTCTGCTCGCGGTAGTGGGTGTGGCGATAGTTGAACTGAACGGTCACTTCGTGCTCCACCTCGCGCCAACTGGCGACCTGCTTGCCTTTGCAGCTTGTCTCTGCTGGGCTGGGTACAGTTTGCTCATCATCCCAGCCTCGAAGCGCTACGACACGCTCTTCATCACCCGCAAGCTCTTCTTTTATGGGCTCGTCACGATGATTCCTTACTTCATGATTTATCCAGAATGGCCCACGCTGGAGACGCTCTTGGAGCCGCAGACGATGGTGGAACTGCTCTTCCTCGGAGCCATTGCCTCCACGCTTTGCTTCTATCTGTGGGCTTTAGCCATTCGGAAGTTGGGAGCCATCGTGACGACGAACTACGTTTACTTCAATCCCGTCATCGCTATCTTGTGCGCTTGGATAGTACTGAGCGAAGACATCACCATCTGGTTCCTGATGGGCACGACGCTCATTCTTGTCGGGATGTACCTTGCCGACAAGAAGCAAACTACAAAAGCAAAGTGAGGACTGCGCCCCAATGAGCGAGGGCTCCAAGCAGGACAAAGACGTGCCAAATGGCGTGGTAGTGAAGCCTCTCGTCGTGGGCAAAGAAGTAAGTTCCTGCAGTATAAGCGATGCCTTCTGCAAGGAGAAGCCAAAGGGTGACGGGCGTCAGGAGTTTAATGACCGGCTCGGCAATGAGGACGATGCTCCATCCCATAATCAGATAGATTGCCAGCGAGAGCCGTGGCCAACGCCCTATCGCATAGATTTTATAGAAGATGCCGCCTATCACGACCAGCCATTGGAAGGCAAACACCGTCCAGCCAAGCCAGCCGCCCACTACCCCGATGAGGATGGGGGTGTAGCTGCAGGCAATCATCACATAGATGCTGATGTGGTCGAACTTGCGCAAAACGTCCTTCACCTTTCCCTCTCTTACCCAATGATAAGCGGTGCTGCTCAGGAACATGAAGAACATGCCGACAATGAAGCAGATGACTCCGAACGCCATCTGCCAGCTGACATCGGCCGCAAGCCACACCAACCAGATGGAGCTCAAAGCGAAAATGGCTCCAGCAAGGTGCGTCCATGTGTTACCGAGCTCAGTCTTAATGGGCCAAAAGCGCTTCGATTGCATCTTGTGTCTGACGGGTCAAATCTTCGTAAGAATCGTTCTCCGAGGGCTTGATTGCTTGGAGGAATTTCACCTCGATGTGCTTCGGTCTCATGAAAGCACTGCCACGAGGCAAGGCTTCGAAGGCGCCACGGATGCAGACAGGCACGATGGGGACATTCAGCTCCTTAGCGAGGATGGCGAAGGTCTTCTTGAAGGGCACCGTTCCGCCGTCGTGCGAGCGTGCTCCTTCAGGGAAGATAACGACGCGATGCCCTTCCCTGAGCACCTTCGCGAGCTTCAAGATGGAGTTCTTCAGGTTGGCACGTTCCATGACAATCACGTTACTCTGAGCCGCCATACGCTTGCGATAATTGCTGCGGACATGCTCTTCCGTCGCATAGAAATAGTATTCTTTGAGCTGGTTCCAAGGCAGTCCTGCAAGTACAAGCGGGCCGTCGGCAAAGCTTTGGTGGTTGGGGGCAATGATGCAAGCGCCCTTCGCTGGGATGTTCTTCTCGCCCTTTACTTTAAGACGATTGTAGAGGCAGAAGAATCCCTTGAGCAGACGCGACACAAAACGGTAAGCAAAGCCCGAACTGGGCAACGGCAAGTTATCGACAGGACCAGTGAGGAGCTGGTGCCAGTCCACGTCCTCAGCCTCCATCTTCGTCTTCTCGGCAGCCACATGACGAGCCAAAGCTTCAATATTGGGGAAGCCAGGCATCTGATCCACACCGATTGAGGTACCGAAGGTGTTCTCGATAAATGTCTGCAGGCTTATCTTGTCGAGTGAATCGAGGGCAAGGTCGGTCTCTATATGGTCTGCCGCATGAACCTTCACTCCCTTTTCCTGCTCGATGAAACTCTTGATGAGACGATACTCCTCGCTGTCCGGTTCGGGCTGAGCCTCGTGCTCCTTAGTCCTTGCTCCCTGCCCCTCTTTCAAGATGGCGCCAAGCTTGTAGCGCTGGAGCTTCTCGAGTCTTGTTCTGGGCAACTCACCACGATAGACAAGCACGCTCATTATCTTCTTGTAAGCCGAAACGGTCATGTTGTAAGGTTCCAACACCTCGCGCTTCAACTTGTCGGCAACCTCGTTATCGGTCAGCGTTGAAGACCAGGTCGGTTGAGGCACGATGATGGCACGAAGCATGTCGCCATCCTGCACGACTGCTGCTTCCTTGACGAAGGTCTCGTACTTCTCGAGCTTGTATTCTATTTCGCTGGGTTGCACGTTCTTGCCGTTGCTGAGAACGATAATCTCTTTCGTGCGACCAGTAATCGTAACGCGTCCGATGGAATCAAATTGCGCAAGGTCGCCCGTGTGCAACCAGCCGTCGCTATCAATAACTTGTGACGTCTCTTCAGGACGATTGTAGTAACCCTTCATCAGGTTCGGTCCTTTCACACAAAGCTCGCCATCCACCAGCTTGCACTCCACGCCTGGCAAGGGCAGTCCAGAGCAGCCTGGGATGTAATCGCCAGGTCGCGTGAAGGCAATGATTGGAGCTGTCTCCGTCATGCCATAGCCCTCGAGCACATCGAGGCCGAGCGTACGCAAGCCTTCACCTATCTCTTTGTCCAAAGCAGCACCGCCGCTGACGCAGTAATCGATGCGTCCACCCATCTTCTTCCTAACGGAACCGAACACCAGACGGCTGAGCGTCCTGCTCTTGCAAACGCTGCAAAGGGCGAAGAGCATACGGGCAACTGGCGACTCGTCAATCTTCTTCTTGATGCCCACGAAGAGTGTTTGCCAAAGTCGAGGTACACCTATCATGATGCCTACTTGCCCTCGCTGGAGCGTATCCATAATGTCGGGTCCAGAGAGAGAAGGACTAATGGCAACGCCACCTCCCATGTATAGAGGAGCGATGAGGGAGCCATTGAGCGGCAGGATGTGGTGCAAGGGCAGAAGAATGAGGACACGACGTTTCTCTGTATAGATAGGCACGTCGTACGACACGCTGTGCACGTTGGCTTTCAGAGCCGCATAGCTGAGCATCACGCCCTTCGGAGAACCGGTCGTGCCGGAAGTGTATATAATGACTGCCGTATCGTTGTTGTCTGGTTCGGAAAGTGCTGCCCAAGGAAGGATGGAACATGCTGGTTCGTCCTGAAGCGACAAGCCTTCGTAATCGTCAATAATGAAAACCTTAGGCTTCTCTTCGTCATTGAAGGCGGCGAGGCTTTCCTCCAGCACTGGCTCCTTCTCCTTCGACACCCAAATTGCATCGGGCTTGCAGTCGTTCAGGATGTAGGCCACGTCACTTGCAGTGCTCGAAGCATCCACAGGCACCGCTATGCCCTCGTTCAGCCAAATGGAAAAGAAAGCATACGCCCAGCCCTCGCGATTCTCGCTAAAGATGACAGTCTTGGTCTGCTTACCTTTCGGTGTCTTTCGCGCAAACTGCGCCACGCGCTTAAGCAGTTCGCTGTAAGTCACATTGTGTTCGCCTGCGATAATGGCAACTTTATTCAGATCAATCATAGAACACCTTATTATATTAATCTGCTGCAAAGGTACGAAAATTTATCTAAATGCTAATCCTTAATCCAAATTTATTTCGTACCTTTGCAGAAAAAGAAGGATATGGAAACCTATCAAAGCAGAGAACGACGGCTCAGCAACACCATAAAACCTGCTGAAATGGGGCTCGAGGAGTGGCAAGTTGCCTTAAGAAGGCAACAGGCACAGCGCGAACGCTTTACCATCAGCGAACTCGGAGCGCCATTCAGCCCAGGAGAATATCAGGTTCGCAACCCAAAGTCGCGCAGCCAGTACAAGGTCATCTATCGAGGTGCCTACAGTCCTTGGAACTACTGCTCTTGCCCTGACTTCCGCACATCTGGCCTCGGCACTTGCAAGCACGTGGAAGGCGTGAAACTTTGGCTGCAGGCAGAAGGCAAGGAGGTGCACAACGAGGAGCCCGACTACACATCTATATATATGGATTATCGCGGAGAGCGTTGCATTCGCATTCGCTTCGGAGAGGCACATCGCAAGGAGCTTGCCGCGATTGCAAAGGACTACTTCGACCAGGCAAATGTGCTTCGTCCGGAAGCCTACGCGAACTTCGACTCCTTCCTCGAGAAGGCACGAGGCATAGACCCGTCTTTCCGTTGCTATCCCGACGCGTTGGAGGAGGTCATCAGCCAGCGCGAACGACTCCAGAGGGCTGCCCTTGCCAAGGAAACTTACACGGACGAAACGCTGGACAACCTGCTCACAGCCAAGCTCTATCCCTACCAGAAGGAGGGCGTTCGCTTCGCCTTCAAGGCAGGAAAGGCCATCATTGCCGACGAGATGGGACTGGGCAAGACAGTGCAAGCCATCTGTCTGGCCGAGATTTACCTCCGCGAGAAGATGGCAGAGAGCGTGCTTATCGTCTGCCCCAACTCGCTTAAGTACCAATGGAAGAGCGAGATAGAGAGGTGGACAGGACGGAATGAAGTACTGATAGTAGAGGGTTATGCATCCCGACGGCTCGAGCTTTACAAGGCCACGACGCCTTATAAGATTGTCTCCTACCAGTCCCTCGCCAACGACATCAAAGCGCTGGGCAGGCTCTCCACGGACTTGCTCGTCATGGACGAAGTGCAGCGCCTCAAGAACTGGAACACGCAATTGGCTTGGGCGGTACGGCGTATCGACGCGCACTACAATGTCCTGCTTTCTGGCACACCACTCGAGAACAACCTCGACGAACTGGTCTCCATCGTGCAACTTGCTGACCCGTATTGCCTCGCACCACTCTATCGGTTCCGCTTCGACCACATCATCACAGACCCCGAAACAGGTAAAGCCGTTGGCTATAAGAACCTTAATGACATCCGAGACAAGCTGAAATACACGCTCATTCGCCGCACGAAACAGGGCGTTCAACTGCAATTGCCGAAGCGAACCGACCAGTTCCTGCTCATTCCCATGACCTCAGAACAAAGCACGCGCCACGAAGAGTTGCGCTTAGCCGTTGCTCGTCTGGTCAGCAAATGGACGAGAACACACAACCTGAGCGAGGAAGAGCGACGACGCTTGCTGCTGATGCTCGGCCAGATGCGCATGCTTGCCGACAGCACATTCATCCTTGACCAAGACCAGGAGAGCAGGCACGACGTGAAGGTCGGCGAGGTGATGAACATCTTGGAAGACGCCTTGAGTGGCGGAACGGCAAAGGTGGTTATCTTCAGCGAATGGGAGCGCATGGCTCGGCTCGTGGCTTCGGAACTCGATGCCCGCAGCATTCCCTACGAGTTTCTGCATGGAGGCGTGCCAGCCAAGAAGCGCGAGGAGCTCATCCAACGCTTCACAGACGACCCAGACCACCGCATCTTCCTCTCTACCGACGCAGGTTCTACGGGGCTCAACCTACAGGTTGCCAGCATCCTCATCAACCTCGACCTGCCTTGGAACCCAGCCATCCTGGAGCAACGCATTGGTCGCATCTACCGCATCGGGCAGGAAACACCCATCCAGGTGCTGAGCCTTGTCTCTAAAGACTCCATCGAGGAGAGCATGATAGACCGTCTGCGCTTCAAGCACTCGATGTTCGAAGGAGCCCTCGATGGCGGCGACGACACCATCTTCCTCAGCGAAGACCGCTTCAAAGGCTTTATGGAAAGCCTTGCCCCAGCACTTTCAAAAGGAGAGAAAGAAGAGGAGCAAGGGGCAAGGAGCAAGGAGCAAGAGAACACCTTTGGCACCCAAAATCAATCCTCCTGCCCCCTGCCCCCTGCTCCCTGCCCCGAAATCAAAGACCTTCTCACTTCCCTTCGCGACATCCTTCAGTCGCCCGAGAAGACCAAGCAACTCGCCGAAGCAATCACACAGATACTGAACGAAACATGAATCACTTATGAATACTGAACAACATAGCAGCAAGTTCTCCCCTTTGGGGGAGGTAGAGGGGGGCCGCATTCTTGTGACTGGAGCCTCAGGCTTCATTGGAAGTTTTATTGTTGAAGAAGGTTTGAAGCAAGGCTTCGAAGTCTGGGCAGGCGTTCGAGGCACGTCGAGTCGCCGCTACCTGCAGGACGAACGCATCCGCTTCGCTCAGCTCGACATGCAGAACCCCACGAAGTTGCACGACCAGCTCCTCGCCTACAAGGCCGAGATGGGCGGCAAGGGCTGGGACTACGTCGTGCATGCGGCGGGAGCCACGAAGTGCTTGCATCGCGAGGACTTCTTCCGAACCAATACCGAGGGCACAAAGAACCTCATCGACGCGCTGCGTTCGGCAGAGATGATTCCCCAGCGATTCGTATTCCTGAGCAGTTTGAGCATCTTCGGAGCCATACGCGAAGAGCCCGTTCGTCGCCCGTCAGAAGACAATCCGTGGGTCTATGCCCCCATCCTTTTGACTGATGAGCCCAAGCCCAACACCGCTTATGGCGAGAGCAAACTGGCAGCCGAACATTACCTCACGGCACAACAGGATTTCCCCTACACCATCCTTCGTCCGACAGGAGTTTATGGCCCTCGTGAGCGCGACTACTTCCTTATGGCTCAGAGCATTAAGCAGCACATCGACATCGCAGCAGGCTTGACGCCTCAGGAGATTACCTTCGTCTATGTTCAGGACGTTGTTCAGGCCGTCTTCAAGAGCATGGAAGCCCCAAAAGCAGAAGGCAAAGCCTACTTCCTCAGCGACGGAAAAGTCTATAACAGCCGCAGTTACAGCGACCTCGTACAGCATTATCTCGGAGATCCCTGGGTGCTGCACTTGAAGCTGCCCCTCTGCCTGTTGCGAGCCATTTGCTGGGTGAGCGGCAGGATAAGCCGCCTGACAGGCAAGATGAACGCCTTGAACGACGACAAGTACAACATCCTCTCCCAGCGAAACTGGCAGTGTGAGATAGAGCCCGCCATCGCCGACTTTGGCTACGAACCGCAGTGGAGCCTCGAACAGGGCGTGGAGGCCAGCATCGAGTGGTACAAGAAAGAAGGCTGGCTGTAAGGGCCAAAAAGCGAAAGACCTAAAGTTAATAATGTAAGACGATTGCCCGTTTCGCTTACTTTTTGCTACTTCGGTTTTGAATGCAAAACTGAGTAATTTTGACAAAATCGTGCCGCAAAAACTGACTCGAAGGGGAGGGGTTTCCGACTTCACTAGTGAAGTTGACAAACTCGACACGTGAAGTTTTCAAACTCGACACGTCGATTTTGGTGTTTCGACGTGTCGAATCACCCCCAAAAACAGGCCAAAATTGCCACTTTTACACTCGAAATTGGGTGTTTTGACTGCCTTTTTCAGTAGAGGCACTCTGCATGTCACACATCCTCAACAAGTTACAATTTTAACATTTACTCTCGTTGTACCGTACCTAGGTACAGGGCGAGCATTTTCGTCGCATTCTCAGGCGGTCAGGAAAATACAGGATGTAAGAAAATTTGACTCTTTTCAGAACATAATGTCAAATTCCGTTCGAAATGGCACTAAACTTCTCGCCAAATCTCCCTACAATATTTTTTCAAAAAAAGTACATGAAACATGAGGCTCATTTCGCAGAAATGTCGTATCTTTGCACACGCAAATTTTAACAAGAATGGAAACAAGAAAAATAAACAGAGCATTAGTGTCTGTCTTTCACAAAGATGGACTTGAGGAAATCCTGCGCACCCTGCATGCAGAAGGCGTTGAGCTGCTTTCAACTGGCGGCACGCAGTCATTCATCGAAAGCCTCGGCATCCCTTGCCAGAAAGTTGAGGACGTAACGACCTATCCCAGCATTCTGGGCGGCAGAGTCAAGACCTTGCACCCCAAAGTGTTTGGTGGCATCTTGGGACGTCGCGAGAATGAAGGCGACCAGGAGCAGATGAAGCAGTACGACATTCCAGCCATCGATCTCGTCATCGTTGACCTCTATCCCTTCGAGGCAACCGTGGCATCGGGAGCTAGTGAAGCCGACATCATCGAGAAGATCGACATAGGTGGCATCAGTCTCATCAGAGCGGCAGCCAAGAACTTCCGCGACGTCATCATCGTTCCCTCGAAGGCCGAGTACAAGCCTTTGCTCGACTTGCTCAAGAAGCAAGGCCCCCAGAGCGAACTCGAAGACCGTAAGTGGTTCGCCACACAGGCCTTTGGCGTCAGCAGCCACTACGACACCGCCATACACAATTGGTTTAGCCTCTCCCCTTCCCTCCCCTAAAGGGAAGGGAGTAAAGCCCGCCCAACAAATCGTAAATTGTAAATCGTCAAATCGTAAATAACATAGATGAACTGGTTTTCACTCAACAAAGAAATAGCAATGGACCTTGGTACGGCCAATACCATCATTATCTGTGATGGTAAGATTGTGGTCGATGAGCCAAGCGTCGTGGCCCTCGACCGCAGAACGGAGCGCATGATTGCCGTCGGAGACAAGGCCAAGATGATGTATGAAAAGACAAATCCCGAGATTCGCACCATTCGTCCGCTTCGCGACGGCGTGATAGCCGACTTCAACGCCTGCGAGCAGATGATGCGCGGCCTCATCAAGATGGTTCACTCGGGCAACCGCCTCTTCTCTCCGTCCCTGAAGATGGTCATCGGAGTGCCAAGCGGAAGTACCGAAGTGGAACTCCGTGCTGTCCGCGATAGCGCAGAGCATGCTGGTGGTCGCGAGGTCTATCTCATCTTCGAACCTATGGCCGCAGCCATCGGCATCGGTCTTGATGTGCTCGCTCCGGAAGGCAACATGATTGTCGATATAGGCGGTGGCAGCACGGAAATTGCAGTCATCTCGCTCGGTGGAATCGTTGCCGACAAGAGCCTTCGCGTGGCTGGTGACGAACTGACCGCAGACATACAGGAATACATGAGCCGTCAGCACAACGTAAAGGTCAGCGAACGTATGGCAGAACGCATCAAGATACACGTCGGCGCAGCAATGACCGACCTCGGAGAAGACGCTCCAGAAGACTACGTCGTTCACGGCCCGAACCGCATCACGGCACTTCCCATGGAGGTTCCCGTCTGCTATCAGGAGATTGCTCACTGCCTAGAGAAGACCATCGCAAAGATTGAGACAGCCGTCCTCAGCGCCCTCGAAGAGACACCACCAGAGCTCTATGCCGACATCGTGAAGAACGGCATCTGGCTGACAGGCGGCGGTGCTCTGCTCAGAGGACTTGCAAAGCGTCTCACAGACAAGATCAACATCGAGTTCCACGTTGCCGAAGATCCCTTGCACAGCGTGGCTAAGGGCACTGGCGTGGCACTGAAGAACATCAACAACTTCGCCTTCCTGATGTAATCCGTGCACGATTTTTTCGAGCGCATAACAGCCTATATCCACTGGGGTCTCTTCCTGCTTTTGGAAGCGCTCAGTGGATTCCTGCTTTTCCAGTACAACCATTATCAGGGCAGCGTCTGGTTCACACAAGCCAATACTGCAGCCGCAATGGTTCACGAATGGGAAGCAAAGGCTCTCTCATACCTGCGAATGCCTGCAGAGAATGCGGCTCTTATGCGTCGGAACATTGCCTTGCAGCAACAACTCGATGTCATGCGTCATGAACTTGCACTTGCCAAGATTGACACCTCGCATACCCAAAAGATGCAGGCAGAAGTGCTTGAAAGCATGACGCTCATTCCTGCTCAAGTCATCGACAACAGCGTCCGGAAGCGAGACAACATGCTCGTCATCAATCGAGGAAGCGACGATGGCGTTGCTCCGGAGATGGGCGTTGTGAGCGGAACCGGCGTGGTCGGCATCGTCAGTGCAGTCACGCCTCATCACGCCCTTGTTATGTCCATCCTCAACAGCCATAGCAGTATCAGCTGTCGGTTGCGAGGAACGGAATACTTCGGCTATCTGAAATGGAAAGGCGGCAAGCCTCTGAGGGCATATATGGACGATGTGCCTCGCCACGCACACATCAAGAAAGGCGATGTCGTCGAGACGAGTGGCTTCTCGGCAGTCTTTCCGGCTGGCATCTTCCTTGGCAAAGTTGCAGAGATTAACAACAGTAGTGACGGCCTTGCATTCGAGCTGGAAATCCTCCTCAGCACAGACCTTGCCAACATCAGGCACGTCAATGTTATCGACAACCACAATAAAGCAGAACTAGATTCCCTCCTAACGCAATGATTACGAAAACATTAAAGCGATTGGCTTGGGCACTGCTATTGTTGGCGATACAGGTGCTCATACTCGACCAGGTACATCCTTGGGGCTACGGAGCGCCATTGATTTGCTCGCTCATCGTCATCACGTTACCTCTGGGAACCTCTCGTTCGGAAGCACTGCTTTGGGGCTTTGGAGTAGGTCTCGTAGCAGACATCTTCGCAGGAACAGCAGGCATCAGCAGTGCAGCCCTGACATTCATTGCACTTATCCAGCCCCCCTTACTTGAATTGATGGCTCCTCGCGACTCGGAAGAAGAGCTTCATCCATCTTTCTCCGCAATGGGACGATGGAACTACCTGCAATTCATTGCATTGCTGCTCATTCTTCATCACCTCGTTTACTTCGCCCTCGAAGGCTTTTCCTACTTCCACATCGAAGATATCGCCATCAGTATGGGAGTAAGTTTTGTCGCTTCCCTGTTGCTTATCATATTGGTTGAAAACGTCCGTAACCCTAAAAAATAAGTGGCACTATGGACGGAAACTATGAGCTCGAAAAGCGTAAATACGTGATTGGTGGCGCAGCAGCGGTCATCATCATTGTCTATCTGATTCGTCTCTTCACCCTGCAACTGCTCAGCGAAGACTTCAAGATAAGTGCCGACTCCAATGCTTTCCTCAAGCGCATCCAGTATCCTGCTCGAGGTTCTATTTCCGACCGAAATGGCAAGCTGCTTGTCTATAACCAACCCGCCTATGATGTGATGGTCATCATGAATGAGCAGGTGGGCGTTGATACACTGGACCTTTGTGAAAGCCTCGACATAACTCCCGAATGGTACGAGCGAAGAATGGAAGAGATAAAAGACCGCAAGCGCAATCCAGGCTACAGTTCCTATACGCAACAAGTCTTTTTGAGCCAACTCTCGACCGAGGAGTTCAGCCGTTTCCAAGAGAAGTTGTTCCGCTTCCCGGGTTTCTATATTCAGAAGAGAAGCATTCGCCAATACAACTATCCCTATGCGGCTCACCTGCTTGGAGACGTCGGCGAGGTCGGTCCCGAAGATATAGAAGCCGACCATTACTACCGAAGTGGCGACTACATCGGCAAGCTTGGCGTTGAACGCTCCTATGAAACCGTCTTGCGAGGCGAGAAGGGAATGGAGATTCTGCTGAGAGACGCTCGCGGACGCATCAAGGGACGCTTCCAGAATGGCAAGTTCGACGAGGCTCCCATTCCTGGTCGCAACCTCACGATGAGCATAGACCTTGAACTGCAAGCCTTGGGAGAACGCTTGATGAAAGGCAAGTTGGGAAGCATCGTCGCCATAGAACCAAGCACGGGAGAAGTGCTTTGCATGGTTTCGAGCCCTACCTACGACCCACGAATCATGATTGGACGTCAGCGAGGGAAAGGGCAGAAACTCCTTGCCCAAGACCCTCATAAGCCTCTTCTCAACCGCGCTATCATGGGACAATACCCGCCTGGCTCTACCTTCAAGACGAGCCAAGCGCTTACGTTTCTGCAGGAAGGCATCATCACACCCCAAACTGCCTACCCTTGCAGCCGAGGTTTCCATTTCAGAGGACTCAGGGTAGGATGCCACGGACACGGTTCTCCCCTACCGCTTGTGCCTGCCATCGCCACCTCTTGTAACGGTTATTTCTGCTGGGGACTTTATTACATGTTCAGCAACAGGAAGAAGTACAAGACTGTTCAAGACGCGATGACGACCTGGAAAGACTATATGGTCAGCATGGGGTTTGGCTATAAACTCGGCATTGACCTGCCTGGAGAGAAACGCGGAATGATACCCAACGCGCCCTATTACGACAAGGCCTATCGCAATGATTGGAGCGGTCTGACTGTCATCAGCATCAGCATCGGGCAAGGAGAGGTTAACCTGACGCCTTTGCAGATTGCTAATCTTGGAGCAACCATAGCAAACAGAGGCTATTACATCATTCCGCATGTCATCAAGGAAGTGCAGGGAATGCCGCTCGACACGCTATACACGAAGAAGCGCTACACGAAGGTTGACCGCAAATATTACGAGACGGTGGTTGCCGGCATGCGTCAAGCAGTGTTGGGAGGAACCTGTCGCGTTGCCAACACATCCTTCTATGAGGTCTGCGGAAAAACAGGAACGGCTCAGAACCCTCACGGTCAAGACCACAGCGTCTTCATGGGCTTTGCCCCTCGTGAGAACCCGAAGATTGCCATTTGCGTGTATGTCGAGAACGGAACTTGGGGAGCAACTTATGGCGTTCCCATCGGTGCCTTGATGATGGAGCAATACATCAACGGGAAACTTTGCGAAGCGAGTCAGGCTCGTGCCACTAGTTTCGAGAACAAGCACCTGTTCACGCCTCGCGAATATTCACTGAATTCATTATCCGAGAAGAATGAAGAACGGCAAGATTAACAAGAAGGCTCCGTCGCTTTGGAAGTCCATCGACTGGCTCACCATCTTTATCTACATGGTGCTTCTGGCACTGGGTTGGATGAGTGTCTGCGGCGCTTGCTATGACTTCGACCAAACTGCCGGCATCCTCGACTTCTCGACCCGCAGCGGCATGCAGATTGTCTGGATTGGGACTTCCTTGCTTCTTGCCTTCCTTATCCTCATGACGGACGACCGAATCTTCGAGTCCCTTTCCTATATTATATATATAGGTTTCCTCGCTTTGCTCTTCGTTACGCCCTTTATGGCTCACGACATCAAGGGTTCCCTCTCGTGGATTAAGGTTGGAAGCTTCAGCATCCAGCCTGCCGAGTTTGCTAAGTTCGGCGTAGCTCTCTGCTTGGCAAAGGTAATGAGCACGTATGGCTTCGACGTCCGAAACTGGCGAGACTTCATCATCTGCATCGCCCTGATAGTCGTTCCGATGGGCCTCATCGTCATGCAGAAAGAGACGGGAAGCGCCCTGGTATATAGTGCCCTCTTCCTGATGCTCTACCGCGAAGGAATGCCTGGCTGCCTGCTCTTCACCGCCATCTCGGCAGTAGTCTATTTCGTCGTTGGCGTTCGTTATGCAGAATCGCCTTTATGGGGGATGGAACAGATGAGTCTGGGACATGCTCTCGTCATGTTGCTCATTCAAGTCTTTACTGTTGGCCTCGTCAAGGTTTATGGTGGAGAGAAGAAAAACAACTGGAGCCGAATCTTGCTCTTCTCGCTCCTGATTGACGTTGCCGCAGTCCTTTTTGCCCGCTATGTCTATCCTTGTAACGCAGTCTGGGCAATGGTCTTTGTCTGTGGAGCAATTGCCGTCTACCTGCTCTACCTTTCTCTTCGCGACAGAGCCCTCCCCTACCTTCTCATCGCGCTCTTCACTTTGGGCAGCATGGGGTTCTTCTATTCAGCCGATTTCGTACTGAACAAGGTTATGGAACCACACCAAAAGACGCGAATCCGCGTATTGCTCGGCTTGGAAGACGACCCGAGAGGAGCCGGATATAATGTTATCCAAGCCAAGATTGCCATTGGTTCTGGCGGACTGGAAGGCAAAGGCTTCCTCAACGGAACACAGACAAAGCTCAAATATGTGCCTGAACAGGATACAGATTTCATCTTCTGCACAGTAGGTGAGGAAGAAGGTTTCATCGGTTGTGCCGTAGTGCTCCTGCTCTTCCTTTCGCTCATCTTGCGGCTCCTGCATCTTGCTGAGAGGCAACCATATACGTTTGGACGAGTCTATGGCTATTGCGTCTTGAGCATCTTCCTGTTCCACGTCTTCATCAACGTCGGAATGGTATTGGGCTTGACCCCCGTCATAGGCATTCCCCTGCCCTTCTTCAGTTATGGTGGCAGCTCGCTTTGGGGCTTCACCATCCTGCTCTTCGTCTTCCTCAGGATAGATGCCGGAAGAAACCGCTTGCAGCGCTGATTGCAAGGTCCCCCTGAGTAGTTCCCAAACGTGGCACGTTAAATTGACAAACTTAACACGTTAAATCGGCCAACTTAACACGTTAAGTTTGCCAATTATCCACGTGAACTTTTACGCCTTGACCTTTCGAGTGTCCCATCTTATTGTCGTTCCCCCGGCTACAAACAAAAAAAAAGAGAACTTTTTTTGTCCTTAATGAAAAAAAATGTATATTTGTGCTCGTATACTAACAACATTGTGATTAATAAGCCTTAAAGCCTAATATGAAAAAATACCTTTTGTACGCCATTGCTGCTACCTGTCTGATAACGGCCAGCTGCACGGAAGAAATCGATACTTCATCTCGCTATGTCTTCAAGGAAGAGACCATCTCGAGCTATCTGGAGAAGCACGACCAGTATAGCGAATACTACCGTCTGTTGGGAGAAGTTCTCGTCAGCAAGATAAGCGACACCAACGTCAGGCAGCTACTTTCTGCTCGTGGACATTACACCATCTTCGCTCCCACGAACGATGCGATTCAGGAGTATTTGGACTCGCTCGTGGTACAAGGACTCATTCCAGAAGCCAATTGGGAAGCATTCCCCAACGATCACAAACGGGACTCCATCTATCAAGTCATCGTCTACAACAGCATCATTGATAGCGGCGATGACTACAGCGAATACGAAATCAACGCTTTGCCTGCACCAACATCAACCTCACAAAGCGTTGAGATACCTTTGCCCAACATGAACGACCGCAAACTCACCGTTCAATACACCGACCAACCCGACAGCATCCTCATCAATGACTGCAACATCGACGTCTTGAACCGCGACATCTTATGCATCAACGGCGTGATTCATGCCATGCATAGCGTCATCTCGCCCAGCAACAACACGATGGATTATCTGCTGAGGAAATACATTGAGGACGAGAACAGCGGTTACGTGGTTTCGGCAAAGATAGTTCATGCTTGCGGATTGTTCGAAAAACTTTCCCTTAATCGTGACGAAGCCTACGAAGACCTCTTCCAGAGAGGAGGCAGAATACCTCGCAAGAGCGAAAGCGTTGGAGATGGTGGCAAAGAGACTTTCCACACACCTGAACACCGCTATTTTGGCTTCACCTATTTTGCTGAGACGGATGATTTCTGGACTCAAGCCATCGGTAAAGACGTCAAAGACATCACCGTAGAGGACGTAATGGCATATCTGGACAGCCAAGGAGTCTATCCGGAAGCAAAACGCGACAAGAACTATCACTCGGAAGACAACCTCCTCTATCAGTTCATCACCTATCACCTGCTGCCCGAACGCCTGCCTGCCAACAGGCTCATCTATCACTACAACGAAAAAGGTTACGACATCAACAAGAAGATACCTACTGTCGCAACCATGGAATTCTACACAACCATGGGCAAAAGACGTCTGCTAAAAATCTTCGAGAGTCGAGAAAGCGAAGGAGTCTTCCTCAACCGCTTCCCAAATCTTGACAATGAACGTCACGGCACTTACCACGAGGTGTCGTGCGATGCCGACAAAGAAGGCATTCGCATCGGAGAGCCGAACCTCGAGGGAGAGAACAACATTCGAAACGGCATCATCTATCCCATTGACAAACTACTCTGGTACAGCGACGAAACGCGCAACAACCTCCAGAGGCAACGTATCCGCTGGAGTGTTCCCAGCATGTGGCCAGAGTTTATGAACAACGACATCCGTTGCTCCGATATAACCGACGAAAAACATAAAAACGTCTATATCCCTACCGACCAGGAATACAAGTACCTCGAAGACGTGGACATCTCAAAGGAGACCCAATTCTTCTATTGGACAGGACGTGGCAACGGTTGGCAAAACATGCAAGGCGACGAGATGACAATTCGCGGCATGACGGACTGCACGATGCGTCTGCCGCCCGTACCACGTCGCGGCACCTACGAGTTGCGCTTTGCCATCCAAAGTGGTGGTAACAGGCGAGGCATGGTGCAATTCTACTGGGGAAGTAACAAAGAAAAACTCGCAGCAATGGGTATCCCCATGGACTTGCGACAAGGCGGTGACAACATGTTGCACACCAGCAATGGCAACACGCCAAGTGACATCGGATATACCGCCGATACGGACGACGACGAATTCAATGCCGAAGTTGACAAGCGTCTGCGCAACAATGGTTTCATGAAAGGATGCGGCCAATACTGTGCAGGTGGCCCAGGCACCGCAACCGTAATGAGAGGATCCAACATATGCATACGTCGAATCATTCTCCGCGAAACTATGGATCCCGACCAGACCTACTACATCAGGTTCAAGACCGTTATGGACGACCGGACACGATTCTTCTACATGGACTACCTCGAGTATTGTGCTAAGGACGTCTACGATAATCCTGAAAACCCAGAAGACATCTGGTAGAAACCACATAATAACTCCTTGCCACAGGGAATACTCATTCCTCTGGCAAAGAGTACTAAGTCTTAAGGCAACAAGGACTGGTCTTTGAGCAAAGGATACTGATACTTTTACGAAAGCATAGAAAGAAAAAGGCGTACCACTGATGGCACGCCTTTTCTATATATCTAATAATAAGGGGGA
>CACXUA010000016.1 GCA_902770725.1 uncultured Bacteroidales bacterium | reverse complement strand
CAGAAAGGTCAGAAGGGCGACATCATCGGCAAGACGGCAGGCAATCTGACTGTCAGCAAAGATGGTGGCGAGGTGGATGCAATCACGGCATCAACCATTACAAGCCGTGCCTTCCTGCGTTGCATCAACGAGGCTTACAAGACGCTTTCCGAGAACTCTGATGCTCAAAGCGGTGCAAGTCCGCAAGCAGGCGAACCTAATAATAATATATAATGTATAGGAGGAAACAGAAATGAATAACATGAAAGTCCTGCTTAACGGCATTATAAAGGAGAACCCCACGTTTGTGCTCCTGTTGGGCATGTGTCCGACTCTTGGCACGACCAGCAGCGCCATAAACGGCATGTCGATGGGCCTCGCCACAATGGCAGTCCTGATCTTCTCCAACCTCATCATATCGCTCATCAAGAACCTGATTCCCGACAAGGTGCGCATCCCTTCGTTCATCGTTGTGATTGCCTCTTTGGTAACGATTCTGCAGATGCTCATCAAGGCTTATGCGCCCGAGGTGGACAAGAGCCTTGGCCTGTTCATTCCGCTTATCGTGGTGAACTGCATCATCCTGGGCCGTGCAGAAGCCTTTGCAGCCAAGAACGGCGTGGTGAGCAGCATTTGCGACGGCATCGGAATGGGTATTGGCTTTACCCTCGCCCTGACTCTTTTAGGAGCAGTTCGCGAGTTGCTCGGAACAGGTAAGGTATTCAACACGACACTCTTCCCCGAGGAATACGGAGCACTTGTCTTTGTGTTGGCACCCGGAGCCTTCATTGCGCTGGGTTATCTCATTGCTATTTTCAACAAGATTAAAAAGGCATAACTATGGCATACATACTTATATTCATTACAGCGATCTTTGTTAATAACATTGTCCTGTCGCAGTTCTTGGGCATTTGTCCCTTCCTTGGTGTCAGCAAGAAAGTGGATTCCGCCCTCGGCATGGGTGCAGCCGTGGCTTTTGTGCTCACGCTTGCAACCATCGTGACCTATCTCATTCAAGTATATGTGCTCAATGCGTTCGGTCTAGAGTATTTGCAGACAATAGCCTTCATCTTGGTGATTGCAGCCCTCGTACAGATGGTCGAGATTATCCTGAAGAAAAGCGCCCCTGCCCTCTACCAGGCACTTGGCGTCTTCCTGCCGCTCATCACAACAAACTGCTGCATCCTTGGTGTCGCAATCCTCGTAGCTAACGGAACTTACGCGACGCAAGGCCTCGAACCCAACCTCTTGACCGGTGTTGTCTTTGCCATCAGCACAGCCATCGGTTTTGCTCTGGCACTCGTCGTCTTTGCAGGCATTCGTGAGCAACTCGCCATGATGGATGTGCCTAAGGGATTGCAGGGAATGAGCATCGCTCTCATCACTGCAGGCCTTCTGGCGATGGCATTCATGGGCTTCAGCGGCGTTGATAACGGACTGAAGACACTATTCGGCTTATAACTTATAACACTCGTTTATATGAACATTCTATTGACAGGCGGTGCTGGCTATATTGGAAGCCACACCCTCATTGAGTTAGACAAGGCAGGGCATAGTGTTGTCGTTGTTGATAACTTCTACAACTCCCAGCCCGAAGCCATTCGTCGCGTAGAGCAAATCATAGGCCACAAGGTCATCTTCATCGAGGCCGACATTCGCGACCGTGCCGCAATGGACAAGGTCTTCACTGAGCACAAGATTGATGCCGTCATCAACTTCGCTGGTCTCAAGGCCGTAGGCGAGTCGGTGGCTAAGCCCCTCATGTACTACGAAACAAACATGAACGGCGTGTTCGTGCTCGTTGACGTCATGCAGCAACACGGATGTAAGAACATCATCTTCTCCTCGAGCGCAACCGTCTATGGCGACCCTGCCATCATTCCCATCACCGAGGAATGCCCCAAGGGACAATGCACGAACCCTTATGGCTGGACAAAGTCGATGATTGAGCAAGTGCTGATGGACGTCCAAAAAGCAGATCCAGAATGGAACGTCGTATTGCTTCGCTACTTCAACCCCATCGGCGCGCACGAATCGGGCCTCATTGGCGAGAACCCAAACGGCATTCCCAACAACCTGATGCCTTACATCACGCAGACTGCTATTGGCATCCGCAAGGAACTTGGCGTCTTCGGCAACGACTACGACACACACGACGGCACAGGCGTTCGCGACTATATCCACGTCGTAGACCTCGCAAACGGACATGTCTGCGCACTTAAGGCTATCCAAGAGAACAAAGGCCTCGCCATCTACAACCTCGGAACGGGCCACGGCTACTCTGTTCTCGATGTCGTGAAGGCCTTCGAAAAGGCTAATGGCCTCAAGGTGCCCTACGCCATCAAGCCGCGTCGTCCGGGCGACATCGCAACCTGCTATTGCGACCCCGCCAAGGCTAAACGTGAGCTGGGCTGGGAAGCTAAGTTCGGCATCGAAGAAATGTGCCGCGACTCCTGGCGCTTCCAGAAGAACAACCCCAACGGTTACGAGTAAAATCAAGGGAAAGAGTTCGAAAATCGAACTCTTTCTTTTTTTTGTCATACAAAAGGAGGCTTACTTTTATATAGAAGCCTTCTTTCGTTTTCTATGACACATTTTTACCCATGTGGGGTGGACAACTTTGCCGACGATGGCGCTTTGTCGCAAATAAATTAGAATTTATTTGGTTCGAAACCTCAAAAAAACTATCTTTGTGCCGAATTTGGTAAGAAATGGATTTAAACCTATTCAGATAACTAACAATATTATTGAAAACAATATAACACTTGAAAAATGAAAAGGACTACTCTCTTATTCCTGACATTATGCTTTGCTTTAATGGTAAATGCTGAACCCGTCGGCAAACAGGCTGCTCTCTACACTGCCCAGAATTACATGCTTGCTAAAGGCAAACAAATCAATGCCGTACAGAAACCATTCAAAGCTCCCAGAAAAGGGACACAGGCAACAACTGGCCAGGAAGATGCTTACTACTACATCTTCAACGCAGGCGACAATAGGGGCTACGTCATCGTCTCCGGAGATGACCGCACAGAACCAATCCTCGGATATGTGGATCACGGTTCCTTCGATCCCGAGAACATTCCCGAGAACATGCGCTCATGGCTCCAAGGTTATGCCGACGAGATAAAATACATTGTCGATAACGACATCAAGCAGGGCGACCCACGCATTAAGAAACGCAATAAGGTGATTGGTACAAAGCACAGTGTGCCCGAACTGCTTACGACACGCTGGAATCAGGGAAGTCCTTATAATATACTCTGCCCCAAGTACTATAAAAAAGAAGACGGCACGAGGCACTTCCCCGCTACCGGCTGTACGGCAACCGCGATGGCACAGACGATGGCATACTACAGATTCCCCGACAAAACGAAAGCCATTATTCCTGCCCATTCAAACACCTATACCTACACAGAGAATGGCACGACAAAGACCGCTACAGTCTCAGTTCCAGCCATCCCGCGCAATACGGTCATTGATTGGGACAACATGCTCGATACTTATTCCTGGCAAGACGAGGCTCACGCAAACGTGCACGATACGGCTGTGGCCAAGCTGATGCTACTCTGCGGACAGTCCGTCAAAATGGGTTGGGGTCCATCCTCCGGCGCTAATTTCGACGCAGAAGTCTTCGTCAAAACGTTTGGTTACGACGCCAGCGCCTTTAGGGGCAATCGTAACGATTATAGCATCGACGATTGGTTCGACATGTGCTATAAGGACATCTCCGAGGGCTATCCCGTCTGCTTTGCCGGTTTCTCTTCCGGTGGCGGACACGCTTTCGTACTAGATGGTTTTGATGGCGACAACCTCTTCCACGTGAATTGGGGCTGGGGAGGCGGCAGCAATGGATGGTTCCTCGTTGGTATCCTCAACCCCGGTGACAACAGTGGTATGGGCGCAAGCAGTAGCAGTGATGGCTATAGCATGGGACAATATGCGCTCTTCAACCTTCGTCTGCCCAACAGCAACAACGCCGACACCTACCTCTTCATGAAAGATGTTTCCGTCGTTAGTGGTACATCCATCAAAACAACATTCGAAAACAGGACAACCACTTCCGGCTCCTTCAATACGGCTATCGTGAAATTGGACGACGACGGTGGTCTTTCTGTAGTTGGCTCCCAGCAAAGCATCTCAGGTATGACCAGCGGCAGTTCGCAAACAAAGACTTTCTCCCTCAAGAACAGGCTTCCAGAGGGCATCTACAAGCTCTCGCCCGCCAATAAGGCAACGAGGAACACCGAATGGCGCACGAAATACAACTTGCGTGACCACTATATTGAAGCTATTGTTGATAGTACTGGAGCCCTCACATTGACGCCCGTCAATATCTCTACAGGAAACAGCATTAGCATTGACACAATTGTATTCCCCGGAACGCGCATCGTAAACAAGGAACAGGAAGTAAAAGTAACCTACCGCAACAACGGTGACGAATACTTCAAGGAAGTACGCTTCTTTGCAAGCAAGACACAAGAAAAGATCTACACCGAAAACCGTGCTCCAGTTGCAGTTAGAAAGGGCGAAACCGTAGACGTCTCTTACTTCTTCACACCCGAAGAAACTGGTACTTATAATCTCTGGTTCTGTACGGGAAGCGACGGCAGTGGAGAAATTGGAAGCGGCACGATGGAAGTTATCGAGGCATCGCAAGCCGAACAGGCAAACCTTTCTGTCACCAAATACGAAATCACCAACGCCGTGAATGGTATCATATATGGTAAAAACCTTGTCGGTAAGGCTAGCATTAAGAATAACGCAAGGACAGAATACCAAGGACAGATACGCCTCCAGCTATGGTATCAGCCGAACAGCTCCGGCTCAGCATGGGGCGGTTCTACTCATACGTACGACGTTGACATTATGGCTGGAAAGGTCGCTGTCGTTGATTTCGACTTCGACAATATTAACGAAAACAACAAATATTATATAAGTGCTTCCTTCGTCAACAAGACCGGAACATTCGGAAATTCAGGCGTCTGGGATTTAGGTGGTTGGGAAGCAAGGAGCGGCGTCGCAATCTGGAAGACCGACGGCACCCTTACTGGCAAGCAATACGGAACCACAGTATCAATATTATCCAATATCTGTGGCGTTTACGCCGATTGCAGCAAAAAGATTAACAGGATGCCCGCAAACTCTAATCCCAACACCATCTATGCCTTTAGCGCAAATATGGAGTTGCCGAACAACCTCGACACAGCCAGAGTTGCCAACGTCATAAGTGGAGACCATGCCAATCACATCTTCCTCCAAAACATCAATCCATATTTCATTCCCGTAAACTTCGAAGCAGACAGCGCATCCTATACCTATACCTTCCCAGAGGAAGAGACTGGAACTGGATGGCATACTTTCACAATGCCTTTTGAAGTTGATTCAATCTTCATCGACGACGAAGAAGTTTCCCTCGAAGACAGCACCAATCATTTCTGGATTTATGAGTTCGCGGCGCAAGGCGATAATGGCGAGGTCATCTTTGCTCCTGCCACAATACTTCGCGGAAACACCCCATACATCATCGCTGGCGATGCTAAAATGGCTGGACGTTCCATCGTATTCCGGTCGCTGGACGTTCCATTCTACAAGATGTCTGTCGGAAAGACCTTTGTCACTTCTCCCGCCTATAAATTCCACGCAAACACATTCGCTCCGAAGGTCAAGGATTGTTATATCCTGAATGAAGAAGGAACAGCATTCGAGTACATCACAACGACAAAACTCTTGCCGGCTCAAGCACCCTACTTCACAACCAACTTACCTGAGGAATTGCGTCTGGATAGCATCGTATTGCCAGAGATTCCTGTTGTGGAGGAACGGTACTTGGCAATCACCGACGAAACGGATACACTTGCTATCGAAGAGGTAATGGAAGACTATACTGTGGACTTCACCCATAACTTCAATGGTATGTGGGAAGCCATTTATCTGCCCTTCTCACTCGACCACGAAGCCATCCAGAATGACTTCGATCTGGCTGAAATCGACTGCATACTTCAGAACGACGACGACAACGATGGTGTTGCCGACATCATAGTATTGAGCGTCATAGGCTTCAAAGGACAACAAACAGAACCCAACAAGCCCTACCTCATCCGGGCAAAGCAAGTCGGAGAACAAACTATCACTCTCGAGAATATCTCTCTCTATCCTACTGTCATCAACAGTATTGACTGCTCATCCACCAAAACGAACTATGAATTCATTGGCTGGTACAACACTCAAAATGAGGCTACAGAACTGGGTGAATACTATGTCGTGAAGAACGGCTCATTGGTGAAGGGCGAATCCCAACTCGCTCCCTGTTGCTGGTACATGAAAGCAACGGCAAGGATGGGTGAAATCAACCTGCCCAGCCAGATACGTATCATGACTGTGGAGGACGTCATCACAGGCGTTTCATCTATCGTAGATAAGGCCGAGAGAACTGACATCTACAACCTTGCAGGCCAACGCCTCAGCAAGATGCAAAAAGGCATTAACATCATTAACAACAAGAAGATACTCAAATAACATCTTCCTCTCCAAAACTAAAACTAACAACTAATAATGAAAAGGATTCTTTTATCCTTCCTAACTCTCTGCTTTGCCCTCTCAATAACAGCAGAACCAGTTGGGAAGCAGGCTGCACTTTATACGGCGCAGAACTTCATGCTTGCAAAAGGCAAACAGATCAATGCCGTACAAAAGCCTTTCAAGGCTCCCAGAAAAGGAGCACAGACAACTAGCGAAGAAGAAGCATACTATTTTGTCTTCAATGCTGGGAACAACGGAGGTTACGTCATCGTCTCTGGTGATGACAGAACAGAACCAATTCTGGGTTATGTAGAAGAAGGTTCATTCGACCCTGAGAACATTCCTGAGAACATGCGTTCGTGGCTTCAAGGTTATGCCGACGAGATAAAATACATCGTCGATAATGACATCAAGCAGGGCGATCCACGAATCAAAAAGCGCAATAAAGTAATTGGCACCAAGCACAGCGTAGCCGAATTACTCAAGTCTCGCTGGAATCAGGGACATCCTTATAACCTGACTTGCCCGAAGTATTACAAAGGCGACGGCACACAACACTATCCAGCCGCTGGATGTGTGGCAACAGCTATGGCACAGGTCATGTACTTCTATAAGTTCCCCAATAAGACTAAAGCCATCATACCTGCCCATTCAAATAAATATACACTGGACAATGGAACCGAGAAGACAGTTCAAGTCAATGCTGTTCCGCGCAACACACTTATTGATTGGGAAAACATGCGCGACACATACAGTTGTAACGACCAACATGTTCACGATGCTCAGGATACGGCTGTTGCCAACCTCATGCTCTATTGTGGTCAAGCTGTAAAGATGGGCTGGGGAGCATCGTCTGGAGCATCAACCTCAAGGGCAAGAGACGTGTATGTCAACTATTTTGGTTACGATGCCAGAGCATACTGGGGAAGTCGCGACAGCTATACCATCGATGAATGGTTCGATATGCTCTATAACGACATCTGTGCAGGTTATCCCGTTCTCTTTGCTGGACATTCTTCTGGAGGAGGCCATGCATTCGTGCTCGACGGTTTCGATGGCGATAACCTCTTCCACGTGAACTGGGGCTGGGGAGGCAGCAGCAACGGATGGTTCCTTGTTGGCATCCTCAACCCAGGTGATACAAGTGGTATGGGAGCGAGCAGTAGCAGCGACGGATATAGTATGAGCCAAGGTGCAGTCTTTAACCTTCGCACCCCCGACACTCCCAAAGATGATCCTCAACTCTCCATCAGCGACGTGACAATCAATAGCACTCGCATCACAGCTAAGTTCACAAACAAGACTGGAAGCACCGGCACATTTAATGTTGGTATTGTTATGCAGAACGAAGATGGCACGCTCTCTCTTGTCGGCACGAGACAGAACATTTCCTCAATGGGTGATGGCGTATCTGCAACTAAGTCTTTTGCCATCTTGAACAAGCTTCCTCAAGGAACCTTCAAGCTCTCCCCTGCCAGCAAGAGTATAAAGAGTAATGTCTGGCACCCGAAGTACAATATGCGAGGGCAATACATTGAGGCTGTGGTGGATAGTCTTAACAACTTGGACTTGCATTTTATCAATCCGGATTATGAAGACATTCGTATCGACACTATTATCTTCCCCGGTACGCGCATTGTCGGTCAGGAGCAGGAAGTGAAAGTGAGATTCCGCAATGAAGGAAAAGAGTACTTCAAGACGGTTTACCTCTTTGCAAGCAAGACAGACACCAAGGTCTATACTGAAAGCAAGTCGAAGGTCGCAGTTCGCTCGGGCGAGTCGATAGATGTGTCGTACTTCTTCAAACCAGAAGAAACAGGCACCTACAACCTTTGGTTATGCACAGATGACAAAGGCAACAATGTGATGGGACAAGGCACGATAGATATAATTACAGAAGCCGAAGCCACTAAAGCCAATCTTTCTGTTAGCAGTTATCAAATCAGTAATGCAACCAATGGTATCGTTTACGGCAAGCGTCTTATCGGAACAGCAACCATCAGGAACAACGGACTATTGGAATATAACGGAAGTGTCAAGTTCCAAATATGGAGTCAAAAAGTTGGAGATAGCAAAGCCTATAGTGGCTCAAGTCGTTCGTATAATGTGGTTATTCCTCGTGGCAAGAGTTCAACTGTAGAGTTTGAATTCGATAACCTTAATGAAGGATACTATTATCGTTTCAAAGTTACATATGGAAGCCAAGAAGGTACACTTGGTAGCGGAGGTATCTGGGACCACAAATGGGAAATGAAAGCAGGCCTCCTGACATGGAAGACCGACGGCACGATTGCAGGCAAGGCTTATAGTAGCACAATCACAACTGCTTCAAATATATGTGGTGTATATGCGAACTGCAGCAAGATCAATCGCATGGTACCTAACAGAACCAATCCCAATGCCATCTATGCATTTGCTTCTGGCATGGAAATACCAGCTAGTCTCGACACGACAAATGTCGTAAGTGGTAACCATGCGAACTACATTGATCTGGTTAATGACAAGCCTTTCTTTATTCCTTCAAGCTTTGATGCTGACAGTGCTTCCTATACATATACCTTCGACGATACAGAGGATGGCACAATGTGGCATGCCTTTACGATGCCCTTCGAGGTTGACTCTATCTTCATCGACGACGAAGAAGTTTCCCTCGAAGATAGTACCAATCATTTCTGGATTTACGAGTTTGCTGCACAAAGTGAAAAAGGTGAGGTCATCTTCGCTCCTGCCACCGAACTTCGCAGCAACACTCCTTACATCATTGCAGGCGACACCAAGATGGCCGGACGTTCCATCGTCTTCCGTTCGCATGATGTACCATTCTATAAAACAGGCTCAGACAAGATGCTTGTTACGTCTCCAGACTACAAGTTCCACGGCAACACATTCGCTCCGAAACTAAAGGATTGTTATATACTGAATGCAGAAGGAACCGCTTTCGAGTATATCACCACAACCAAAATCTTGCCAGCACAAGCCCCCTACTTCACAACCAACTTACCTGAGGAATTGCGTCTGGATAGTATCGTGCTGCCAGAGATTCCTGTTGTAGAAGAACGGTATCTGGCAATCACTGACGAAACGGATACGCTTGCCATAGAGGAAGTGATGGAAGGCTACACTGTGGACTTCACCCACAACTTCAACGGCATGTGGGAAGCCATTTACCTGCCCTTCTCGCTCAACTACGAAGCCATCCAGAATGACTTCGATCTGGCTGAAATAGACTGTATCCTTCAGAGCGATGAAAATAACGACGGCGTGGCAGACTTCATAGTGTTGAGCGTCATGGGCTTCAAGGGAGAACAGACAGAACCCAACATGCCTTACCTCATCCGAGCAAAGCAAGTCGGAGAGCAAACTATCACGCTCGAGAACACATGCCTCTATCCTACCGCTATCAACACTATTGACTGCTCGTCCACCAAAACGAACTACGAATTCATTGGCTGGTACAACACTCAAGACGAAGCCTCAGAATTAGGTGAATACTACGTCGTGAAGGGTGGTTCACTGGTGAATGGCGAATCCGAACTTGCTCCATGTCGCTGGTACATGAAGGCTACAGCAAGGATGGGCGAAATTAACCTGCCCAGCCAGATACGTATCATAAACGCAGACGAAGTCATCACAGGCATCTCATCCATCACGGAGAAGGCCGAAAGGACCCACATCTACAACCTTGCTGGCCAACGTCTTGACAAGATGCAAAAAGGCATTAATATTGTTAACGGAAGAAAGGTATTGAGATAAATCTCACTCCTTATAAACAAAGAAGACGGCTTGTCTCTCACGACAGGTCGTCTTTTTTTGTGTATAAGAGAACATTAAGGCATATTTTTTACCACATCTTACCGAGTATTTTGGAATTTTGCCGTATATTTGCACATTAGATAAGACATTAAACTCGACATTTATGGTAGAGACAACTGGCACAGTTGAGGAGAAGAAGAGCCTCAATTTCATAGAACAGAAGGTAGAGAATGATTTGGCGGAAGGCCGTAATGGTGGACGCATTCAGACGCGTTTCCCGCCCGAACCGAACGGCTATCTTCACATCGGACACGCGAAGGCCATCGCGCTTGACTTCGGTATCGCAGAGCAATATGGCGGCAAATGTAACCTCCGCTTCGACGATACAAATCCGACGAAGGAAGATACGGAATACATCGAGAGCATCGAGAACGACATCAAATGGCTGGGTTTCCAGTGGAATAACGTGTACTATGCGAGCGATTACTTTCAGGAACTTTGGGACTTTGCCGAGTGGCTCATCATGCAGGGACGTGCCTATGTTGACGAGCAGAGCGCTGAAGTGATTGCTCTTCAAAAGGGTACGACGACGAAGCCCGGCACCAACAGTCCTTTCCGAGACCGTCCCGCTGAGGAGAGCCTCAAGCTGTTCCGCTTCATGAACAGCGGCGAAGCAACTCCCGGAACACTCGTGCTTCGTGCAAAGATCGATATGGCTCACCCGAATATGCTCTTCAGGGATCCTCTTTTATATCGCGTCATGAACATTCCCCACATTCGGACTGGCAACAAATGGAACGCCTATCCGATGTACGACTTCACCCACGGACAGAGCGACTACCTGGAGGGTGTGACGCATAGCCTCTGCACGCTCGAGTTCGTGGAACATCGTCCCCTCTATGACCTCTTCGTAACTTGGATGAAGGAGTACAAGGGCGAGACCGACAACATTGAGGACAATCGCCCCCGCCAAACGGAGTTCAACAAGCTGAACCTCAGCTACACGCTCATGAGCAAACGCAATCTGCTGGCTCTCGTCAAGGAGGGTTTGGTGAGTGGATGGGACGATCCTCGAATGCCGACCATTTGCGGCTTCCGTCGTCGCGGGTATAGTCCCGAAAGCATCCGTGGCTTCATCAAGAAGATAGGCTACACCACCTTCGATGCCCTCAACGAGATGGCGCTTCTGGAAAGTGCTGTTCGCGAGGACCTCAACAGTCGCGCCATTCGTGTCAGCGCAGTCCTCGACCCCGTGAAGGTCGTCATCACGAACTATCCGGAAGGTCAAACTGAGCAACTTACCGCCATCAACAATCCCGAGAACGAAGCCGACGGAACCCACGAGGTTACCTTCAGCCGCGAGATATGGATTGAGCGCGACGACTTCCAGGAAGAGGCAGAGAAGAAGTTCATGCGCCTCGCTCCAGGCAAGGAAGTGCGCCTGAAGAACGCATATATAATAATGTGTACCGGTTGCACGAAGGATGCCAACGGAAACATCACGGAAATCCAGTGCACTTACGACCCCGAAACACGCAGCGGAATGCCCGGAGCCGACCGAAAAATCAAGGGAAAGACCCTGCATTGGGTAAGCTGCCAGCACGCCGTAAAAGCCGAAGTGCGCCTCTACGACAGGCTTTGGAAGGTGGAGAACCCGCGCGACGAACTCGCTGCCATTCGCGAAGCGCAGGATTGTGACGCGGTGACTGCCATGAAGCAAATCATCAACCCAGACAGCCTCACAGTCCTCAAGGACTGCTACATCGAGGAGTATGCGGCCACCATGAAGCCCCTTTCGTACCTCCAGTTCCAGCGAATCGGCTACTTCAACGTAGATACCGAGAGCACTCCGGAGCACCTCGTCTTCAACAAGACCGTAGGTCTGAAGGACACTTGGGCAAAGAAATGAGCAGCCTCGACAGCACGAATCGCTCAACTTGGCTAAGGTAGTTTATTAAATGGTCATGAACATTTAATTAAATCATCATGAATATTTAATTAAATAGTCATGAATATTTAACGAACTCGACGTGTTAAGTTGAGAAACTAAGCTTGTTAAATCGGCAAATAGTAAACAGATAAATCGTTAAATAAAGAGGTGGAAGACAGCAATCAATACTATCAGTCTCGGCATTTCCTCAGGTTGCTTCATCGGTATGAAAAGGCAATCTCGGAGGGGCAAACGCCTTATATGGAGGCTGATGAGCTGACGGATATTGCCGAATACTACATGTCGGGCAAGCAGGACGCCAAGGCTAATCAGGCCATTCAGGCTGCCATCGATATGCATCCGGATAGCGTCGATCCGCAAATCTTCCTTGCCCGACAGCGAATGTTCTACGGCAAACTCGACGAAGCACGCAACATAATCGATGGCATCACCGAGCAGGATGACCAGGAAGTCATCTATATCCGAGCCGAACTGCTTATCAAGGAAGGACAGGCAGACAAGGCATCCGATTTCCTCCTCGAGCAAATGCCGATGATGCAGGACAGTCTCGACACCTATCTCTACGATTGTGTCTCCATCTTTATGGACTACGACAGATGGGAACTGGCACAGGACTGGCTGCTCCAACTCAAGGATAATTATCCCGATCACCCGCGTTTGCCCATCATGGAGGCTGAGATAAAGATGGGGCTCGACGACTATGAAAGCGCTTACACACTTCTCAAAGCGATTCTCGAAGAAGAGCCTTATTGCTCCGAAGCCTGGAATCTCTTGGCCGAGACCTGTGTCGCGCTCGATAACATGGCTGAGGCAATCGAGGCTGCCGACTACTCTCTCGCCATCAATCCGCAAGACAACAATGCCCTCCTGATGAAGGCAAATGCTTTCATGCATGAGAGTCAAATGCCCGAAGCGATAGAGCATTACAGGAAATATCTCGAGGCGCAACCGGATGATCTCAGCGTTACGCTTTCGCTTGCATTGTGTTACTGCAACGAGGAACGCTTCAAGGAAGTGCTGCCTTTGCTCGATAAGGCTGAGCAGTATGCACTCAAACTGCCCGACAGAGAAGCAGACCTCTCGCAGATTCTGCAGCTTAAAGCCTTCGCTTTGAGCCGTTTGGACAGGACTTCCGAAGCAATAAGTCTCGTGGAAAAGGCAAAGGAATATACCGACGAAACGTTGCTCTGGAAGTGCTACATGACGGAGGGAGACATCTATCTGCAAGCCAAACAGACCAAGTTGGCCGAGGATCACTTCACCATAGCACTTGAGAAAAGTCAGGAGAAGGGCGATACGCTCTTCAACATTGCACTCTCTTACAGCAATGCAGGCTATAATGATGTGGCTATTGACCTGCTCGACGATGTCTGGACAATATGTGGAACGCAGGAAGGTAAGTTCGTCGTTCCATACCTGGCGAACTGTTATCTTCGCAAGAACGACATGGAGAACTTCCTCATGTACCTCAAGTTGGCACCCTATTGCGACCACGAAGCCACCCGAATCCTCTTTCGTGATCGCTTCCCAGACATCGATCCGGAAGACTACTATGCCTATGCCTACAAGGAAGTTCACGGCGTCTTCCCAGAGGATTACAACGACCTTCCATTTTAATCAAAGCGCCTAAATCACAAAAGACATTCAGCTTTTTGACGCTTTGACAGCATTGAAGTAGATGCTTCGCCAGCCTTTATCTAATGAAGTGCATCGGTTCCCAAGGCTCTCGCTCGGGGTAGTTGGGGCTGCCATCCGCATGAATCTTCTTCAAGAGCCAAGCCATGTTGTCTGCCAAGGTTCGCATGGTCTGCAAACCTTCCTTGTCGAGTGCTGCCTGACCCTCTTCCCTGCCATAAACGATGTTCCAGTATTGTGAGGTAACAACCGGCATGTTCAGCATCATGAAGGGCATGTTCATCGTCTCGAAAGCTGCGGTAGCTCCGCCTCGACGACACACGCAAACGGCTGCTGCAGGCTTGTTCTGCACCTTCTTTCCTGCGGAGAAGAACATACGTTGCATAAGCGAAAGGACGCTGCCGTTGGGCTGTCCGTAATAGACAGGCGAGCCGATGATGAGGGCATCCACTGCATCCAGTTTCTCTGAGATACGGTTGCAGATGTCATCATCGAAGACACAACGGTCCAACTCCTTCATCTTGCATTGTCCGCAAGCAATACAACCGCGAACAGGCTTCACGCCAATCTGCACAATCTCAGTTTCGATGCCATTCTTCTCGAGCTGTTTAGCCGCCTCGCTCAAAGCAACAAACGTGTTGCCATTCTTGCGAGGACTTCCGTTTATCAACAGGACTTTCATACAACTAACAAGTTTTATCGCTATCTTCTTTCTGCCACCACCTCAATCTCAAGCATAGCACCTTTTGGCAAGGTCTTGACTGCTACAGCCGAGCGAGCTGGGTAAGGTTCCGAGAAGAACTCGGCATAGATGCCATTCATGTCAGCGAAGTCGCCCATATCAGCCATAAACACAGTCGTCTTCACCACATTATTCATCGTCAGGCCAGCCTCCTTTAGGATAGCTTGGATGTTGAGCAGCGACTGACGTGCCTGTTCCTTGATACCCCCTTCGGGAAACGCTCCGGTAGCAGGATCGATGGGAAGTTGACCGGAAGTAAAGACAAGATTGCCAACCTCGATAGCCTGGCTGTAAGGTCCAATTGCAGCCGGAGCCATATTCGTACTGATTGCTTTCATAATTATATTAGTTGTTTATGTATTTCCGCCACAAAGATACGAATAATTTCACTTTCTTATTCACTCTTTTATCCTTTTTATTAAGGTTTAGGAACTATCCTGTTTCAAATGCTCATCCAAACGAGGACAACATAGACGAGGTTGACAATACCTGCCTGAAGCAGGCAGAGGTTGTACTGGGCACCTTTTGCTCGCAAGACATTGATGTACAAAACGACGGCAGGAAGGATGATCCAAACGGCCCAACTCAGTCCAAAGGCCAGCCAAGCGAACAGAGGCATGAGGGCAACAATGACTCCAAGAAATACGAGTGCCCACTTCTTCCCCACCCTGACGGGAATGGTGCGCTTGCCAACCAAGCGGTCGTCATCCACATCGCGAATGTTATTAATGGCCAGCACACACATCGAGATAAGTCCGCAGACTGCTCCTGCATAGACAGGTGTCAAAAGGCTGAAGTCGAAAGACTGCTCTGCCGATTGGAATTGCAGCCAGACCGTTCCCCAAGAGGCGATAACGCCATAGTAGAGGAACACAAAGATGTCGGCAATGCCGAGATAGGAAAGCGAATAAGGTGTGGCAGTATAGAGCCAGGCAAACAGGATGGCTGTAATGCCTATGACCACGATTACCCAGCCACCGATGTAGCAGAGAACTGCTCCAAGAATCAGGGCTATCGAAAGGGTAACGAGGCAAGCGGTAAGCATCTCACGTTCGCTGACCAATCCCTCTGCCAATGCACGTTTGAAGCCTACCCTGCCCTGCTTGTCTGTGCCGCGCTTGTAGTCGTAGTAATCATTTATGAGATTGCTGAGGATTTGCAAAGCTAGGGCACATAGGACGGTCAGTAAAGCCGTCAGTTTCATAGTGGAACTGGATTGTGGGATAAGTGTGTGGGCAACCATCAGACCGACCAAAACCGGACAAAGCGACGCGAAAAGAGTTTGCGGACGAATAATCCGAAGCCAGAGGGCAATCTGTTTCATAAGGAATAAGGACATTTCTAGTGCAAATTTACGAAATAATTCTTCACTCATCGTACCTCTTTCCTCTTTTTTTCGTAAATTTGCGAGAGAAATAACATATACTGCATGAAAGAAATTGAAGTCGTTGCTGCCATTATCCGTAAGGGAGACTGCATCTTCGCCACTCAAAGAGGCTATGGCGAATGGAAAGACTGGTGGGAGTTCCCTGGAGGAAAGATGGAGGCTGGCGAGACTCGGGAAGATGCTCTACGACGCGAGATTCGCGAGGAGTTGTCGGCAGAAATCTCGGTGGACGACTTCCTCTGTACCGTGGAATACGACTATCCGAAGTTCAGGCTCAGGATGCATTGCTTCCTTTGCTCGCTGCTTTCGGATGGGCTGAGCCTCAATGAGCACGAAGCGGCAAAGTGGCTCCAGAAGGATGAAATGGATAGCGTAAAGTGGCTTCCTGCTGACCTGAAAGTACTGGAAGAATTAAAGAAACTATAAACTTATATATTATGAAGAAGATCGCATTAATGATTGTTGCACTCCTGACGATTTGCCTGAGTGCAAGTTCACAGACGAAGAGACAAAAGGAAAGCAAGGGCACGAAAGTTCTGGTGGCATACTTCTCGGCAACTGGTACGACGAAGGCTGCTGCCCAACAACTTGCTGAGGTGACGAAAGCGACCTTGCACGAAATCAAGCCCGAACAGCCCTATACTGATGCCGACCTCGACTGGCGCAACAAGCAAAGTCGCTCTTCTGTGGAGATGAAAGACAAAAAATTGCGTCCTGCCATCACCGGCAAACTCAAAGACATAAAGAAATACGATATCATCTACGTGGGCTTCCCCATCTGGTGGAACACTTGTCCCACCATCATCAACACCTTCATGGAGGCTTACGACTTCAAGGGGAAAACCGTCATCCCCTTCGCAACGTCTGGTGGTAGCAGCATCAAGCAGTCTTGTGAAGACTTGAAAAACGCCTATCCTACCCTCAATTGGAAGGAAGGCAAGTTGCTGAACCGCGCTTCGAAGAAAGACATCGAGGATTGGGTGAAGTAATAGATTGACCGACATGGCACGGCGAGTTTTTAAACGCGGCACGTCGAGTTTGTAAAGATGGCACGTTAAGTTTGCAAAGATGGCACGTTAAGTTTATAGACTATCCACGTGATGTTTGCCAACGTAACTTGCCAAAAGAAGCCATTTAACATGCAAAAATCCATAAATCAAGACCTTCTGCAATATATCGAGGCAAAAATCCTGCCTCGATATGATGCTTTCGATAAGGCTCATCAGCAGGATCATGCCCGAATGGTCATCCGTCAGAGCATGGATTTAGCCAAGCGTATGGATGTGGATAGCAACATGGTTTATGCCATTGCTGCCTATCATGACACGGGACTTTGCGAGGGTCGTGAGCATCATCACGAAGCCTCTGCCAGAATCATTCGAGCAGACCAGAACCTGCGTCGCTGGTTTACTGAGGAACAGATTGCCGTGATGGCAGATGCTGCGGAAGACCATCGCGCATCTGCCGACCACGAGCCTCGAACCATTTATGGTCGCATCGTGGCTGAAGCAGACCGATACATCGACCCACAAAACATCATCGAACGGACTGTCCAATTCGGTTGGGACCACTATCCTGAGTTGGACTGCGAGGAACATTTCAAGCGAATGTTGGCTCATCTAAAGGAGAAATATGGTCGCGGAGGCTACCTGAAACTATGGTTCGACGACTCGCCAAATGCCCTTCGACTGGAAGAGTTACGCAAGATGATAGATGATGAAGCCTTACTTCGCCAATTGTTTGATAAATACCTGAATGACAAATAAATTATGAAATCTCTAAGAGAACTATATCGCATCGGCCTTGGACCTTCAAGCAGCCACACCATGGGACCGCAGGCAGCAGCCATCGAGTACCTCGAGAAGCATCCGGAAGCAACGGCTTTCGACGTCATACTCTATGGCTCGCTTGCCGCAACTGGCAAAGGTCACATGACGGATGTCGCCATCCTTCGTGTCCTTGAGCCTCAAGGAGAGGTCACCATTCATTGGGAACCAACTATCTTCTTGCCCTTCCACCCTAACGGGATGAAGTTTGCCGTACGCCAGCCTGACGGTTCTCTCAAGGACGAATGGACGGTTTATAGTGTCGGCGGAGGTGCTCTTTCTGAAGGTGAAGAGCAAGATATTTCGCAAACCGACGACGCCCCACTCTATCCGCTCACAACTATGAAAGCCATCATGGCTTGGTGTCAAGAGACTGGACATGCCTTCTGGGAGTACGTAGAGCAATGCGAGGGACAGGAGATTTGGGACTATCTGAGAGAGGTTTGGCGAGTTATGCAAGATGCTGTGGAGCGCGGAATTGACCACGAAGGCGTCCTCCCCGGTCCGCTTGGACTGCAACGAAAGGCTCCCATTTATTATACGAAAGCAAAGGGCTATAAAGCCAACCTGCAGAGTTCGGGACTGGTCTATGCCTATGCCCTTGCCGTAAGCGAAGAGAATGCTTCCGGAGGACTCATTGTGACGGCTCCGACATGCGGCTCTTGCGGCGTACTTCCTGCTGTTCTATATCATCTGGGACACAACCATTTATTCTCCGAAGAGCGCATCCTTCACGCCCTCGCCACAGCTGGATTGATAGGCAATCTTGTCAAACACAACGCTAGCATATCCGGTGCCGATGTGGGCTGCCAGGGAGAAGTGGGCGTTGCCAGCGCTATGGCTTCAGCAGCGGCCTGCCAACTTTTTGGCGGTAGCGTGGCTCAAATAGAATATGCGGCTGAAATGGGACTTGAGCATCACCTCGGCATGACCTGCGATCCCGTATGTGGTTTGGTGCAGATCCCTTGCATCGAACGCAACGCATTTGCCGCCGCTCGTGCCCTCGACGCAAACTTCTACGCCTCGCTTTCAGATGGACAGCACAGAGTAAGCTTCGACCGCGTGGTTCGCGTCATGAAGCAAACCGGAAAAGACCTGCCCTCGCTCTATAAGGAGACCTCCGAAGGCGGCTTGGCAAAACTAAGTGAAGAATAATTCAAAAGTGTAGTTCTATGCGGATAATAACGAGAATCCTATGCCTGCTCTGCTTTGCTGCAGCACCTGTATCAGGCCATACACAAGCCCTTCAACACGTTAAGCCAGAGAAGGTTGGCATGTCCTCTGAGCGACTACTGACAGTTGATTCCATCATCAATCGAGCCATACAAGATGGCAACATACCCGGCGCAGTTCTGGCAGTTGTGCGACACGACAAGATTGCCTACTTGAAAGCGTATGGCAACCGACAAGTCTGGCCCGTAGTTCGCCCGATGACGACCAACACTATCTTCGATATGGCATCTTGCAGCAAAGCCATGTCCACAGCTCTTTCCGCACTGATTTTGTGCGAAGAAGGCAAGTACAGGATGCTTGATGCCGTGAATCGATACATCCCAGGCTTTGAAGATTGGAGAGACGAGTCAGGCTCGACTACAACCATCCGCATCCACCATCTCCTTACCCACACCTCAGGTTTGCCCGCCTACTACTCTCCTGATGCAAAAGCCACGCCCAACCCCGATGCCTGCATCGAGCATATAGCTCACATGAAACGCGCCTTCAAGCCTGGTACTGGGTTTCGCTATAGTTGCTTGAACTTCATTACTTTACAACGCATCATCGAGACCTTGAGCGGAATGTCTTTGCGAGACTTCTCGCGAAAACATATTTTTGAACCTTTAGGCATGAACCATACAGACTATATCCCTTGCGCTCCCGATGAAGAAGGCGTTTGGCACAATACCGACGAACCTTGCTGGGCCGCCTCAATGCCTAAAGGTGAGGATTGGCGTAGCATTGTTGCTCCCACCACTCGACAAGGTGCAGACAGTGTGCTTTGCGGCATAGTGCACGATCCATTAGCGCGTATCATGAACGGAGGCATCAGCGGAAACGCCGGACTCTTCAGTTGTGCTGAAGATATTGCCATCCTATGCGCCATGATTCAGAACAATGGCACATGGAAAGGGAAACGCATCATGAGCCCACAGACAATTCGTTTGGTGCAAACAGTTCCCAGCTTTGCCGAGCCTTTCGGACGCACATACGGATGGGACAACTATAGCGACTACTCCTCTTGCAATGGCGACCTCTTCTCCCCGAAAACAATCTGCCACACGGGCTTCACGGGAACAGGCATCGTCATAGACCCAGAACTGGATTGCAGCGTCATCCTCCTCACTAACTCTGTTCACCCAGATGAAGGAGGCTCTACAGTTCGGCTACGCTCCATCGTAAGCAATGCCGTAGCAGCAAGCATCATTGAATAATAAAAACTAAAAGAATATGAAACACATCATCAATCATTACGGACTAGCTCTACTACTCTGTCTTTGCTGCATAAACGGCAAAGCCCTGACTAAAAACCTACCAAAAGAAACGCCCAAGAAAGTGGCTGCGATAAAACGAGCAAAGCCTCAAAGCGCACTTAATTCGGCTATGGAGAAATATCTTCAAGCTGCTGCAGACCAAAAACTTAACATCCATAGCGTAATGGTATTGCAGCATGGGAAAGTGCTTTACGAGAAATGGCTGAACGGAGCTGAAGCCGAGAAGCCGCACATCCTGAATAGCGTGAGCAAGACATTCACCTCGGCTGCCGTGGGGCTTGCTATAGGAGAAGGACTGCTCTCGCTCGACGACAAACTGGTCTCCTTTTTCCCCGACGACCTGCCTGCAGAACCTTCGGAGAATCTGAAGAAAGTGAACATTCGCAACCTGCTGACCATGAATTGCGGACACGATTCCGAGCCTCGAAGGAAAGATGACGACTCTTGGGTCAAGACCTTCCTCTCATGGCCTGTAGAACATGAACCTGGCACATATTTCTGCTACAATAGTATGGGCACATATATGCTCTCGGCAATTGTGCAAAAAGTTACAGGTCAGAAGGTTGTGGACTATCTGCAGCCTCGTCTCTTTGACCCTCTCGGTATAGAGAAGCCTCGTTGGGAGTTGAGTCCGCAAGGCATCAATTGTGGTGGTTGGGGACTATATCTGAAGACGGAAGATTTGGCAAAGATGGGACAGCTCTTACTGCAAAAAGGAAAATGGAAAGGCAAACAGGTACTACCAAAAGACTACGCAATAGAGATGACTCAAAAGCAAGTTCCTTGCCAACCTGCAGGTATGAGGGCGGATAAGGTATCCGAAAGCAGGCTAACGCTCGAGAATAGCGATTGGGTGCAAGGTTACGGCTATCAAATGTGGCGTTGTCGACATAATGCTTTCCGTGCGGATGGAGCCGGTGGACAATACATCATCATCATTCCCGAGAAGGATGCTGTAGTCGTCAACACAGCTCAACTGAACGACATGCAAGCTGAGCAAAACCTTATATGGGATTACATCCTACCAGCCTTGAAGTAACATTAAACAATAAATCAAATAAACAAACTTAACACCATGGAAAACAAAACATTAAAGGCTATCTTCATTAATGGCAGTCCACGAAAGAAGTGGAACACATTCAAGGCATTGGAGAGTGCCATGAAGGGTGCTCAGGACGCTGGAGCAGAATGCGAGCTGGTGAACCTCTACGACATTGATTTCAAGGGCTGCAAGAGTTGTTTTGCCTGCAAGATCAAGAACTCGAAAACGAATGGCGTTTGCGCCTTGAAAGATGACCTGCGCCCCATCCTGGAGCGTTGCAGAGAGGCCGACGTCATTGTGCTTGGCTCGCCCGTTTATTACAGCTATCCGACAGGTGAGATTCGCTCGTTTATGGAACGACTGATGTTCCCAATCGGCACCTATCTCTACGAGAACGGCAAGCATATTACCCTTCGCAGCAAAGTAATTCCCACGGCCATGATTTTCACGATGAACTGCCCCGAAGACTACATGAAGGTCGTGGGCTATCCCCCTATTTTAGAGGAGAACACGAAGGTGATGGCCGACATATACGGATACTCCGAGACGCTTTACGTCTGCAATACCTATCAGTTCAACGACTATTCGCGCTACGACTTCAATCTCTTTTCGGAAGAAGAGAAGCGGCGCTATCGTGATGAGCATTTCGAGACTGACCTCAAGAATGCCTACGAATTGGGAAAAAGATTGGTCCAGAAGTGCCGAGAGACAGAATAAAGAGATAGGAAGAGATTAGTGGGCTTTGTCAAAAGACAGGGCTCACTATTTTTATGAATTCACTCATATCGCCGATGATATAGTTTGCGCCAGCCTCTTCCAGTTCTGCCCTCGTTCCGTTGCCCCAGGTCACGCCACAAGTCTTGGTGCCTGCATTTGCTCCCATCAGGATATCGACTGCCATATCGCCCACAACAAGTGTCTCATCTTTAGAGAATTGCATAGCGGATAACGTCTTAAGAACCGGTTCTGGATGGGGTTTTGCATTCACCACATCGTCGGCTCCAATCAGGAGCGAGATGCAGCTCGAAATGCCCAAATCTTTCGTGAGCCCAGACAACGATGCATGCGAACGCGAGGAGGCAATCGTGAGCACGAATCCTTGCATCTTGAGGGCTTTCAATGTTTCAGTTACACGAGGGAACAACTGGGGCTTGATGGCACGAAGGTTCTCATCGAAAAGCCTTCTATAAGTCTCAGCACAAAGTTGAATCTGGTCAGGCTGCTGTAGGTCGGGAAAGAGCACCTCGAAACAGCCTGCTAGCGGGAGCCCGATGGTGGAAGCGCATTCTTGTTCGCTACGGCAAGGCAGCCCCATCTCGGAGATTGTCATCTGCATCGTAGTGACGATGTTCCGACGGGTATCGCCCAATGTTCCATCGAAATCAAATATAATCAGTTTTGTGCTCATGACTTGTCTCATGTAACTACTGTTCTTTAATGCCAAATTGCATCCAAGAAGTCGAGGTAGCATTGCCAGTCGTAGGGCGTGACATCGTGTTTTCCTGCACGAATATGGTAGCCCACATCATAATGTTGTGGCTGATGAACTGCCGGCTGTTCAATGTTCGGAAGCCCTTGCATGCCATAAAGCCGATAGACCGGTCCAGCATAATAGAGGCTTAGGTACTCTCCCTTCGGATCTGCCCAGCTATCATCCTCTGCGCTAGCGACATAAGCGTGGCGAGGAGCAATCAACGCCAACAGTTCGTGCTGGTCGAAAGGCAACGAAGCCTCGTTTTCGGAATACTGGTTAAAGGCAGGACAGAACCAATGCGGGAAGTTAGCTGTGATGCGGCCTACGTTCTCGCCGAAGACGCGTTTCGAGAGGGCTGCTCCGCTACAACCGGAATCATTCGATAGGACTGCTTTAAAGCGTTTGTCCTGTACACCAGCCCAAACAGCCGTCTTGCCCAATCGCGAATGCCCCAATACTACCATCCGGCTCTTATCTATCCGTTTTTCTTTCTGCAGATAGTCTGCAATCCGGCTATAGCCCCAAGCCCAGATGCCAATCGCTCCCCATTCGTTTTCCTTTCGATTCCACACATCATAATCGGGAAGGAGCGATGGAATGCCCAACGCCATCAACTCCGGAGAATCGGGACAGATATCGTGGTAGTTCATCGTAGCTACTGCATAGCCTCGCTTGAGCGCCAATTCATAAGACCAACGACTCGACTGTTCTCCTCGAACCCATGCCTCCGAACCCAGACGCTTCACCACCTCCTTCGAGGGAGAGGGAATGACATTTGGCTCCATCGTAGTTGTCTGATTGCCGTGGAAATTGTAGCTTACAATCACAGGCACACGTCTCTTAGATGCATTGGGGATGTAAAGAAGTAGCATGGCATCGAGCGACTTTCCGTTCTTGCCCGTGAAGGTGAAGCGAACTTGTTTCTGCGTAGCTAAACCGCCCATCGCATTAGGATTCAAAGCGACCACATCATGCTTCACCTTAATGCCTGTTCGCTGCGGCGTTACGCCATATTCCTGTTCGCCGAACATCCGCAACAACTCGGGTCTACGCAAACTCTCCCATTGCCTTGCAGTCTCGATTTGCAGCCCATTCTCGCACCTTAGAGGGTCAGGCAGTTCAAAAGCCGGCACCTTGCTCTCGTCGTAATTAACAGGAGAATTCTTGTTCTGTGCTGCAATTAGGGCCGCTGTCAAAAGTGCCAGCGAAAATATCTCAAAGCGTTTCATCATGTTATTATTTCGGTCAATATCGTCTGATTCGTGTTCACTTCCGGTGCAAAGTTACAACATTAAATTGAAATAAAAAAAATAAAACTCAACCACACTAGAAAAAGAGAGCCCAATTATTGAGTTTGTGTTTCAATATTATA
>CACXUA010000015.1 GCA_902770725.1 uncultured Bacteroidales bacterium | reverse complement strand
GCATTTGCAATGTGAAGGTTTCTGCTGATGGCGAGAATGCTATCTACAACCTTGCAGGCCAGCGCCTCAGCAAGATGCAGAAGGGCATTAATATCGTAGGCGGCAAGAAGATTCTTAAGTAAAGAAGAACTTCCAATAAAGAAGAAGTCCCATCCGAGTTCGGGTGGGACTTCTTTTGTTGTTATATAGAAGAGTTAATAAAGGCTGATGAATTCGTAGGTGTTGCCCAGTTGCTTGAGGTATCGCTCGAAGTCTTCGAGGGCGATGACTACTGTGCCTCGGCAATCATTGGGGTGGAAGGAGAGCGTCTTATGCTCGGGTTGTGGGTAGCTCTTGTCATCGAGCAGTGTTGCATCGAGGAAGAGATGGACGTGATGCTCCTGGTCGTTGATGAGTCCGAAGGGTGAGACGCTGCCGGGTTCGAGGCCGAGATACTTCATCATGCGTTCGGGCGAGGCAAAGGATAGCTTGCCGCACGAGGGCTTTCCCTGTGCTTGCAGGGCAGCTTTGAGTCGAGCCTCAAGGTCGTGGATGTCGAGGTCGTGGTCGCAATGGAAGCAGATGAGATAGTGCTGGTTGCCCTTGTGGTTGCGCATGAAGATGTTCTTGCAGTGCACGGAACCGTCGTCCTTCCACCAGCGCTTTGCTTCCTCGATGGTCTTGCCTTCGGGATGCTCGTAACAGGAGAATGGGATGTCGTGTGCCTTGAGGTATTCAAGGACTTTCTGTTGTCTGTCGGACATTAGTCTTTGTAGTCTAAATAATTATGTTGCGTAACTTTCTACTATGGTCAAGGAATGCTAATGCTTTGGAGAATCCTTTATGGAGGGTTTCCCAGCGAGGCTCAGAACTTCCAGCCGAGTTTGCCGTAATGAGCAATGCCGAAGCGGCCCTTGTCAATGACAGAAGTGCTGTACTCCAGGTCGTAACCCACGAAGAGATGTTCGCCAAACTGAAGGCCGGCACCGCTCGAGAGAGCAAACCCGTGTCCAGTCCTCGCAGCAAGCGGACTAATCTTTGTCTTGCTGATTGTGATGATGCCACAGTCATAACCCACTGCCACGCTGGCATACACGCGCATCCTGTTCTCCCAGAAGCGAGGAGAGAAGCCTTTGGCACCTGTCTTGATGCCGATATTAACGAGGTCGCAGTTCCAAGGGGCAGAGAAATCAACACTCGCAATGTCCCACGCCAGATACTTACACAACTCGCGTTCCACAACGAAGTTCATGCCAAAGCCGCCCCTGTTGTAGTGGTAACGGCCAACCTTCGCTTCCAACAGGAAATGGCAGCGAGGGTCGAACGACTTTTCAGCCTGTTCCGATTGGGCTTTTGCAACAAAGCAAGCTGTCAAAGCACACACGAAGAGGACAAATTTTAAATACTTCATGAGGTTTAAATATCTTAATTATAGCATCCGTCTATACAATATTCTTGTCTTCCAACCATTTCAGGAGGCATTGGCAACCCTCGGAAACATCTCTCCATGTCGCTTCGAAGTCGCCCGTGTACCATGGGTCGGCAACGTCGCCAGGCCTGTTGGTGAAGTCGAGCAGCTGATGAATCTTGCCGTCGGGGTCGCCTCCACAGATGACTTTCATGTTCCTGATGTTCCACGAGTCCATGCCTACGAGCAGGTCGAAACGCTCGTAGTCGCGTCTGGTCATCTGCCTCGCCGTCTTGCCTTGGCACGATATGCCGTGTTCCGCAAGCTTCCTGCGGGCTGGGGGATACACGTCGTTCCCAATCTCTTCCGTCGATGTGGCAGCCGACTCAATGTAGAACGCGTCCTCTCGTCCTGCTTTGCTGACAATATCTTTCATCACGAACTCAGCCATCGGACTGCGGCAAATGTTGCCATGACACACGAAAAGTATCCTTACCATTATGTATATATGAGATGTTTAAGTGCAAAGATACGAAAAAGTTCATAGTTCATAGTCCAGAGTTCATAGTTTTTTTCGTAACTTTGCAACGAACTTAATGAAATACAACGCACAATGAAACATTCTCTGACACTTGCCTTGCTTTTGTTTCTTATCGTGTCGCTTCATGCCGAGAACTGGATGAAACGTCTTCCCGACGATGCCTATGTGGCCAATCTCTCCATTCCTGGTAGCCACGATACGGGCACAGGCAACGGCTTCCCAGGCATTTCGGTTTCCATTTATGGGCCTTTTGGAGACAAGTATGCACGCACTCAGGAGAAGAGTTTCGAAGAGCAGTGGAACATCGGTGTCCGTGCTTTCGACATGCGTCCGGCTGTGAAGGATGGCTATCTCAACGATAATCATGGCATCATGCCCACTAAGTTGCGCTTCGACGACGCACTTTATTTCCTGAGAGACAAGCTGATAGAGAACCCGTCGGAGTTCGCCATCATACACGTCCTCCATGCTTCTGCTGGCGACGACAATGCAAGCAATTACGGCGAGATGCTGCTCGAACTGGTTAATCGTGACGATCTGAAGGACTTCTTCATCGACTTCAAACCGTCGCTCACAGTGCGCGAGATGCGCGGAAAGATACTGCTGATCAGCCGCGACCAGTATGCCGACAAACCCGTCGGAGGCTTCTTCCAAAACTGGACTGGACAGCTGAATTGGGATGCGCAAAGAAACGGGAAAATCGTGGGAGCCAGCGGAGCGACAGCAACACTCTATATGCAGGACTTCGCCGAGACTTTTAGGGATGGCGACCTCGACCGCAAAGTGGCTGGCGTCAGACAGTTGCTCGACTTCAGTACGAAGCATAAGGCTAGTTCCGAATCAAGCATTGTCTGGGTCTATAACTTTGCTTCTGCCTACTCGAAGACTTCCAGGCTCTACATTCCTTTCATCGTCGATGAGGAAATCTCCTCGAGTGATGGCTACAGAGACAATGCCGCTCACACCAACGCCGCCATCATCGACTACCTGAACGACCCGTCGAATACGGCTGGACCCACTGGCATCATCCTTGCCGACTATGTGGGCGTGAACACCAGCAACGGCTATAACACGCGTGGACAGGAGCTCGTGGATGCCCTCATCGCCAATAACTTCCGCTATCTCAAAGATATGTATCAGGTCGGGGAGAGCGATGCGACCTATCGCAAACCACTTGATATGAGTGCACGCATCGTGTGTCCTTGCTTCAACAGCAACTTGCGTCAGGGTTGGGAAGGCGACCAGTTTGGGGCTGTCAACCCTAATGAGAATGCCGAACACTTCAACCGCAACTTCAACACTTACCAGACGATAACCGACCTGCCAAACGGCGTCTATGCCGTCGGATGCAAGGCTTTCTACCGTGCTGGCGAGGCGCAGGAGTCGTACGACCACTATCGCATCAGGGACAGAGCACTCCGCAATGCCCGAATCTATGCGACATCAGGCGTTCATCGCCTCTCTTATCCCATCGTTTCGCCATTCTCGAAGAATGTATTTGCCGCGAAAGGTGTGGGCAGAGAGATTGCTGCTCAGAGCGGTACTCGCAACTATTATATTCCTGACGACATGATTGCTGCCGAACATTACATGCACAAACTCGGTTTCTACGACAATGTCGTGTTCGCTGCCGTCAATAATCATACGCTCACAATCGGCGTCTCAAAGACTCAGATGGCAGGCACGGATTGGTGCGTCTTCGATGATTTCACGCTCACGTACTACGGTAATACCTCCGAATCCTACAACAAGTGGCTCACGGAAATGAAGAAGAGGAAGCTCAGTTACACTTCTCTGACCATCAGCCAACAATACAGGGAAGCCTATGCCAACGCGTTTGCTGGCTCTGCTACAAACAGAGTGGAAGCCATCGCTGCTGCCCAAACTGCCGACATTGCTGCGGAGGAGATTGCCCTTAATGCTGAGTTGTGGGATGAATACAAACAGGTTGCAGCAGAGGCTCAGGCAATCTTGAACAGCAACGAGTACAGCGAAGAGGCCAAAACCTTCCTTCGAAACTATTATACGAGCGTCTATTTGAGGAACCTGTCTGCACTCGAACTCACCAACGACGAACTACCATCCTATATCGACGAACTGCGCCAATACATGAACCTGACCAGTAGCGGCGAATGGACCGGCATATCGGAGATGCCAGCAGAAAACGGGCAATGGACCACAGACAACAGACTTTGGACCTTGGACGGCAAGCCTGTCAACACAACTCGGCAGCCTGGCCTATACATCTTCCGCAGTCGCGATGGCAAAGTTCACAAGGTGCTTCGCTAAACTTAACACGTCATGTTGATTAAATGGTCATGAATGTTTAATTAAATATTCATGACCATTTAATTAAATATTCATGAATATTTAATGAACCAGGTGTGGCACGTTGAGTCGGTAGGGCTGAAAACTAGACTCCCCTCTCTGCCCAATCGCCCCGATCCAGGCTTCGATAGCCGATGGCTTCGGCAATGTGCTGGCTCTGCACGGCTTCGCTCCCTGCTAAATCAGCAATGGTTCTTGCCACTTTCAGAATGCGTGAGTAAGCTCGGGCACTGAGTTTCAGGCGCTCCATCGCCATCCTGAGCATGTCGAGCGAGGCATTGTCGGGCTCCGCAAACTTGTGGAGCATCTTCTCGCTCATCTGCGCGTTGCAGTGGATGCCCTTGTACTCTTTGAACCGCTCTTCCTGTATCTTCCTGGCCTTAATCACCCTTTCCCGAATGACGGAACTCGGCTCGCCGGGCTGCATCCTGCTTAGCTCTGCGAAAGGTACTGGTTGGATTTCACAATGGATGTCTATTCGGTCAAGAAGCGGACCGCTGATCTTGTTCAGGTACTTCATGATTTGTCCGGGCGTGCAGCAGCAATGCTTGTCCGGATGATTGTAGTAACCGCACGGACATGGGTTCATGCTGGCGATGAACATGAACGAGCAAGGATAAGTGATGGTGTACTTCGCTCGCGAGATATTAATGACGCGATCCTCGAGGGGCTGTCGCAAAACTTCGAGCACAGAACGCTGAAATTCCGGCAATTCATCGCAAAAAAGGACCCCATTATGCGCCAAACTGATTTCCCCAGGCTGCGGATTCGTGCCGCCTCCCACAAGTGCCACTTGCGAGATGGTGTGGTGGGGCGAACGGAAGGGACGTTGGGCAATGAGGGAACAGTCGCCTTTCAGCTTGCCTGCAACAGAATGAATCTGCGTCGTCTCCAGACTTTCTCGTAGCGATAACGGTGGCAAGATGCTCGGCAAACGCTTTGCCAACATGCTCTTACCACTGCCAGGAGGACCGACCATGATCAGATTGTGTGACCCCGCAGCTGCTATCTCGAGGGCTCGCTTCACTTGTTCCTGACCTTTGACGTCTGCGAAATCGAACTCAAACTCACTCTGCTTGGCAAAAAACTCTGCTCTGGTATCGATGACGGTCGGTTGCATGAGTTCCAGACCATTCAGGTGTCCGATGACTTGATTAATGTGGCGCGCACCATAGACATTGAGGTTGTTCACCACAGCAGCCTCCCGCACGTTAGCCTCAGGCACGATAAGTCCTTCGAATCCCAACTCTCTGGCCTTGATGGAGATGGGCAGCGCGCCTTTGATGGGCTGCAGGGAGCCATCCAGACTCAACTCGCCAACCATCATGTAACGGTTCAGCACGTGTGTGTCCACCTGCCCGCTCGTGGCAAGAATGCCTATCGCCATCGGCAAGTCGAAGCCCGAACCTTCCTTCCTGACATCGGCTGGCGCCATGTTGATGGTAATGGAATGACCCGGGAAGGTGTAGCCGCTGTTCTCTATTGCTGCAAGAATGCGCTCGTAACTCTCTTTGACAGCGCTGTCGGGCAAGCCCACAAGAGCAAACCTGGCACCGCGAGTCGAATTGACTTCAACAGTAACTTCTGCGGCCTGAAGCCCTTGAACGCTGGCACTGAATGTCTTAACTAACATGTTCGATACGGGGATGTTATATATATAATAATGTATATGTCACAAACGCTTGCAGCGAATCAGGGCGTGTGAACCGTCGGCAAGGGTTGTTGCAAACAGGTAGATGTCGCCACCCTCGCGCAGCTTGAGCCGCTTTCGCAACGCCGCAACGGTAGCAGGAAAGTTGCGAACGGTCAAGTTACATTGCGTGATGTCTGCCAGCATCCGTTTCAAGTCCTTCTTCGCAAAACTGCAAGCGTCCTCAATCTCAAAGCTGCGACCAGGAAAATCCTCGATGAAATGGGCAGAAATGAACAGGTGACTGAAGGGATGCAACTTCCTGACGTCGTACTTTTGACAGAGCGAATTTTGCACGCCAGCCTTCAGAATGGATGCGTTTGGCTCGTAGAGATAGCGCTCCAAATGTGTGGCGATGACTGGTTCGGCATTCTGAATTGTCGTACTGAACGTTTGTTCTTGTGCTGAGAGGTTCACACAATGAACCATCGCAACCTGTTTCTCTCGGCAAAGCACCAGCAGGACTTCCTTGCATTCGCCGTCAACACTTACCACATGCACCTCGCCGACATTGGGCAGACGGCGCAGTGTGTCTTGTATGTCGAGCATGGGCGAGAGTTTGACCAGCACGATGGGTGCATGAGCGAGTAACTCATCGTGAATCGCTTCAACATTCGGCGAGCAATCATTCAAAGCAACAACCTTCCTCCCGACCGCATCTCTTCGACTTGGATCGAGGTAAATGATGTTAAAATGCCCCATTCCATCGAGATAATCCTCACTTGTTGAGCAATGAACTTTAGCCTGCCGTAAGCCAAGAAGAGGGAAGTTGTGTTGGGCAATTTCGCAGAGATGTTCGTCACGTTCCACATAGTCTGCCTCGTCGAACAACTTGGCTAAATAAGAGAAGTCTATGCCGAAGCCACCCGTCAAATCTGCCATTTTCGCCCGTTTCATCGGTAAGAGTCGCTCCACCAACTGTTGCTTGTAGAGTGCCGTTTGCTCGCTACTGCATTGTTCCAGCGAGACTTTTGGAGGAAAGAGGATGCCTTCGGTCTTTGCCCAAACAGGTAGTTTCTTTCGGGCAATCTGCAGTCCTTCAATCTGTTGCAGGCAGAAGTGAAGGTCTATTCCAGCGGGAATCTTGCTTAATGCCAAGCTGCGAATGTCAGCATCCCGGTTCTGTTCTATGAAGGCTTCGTTGGTCATGATGAATGACAAATCGCTGCTTGTGCAGCCCTTGCATCGAGGATCAGTTGCTTTTGCAGGTCTTCGAGGGAATCGAAGTGTTGTTCGTCGCGTAATTTCTCGATGAAATCGATGGAAATAGACTCGTTATACAAGTTCCCTTCGAACTGGAAGATGTGAACTTCAATGCTGATTTCTCCGTTTTGTTCCACTGTTGGGCGATGTCCGATGCAAAGCATTCCACCTCGTCTTGTGTTGTCCGGTAACGTTACCCAAACGGCATAGGCTCCGCAGGCCGGCAGTAACTTCTGTTGCGGCAAAGTGAGATTGGCAGTTGGGAACCCAATTCGTCGGCCTATTTGCTTGCCTTCGGTCACTTTTCCAGTCAGGAAATATGGATATCCGAGCATGGCGTTTGCCTTCTCTACCTCGCCTAAACCAATCAGATTCCTTATCCGGCTGCTGCTCACCTTCTCGCCAGGAAGGGCTTCGGCCAAGCAGACCTCTATGCCCGTTTCGTGTCCCCAAGCAACATATTCCTCGTGAGTTCCGCCTCCGTGACCGAAATGGTGATTGTATCCCATCAGCAGAAGTTCCGCATTCAACTTGTCGCGAAGAATGTTTTGCATGAAGTCCTTAGCCGTCATGACACTCAATTCCTGAGTAAATGGTAGCACAAAGATTTCGCCCTTGAATGCTTCGGAGAGCAACTTCAGTTTTTCCTCTTGTGTCGTCAGCAGCGAGGGGACATAATCTTCCTGCACTACAGTCCTCGGATGACAGTCGAAAGTCACCGCTGCAGGTTGCAAATCCTTTGCTTCAGCCAACTCTTGAAGTTGCCTAAGCAAGTAGCGGTGACCTTGATGAACGCCGTCGAAGAACCCGATAGTAACAGCAAATCCCTTCTTCATAACAAGATGCAAAAGTAGTCAAAACTCTTTGCGAAACCAAATTTTTCCTGCTTTCATTTGCATAATTCGCAGGAAATGTCTAATTTTGCACCCGATTAATGGCATAAGCCAGTATCGTCGGACTTGTAGCTCAGTTGGTTAGAGCAACAGACTCATAATCTGGAGGTCCTAGGTTCAAGCCCTAGCTGGTCCACGAGAGACAGGGAGCACTTGCAAAGATTTTGCAGGTGCTTTATTTGTTTATTATAGGTAATTAGTCAGGTTAACGTGTCGAGTTGGCGAACTTAACGTGTCGCGTTGGCGAACTTAACGTGTTAACTTTTGCTACTTGACACGTCGTTTCTGGTGTGTTGACGTGAGGAGAACAAAAAAGGGCCTCGCGTTGCGAAGTCCTTTTGTAGCGCCTACGGGAATCGAACCCGTGTTCCATGCGTGAGAGGCATGTGTCCTAGCCGCTAGACGAAAGCGCCATGTTATTTACTATTTGACGATTTACTATTTACGATTTAACTAGTGCCTCGTCGTTTTGCGGAAGCTGGGGGATTCGAACCCCCGGTACGGTAACCCGCACGTCAGTTTAGCAAACTGGTGGTTTCAGCCACTCACCCAAACTTCCTTCCAGTAATTAAGAGTCAGAATTAGTGCTAAAAACCGCCTTCTTTCTCTTGTTGCGGATGCAAAGGTAGAGTTTTTTTGTGAACTGAGCAAGCATTTAAGGATTTTTTTGTAACTTTGTGCAGAAAATCATAGAGAATGAGTCATAATTCTTCAACTTTGCTGCCGAAAGGTTGCTTCTTTGTGCAACTTCCTAACATCTCTGACGAACGCGGAAGTTTGGCTTTCGGAGAGGCGGAACATCACATTCCGTTCCCCATCAAGCGTGTCTTTTGGACGTACGACATTAAGGGCGAGGGCATGCGAGGCGACCATGCTCATCGGTCTTGCCAGATGGTATTGTTTCCCATCGGAGGCAGTTTCGACATTGAAATAGACGATGGTGAGAGACAGACACTCCTGCATATGGACGACCCCAGCCAAGGTGTCTTCATACCGCCTTTGGTGTGGTGCAGGCTGATGAACTTCACGAAAGATGCGGCTTGCATCAGTCTTGCTTCGGAGGAGTACCGTGCTGAGGACTACATTCACGACTATGAGGAATTTATGAAGCTGACAACGGACAACGGACAACAGACAACCGACAACCGATAGTTGACGCTCTGTTGCATGTTGTCAAAAACAGAAGATATGACGATTATACCTTATTCTATAAACCGGAAGGAGACATGGGATGCGTTTGTAGAGATGTCGAAGAACGGCACTTTCCTCCTCAAGCGCAACTTCATGGACTATCATTCCGACCGCTTCTTCGATTGTTCTCTGCTCATCTATGCTGGCATTTCGCCTGATGAGGAGTTCAAGGAGAGGAGCCTTACCACGAAGGATCTTGTGGCGGTCTTCCCTGCGAATTGGGACAAGGAGCAGCGTACGGTCTATTCCCATCAGGGGCTGACCTACGGCGGACTGGTTGTTTTGCCCGAGGTGACACAGAAGGAGGTGCTGGACATGATGCAGGCCATTGTGCAGTACTATCGCGATATGATGCAGGCAGAGCGCATCGTCTATAAGCCTATACCTTATATATATAGTAGTGTCCCTTCTGGCGAAGACCTTTATGCACTGTTCCGTGCTGGAGCCAGGCTGACCAGACGACTCGTGAGCACTTGTGTCTCGATGCAGAACCCGATGAAGATGTCCACGCTTCGCATACGTCAGGCACGCAAGGCGGTGGATAATGGCTTCTACATAGATCGCATGACGGAAGGCGACACGCAGACGCTGCAGGAGTATTGGGCGCTTTTGGAAGAGGTGTTGGAGAAGTATCATAATGCCCGACCCACGCATACTTTGCAGGAGATGCAGCTCTTGATGAGTCAGTTTCCCAAGAACATCCGCCTCTACATCGTGAGACACGAGAAGCGCATCGTGGCCGGAGTGGTCATCTTCGAATGCCGCAAGGTGGCACATGTGCAGTATATCGCCAGCGGAGAAGAGGGTAGGGCACATGGTGCGCTCGACCTCTTGTTCCGTCACCTCATCAATGAGCGCTACAAGCAGTACGACTACCTTGACCTCGGAACGTCCAACGAGAACGACGGCCGCTACCTGAACGAGGGACTTATCCATCAGAAGGAAGGCTTCGGAGGCAGAGCCGTCTGCTATGATACCTATGAAATAAACTGCCTCATTCCAGCCTTCTCCAATGACGAAGCCTCCCCCGTCCCATCAAATGGAGGGGTGAACGGCAGCGACAAGGCTCCTGCGCATGTTCCCTACCTTGACCTTCAGCGCGTCAGCAACTCTTTCGAGCCGGAATTGACAAAGGAAGTATCGCGTGTGGTGCAGGGCGGATGGTATCTGCTGGGCGAAGAGAACAAGCGTTTCAGCAAGGCGTTTGCAGAGTTCTGTGGCAGCAAGTATTGTGTGCCGACGGGAAATTGCCTGGATGCCTTGACGATGATCCTGACCGCCTACAAGCGGATGCTTGGCTGGGCCGACGATGCCGAAGTGATTGTTCCCTCTAACACCTACATTGCCAGCATCTTAGCCGTGAGCCGAGCCTGCCTGCAACCCGTGCTTTGCGAGCCTCGCGTGGAGGATTACCTCATCAATCCCGACGGCATAGAGGCTCTCATCACTGAGCGGACCAAGGCCATCATGGTGGTTCATCTTTATGGTCGCGTGTGCGATATGCAGCCCATCTTGGAGGTGGCTAAGCGACATAACCTGAAGGTCATCGAGGATGTGGCACAGGCTCAGGGTGCGGTTTACAAAGGTATACGAGCTGGTCACCTTGGCGATGCTGCCGGTTTCAGTTTCTATCCCGGCAAGAACATCGGTGCTCTTGGCGACGCGGGCTGTATTACGACGGACGATGAGTCTTTAGCCGATTACGTGCGGGCCATGTCGAACTACGGTAGCAAGGAGAAATACCTCAACGAGATGAAAGGCCTGAACAGCCGCATGGACGAGATTCAGGCAGCAGTGTTGTGTCTGAAACTGAAGCGTTTGGATGCAGATAACGAGGCACGCCGAAAGGTTGCGCTGGCTTATAGCGAAGGCATCAGGAACCCGCTTATCACGCTACCCCAGATGCCTTCCGAAGCAGGAGAGAACGTCTGGCACATCTATCCCATACGAACTCCTGAGCGCGACCATCTGCGTGAATACCTTTCGCGGGCAGGCATCGAGACGATGGTGCACTATCCTATCCCTCCACATCGGCAGCAGGCCTACAGCGAATGGAACGACCTCTCGTTCCCCATCAGCGAGCGTATCCACCATGAAATCCTATCGCTCCCGATGTCGCCCGTAATGACAGAAGCCGAAGTGCAGCGCGTCATAGAAGTGCTCAATGCATATAGTATTTAAAAGTGTGTCGCGTCTGTTCGCCAACTAGGCACGTCTAGTTTTTCTCCTAGGCTTGATATAAAATATTGAAGGGCATTGCCTCACGGCAACGCCCTTCGTTTTGGTTGGTTGGAAAAAGTCTAATTGAAATAATGGTTTGTGATTGATTTTAAGCCTCTGCGGGAGTTTCAGTTGCCTGTTCCTCAGCGGCTGGTGCAGCTTCTGCTTCTGCTTCGGGAGCGGCTGCAGCTTCTTCTGCTGCTTCCTCAGCCTTAGCTTCTGCCTCTGCTTCTGCCTTTGCGACAGCTTCAGCAGCCTTCTTGTCTGCTACCTTCTTTGCGATCTCTGCGTTGGCTTTCTTCTCAGCCTCAAGCTTAGCAGCAGCTGCTGCCTTCTTGTCGGCCTCGTTCTTAGCCGTCACCTGACTCAAGCCCTTCTGCTTGTCAGCCTTCCAAGCGTCAAACTTAGCCTGGCATGCTGCTTCGTCAAAAGCGCCCTTCTTAACACCACCACGCAGGTGTTTCATGAGATAAACACCTTCGCCGGACAGGATGTTGCGAACCGTGTCGGTGGGCTGTGCGCCACACTCTACCCAGTACAGGGCACGATCGAATTTCAAATCTACAGTGGCAGGATTGGTGTTCGGATTGTACGTACCAATCTTCTCTGTAAACTTACCGTCACGCGGTGCTCTTACATCAGCGATCACGATGCTGTAGAAAGCATAGCCTTTACGGCCGTGACGCTGCAATCTGATTTTTGTTGCCATAATTTAAATTAGAACTTTTAATAGGTTTGAAATGTGCCGCTAACTCGTAACGGCGGCGCAAAGGTACAACTTTCTTTTGAATTACAATGCACTAGGCACACTTTTTTTTCTTTTTTATGCTTTCGCGCGCATAGACGCACGTATCATATATATAATAAGGATGCAGTACATACCGAGACTTAGGAGCTCCGAACAGGGGTTCTGCCACCAGTCGGCATAGTCGAAGCTGACGTTTTGCCACTTCAGGGCGGCACTGAGTACGCCCATCAAAGCGCCGCCGGCGATGAAGCCGCTGGCAAGCAAAGTGCCTTTCTCACCACGGGCATTGTTGACGGCTTGGTCTTTGCTGCGAGTCGTGACGAACCAGTTGATGGCGCCGCCAACGAGCAGCGGCAGGTTGAGCTCCAAGGGGATGAACATGCCGAGGGCAAAGGCGAGGGCAGAGACTCCGAAGGCATTCAGCAGGAGTGCAATGAGAGCACCGATGCCGTAGAGCAGCCAAGGTGCTCCGTTACCGCTCATCAAAGGTTCAATCACTGCAGCCATCGCATTTGCTTGGGGTGCTGCGAGGGTGCCGTCGGTGAAGCCATAGGTCTTGTTCAGAATCATGATGACGCCGGCAACAGTAGCCGCGCTGACCAGTGTGCCGAGGAACTTCCACGTCTCTTGCTTTCGAGGAGTGCTGCCGAGCCAGTAGCCAATCTTCAGGTCGGTTACGAAGCCGCCTGCCATGCTCAGGGCTGTGCAGACCACGCCGCCCATGATAAGTGCTGCCACCATACCGCTCGTGCCGCTCAGACCTACGGCAACCATGATGACGGAGGCCACGATGAGTGTCATCAAAGTCATGCCGCTCACGGGATTCGTGCCGACGATGGCGATGGCGTTTGCAGCCACAGTGGTGAAGAGGAAAGTAATGACGCTCACGACAAGGATGGCAACAACGCTGAAGACCCAATTGCCGCCCATCACATCAAGGTGGAAGAAGAGGAAAGTCAGCACGAGAGCCAGGATGATGCCGAAAGTGATGAACTTCATCGGAAGGTCCTGCTGAGTGCGCTTCTCCTCGATTTGTCCGACGTCCTTCTTGCCTTTGAGTTCTCTTCCTGCCAGTGAGACAGCACCTGCAATTATCTTGCGGCTCTTCACGATGCCTATGATGCCGGCCATCGCGATGCCGCCAATGCCGATGCTCTTCGCGTATTTGAAGATGACTTCGGGCGAAGCAAGCGCTGCCGTGATGCCTTCCTGCACCTCGAGGGTGGGGAAGAAGAGGGCGATGCAGGGCACGATGACCCACCAGACAAGCGCGGAGCCGCAGCAAATGATGAAGGCGTACTTGAGGCCCACGATGTAGCCCATGCCCAGGATTGCTGCGCCGGTATTGCACTTCAGGACGAGCTTGGCCTTCTCCGCAACTGTGTCGCCCCACAGAAGAGCGCGGCTGGTGAAGTTCTCGTGCCACAGTCCAAAGGTTGCCACAACGAAGTCGTAGAGTCCGCCCAACAGGCCTGCAATCATCAGAGGCTTTGCCTGGTCGCCGCCCTTCTCACCGCTCACGAGCACTTGTGTGCCGGCTGTTGCCTCGGGGAAGGGATATTTGCCGTGCATTTCCTTGACGAAATACTTGCGGAAAGGAATAAGGAAAAGGATGCCGAGGATGCCTCCAAGCAGACTTGCAAAGAAGACCTCGAGGAAGTTGACCGTCATTTCAGGGTACTTGGCCTGCAGTATGTAAAGCGCCGGCAAGGTGAAAATAGCTCCGGCAACAATGACGCCGCTACATGCTCCTATGCTCTGGATGATGACATTCTCGCCCAGGGCGTTCTTCCTACGGGTAGCGCTGCTGACGCCCACGGCAATAATAGTGATGGGGATAGCAGCCTCAAACACCTGACCGACCTTCAGTCCCAGGTAGGCGGCGGCTGCGCTGAAGATGACAGCCATCAGGATGCCCCAGCAGACCGACCATAGGTTGACCTCTCTCGGATTGCCCTCTGCAGGCATCATCGGTTCGTACTCTTCGCCCTCACGCAACTCTCGGAAAGCGTTCTCGGGCAGTGAAGTTTTGTATTCCATAATATATAAGATTTAGAGTTATTGCGTACAAAGATATAAAAAAGTTTAGAGTTTAGAGTTTAGAGTTTAGAGAAATTTTGTACTTTTGCACGCAAAAGAACGAAGTTATGAAGGTTGCGTTAGTACAGATGGACATCCGATGGGAGTCGCCGAGCGTGAATCGTGAGGTGGCGGAGCGCTTGATGCTCGCTGCCGAGAAGTGCGACATTTACGTACTTCCCGAGATGTGGAGCACGGGCGTCACTACCGAACCCGAGGGTGTGGCTGAGCCCGAGAACGGCGAGACCCTGGAGTGGATGCAAAGGATGGCAGACACGTTGGATGCCGCAGTTGCAGGAAGCATCGCCGTCAAAGCACAGGACGGCTCTTACAGGAACAGGCTTTACTTCGTCAAACCAGGAGAAATTGTAAATTGTAAATTGTCAAATTGTAAATGGTATGACAAGCATCACCTCTTTTCTTATGGTGGCGAGACGAAGAACTACACGCCTGGCAGTGAGTATGTTACGGTTGAGTGGCGAGGTTTGCGCTTTCATCTCAGCATTTGCTACGACCTGCGTTTCCCCATTTGGCTGCGGAACCGCGACGACTACGACGTCCTCATCTGCGTGGCTTCCTGGCCTTCTGTGCGGATGCAGGCTTGGAAGGTGCTGCTTGCGGCTCGTGCCATCGAGAACCAGTGCTTTGTGCTTGGGGTGAATCGCATCGGAAAAGACCCTTATTGCGAGTACAGCGGCGGCTCTTGCGTCGTCGATCCCTTCGGCTTTGCGACCGTCGCTCCAGAAGGTGAAGCCTGCGTCCTGACCAAAGAACTCGACCTGAAACGCCTCAAATCCTTCCGCCAGAAGTTCCCCGTACTGCAGGAAATGGATTCAATCTGACATCTTCTTCTCTTGGTCCATTCGTTTCCGAATGGCTTCGTAACCAATTTCAGGCAGAGGTTCCATCTTTTGCTCACCAAGTTGAGTTAGAGCCTCATAAATTTGCATCAATTCTTTGCGAGTTTCCTCAACAGCAGCTTGAGTTGCGGTGCCGGATTCTTCAAGAGCCTTAACACGTTGGCGTAAATCTTCAATATCCCTTTGTGTTGCGATGATAGGTAATGCTTGGCGAACAGCCACAAAAGCACGCATGATGCCACGGTTTACTTTAATAGCGACAGGAGACCTCAGTACACTGCTCAACATTGCTACGCCAAGTTCTGTAAAAGCAAATGGCAGGTATTTGATGTTCTGACCACGCTTAATGTTCATGGTGCCAATTTGGCATCTTGAAAGTTCTTCTCGTGTAACCTCGAACATAAAATCGTCACCCTCAAACCTTTCTATATTACGACGAACTTGCCTTTTCAATTGGGCGGTATCAACTCCATAAGCCTCTGCCAAATCAAAATCAAGCATGACACGCTGACCGCGTAACTCGTAAATCTTCCGTTTGATTAGTTCTATGTCGTCCATAAATTAATAAATTATGGCGCAAAGATACTGCAAATCTCCATTTCCAACAAGTTTATTTTGTGTTTTTTAATCATTTCCCACAAAATAATTATGCTCAAACATTACATTTCCCAACGAATTCAGCCATCGGCCCTCTTAAGTATTCTCTTCCGCAGCCATCAAGTATTCGGGTTCTGCTGATTCGTAGGATTTGGGGATTTGTCTGTCTTGCAGATAGATGTGGTTTAGGGTAAAGGCGATAGAGTCCAATGTTTGCTCTCTTTCTTTCGGCTTCAACTCGCATTCCCAGACGGTTATACAATGCCAACCCATTTCTGCCAATTTTCGTTGCTCTTCTTTGTCTCGTTCCTTGTTTCGACTGATTTTATTTACCCAAAAACTTGTATTCGTCTTTGGAATCCTACAACATTCAGAACTCTCAATCGTGAATTGTAAATCGCCAAATGGTAAATGTATGTGGTGTCCATGCCAAAAGCATCCATTCACAAAAATACAAGTTCGGTATTTCCTTAGCACTAAATCAGGATGTCCTGGGAGTCGTTTATGATTCAATCTGTATCTAAACCCTCTCTCCCACAATCCCCGTCGTACAATCATTTCTGGCTTCGTATTCTTTGAGTGAACTGACGCCATGTTATTGTTACATTGCCGAAAGAGGTGTTTACACATAATTCTCCTTTTGCTTATTTATTATTTGAGAATGTAAATATAGGTTTTTCTTTTATCCATTCTTCCAAAGGTATTTTTTCTTTTTCTGCATATTGTAAACATATTTTTAGCCAATTATCATATAGATTCCCATTATCTAGTAATTGGGGATTGTAATCTTGAATTAACATCATTAATTCTTTTGTAGGGTCATTGAGTGTCTTCTTTATTCCGCCTGCATATTTTACTATTCTAGCAAAAACTTGAGGGGCTGGCTTTATTGCTATTCCATTAACATGGGTGATTTGTCCACCTGCAGAGTAGAAATCTCGAATATTTGGAACAATTACTTGATTATAGGAACATAGCCATAATGTCGTTTGGTTATACTTTGTTTGACATCTCGCAGGATTCAAGGCTTCTGGGAAAAGAATCATGCATTTTATTTGTAAATCATCTCTCACAATTTCAGGCAAAGTATTCCAAAGTGTTATGTTAAAAGACTGAGTCGTTTCTATATTATCGGCAGTTATCCACCAGGGCATTTCTAATTTATTCTCTTCTCTTGCTTTATTCCTATAATAACGGCGAACTTTATCTATTGCCTCTGGCGATTTCCTCAATTCGTCGTATGTTGTGCCCATCTTACAAAAAATAGTTTCATTTTTTGCAAGCTCCATGTTGATGAGATATCTAGGTGAGTGAGTGACAGCGATTTCACTTAAACAATCTTGATAGGGGCGCAATCTGAATTCTGGTTGGCTACCACCTAATTTACCAAATAGCATATAGATGTTTTCTACTGTTATATTTCGAGTAGATTCAACAATACTACTTCCTATAGATGTCCATTTATCATCTTTTGTAGACTTTACCTCCACACCGCAATAATCAGTTGCCATAATATCAGGGAAGCGATGTCCTGCAACCAGAGTAATATCCTCAGGTTTAAATGGAGTTAACGGAGCAACATCTTTAAGCAAGTCTCTTGTAACCTCTTCAAGTTTAGAGGGAGATAATCCTTTATATAATTTGGGATCTTTTTTAGACCGGTCATTAAACTCGTTTTCTGACAGTCTCATAAACTCTGCAAAAGCTTCGTTTACAGAATTAATGTCACGTTTATTTATTGATATGATTTTCTCATTTGTTCTCATCACCGAAATACTTAGACCATAATTCCTCCAATCTTACTGCTATTTTGAATGCCAAAACAGGAGGCACAGCGTTTCCTATAATTTTATAAGCGCCAGAAGCACTTAGTTTCATTCCTCTTTTCGAATCACCTTTCATGACAAACTGATAGTCAGGAGGAAAAGTTTGTATTAAAGCGCATTCACGAGGGGTCAGTCTTCTTTCTCTCATTCCACTTGAAAGTTCATCAACATATTGACCTCCATGCTCTGCTGACAAACGCCTAAACTCTATATTACCATGATGTTCAGAGCGAATAGTCGGGCCAATTCCATTAAGTTTTATCTCTATTTGTCCTTGGCTACCATTAGATAAAAACTTTGCTTTTGAATATACTCGTTGTGATAAATCTGTTGAACAATCTGGTTCATGTAAGTCTTTTAACACATCATATGTAGTAACTGGTTTTAATAGATGGTCATCTTTAATTGTACAAGCATGAGAGGGTGTGGGGTATGGATTATATTCAGCTGGAATTGTGAGGGATTCCAAAGCTTTTTTCGCTTTTGGGAGTAATGCATCTTTTCGAATTCCTATAAAAATTACCCTTTCCCTTGATTCTGGGACTCCATAATTGCCAGCATGTAAAACCTTAGGTGGCAAAACTATATATCCATTACCATCTGAACTTGAAAAATCTTTTTGGATAATATCCTTCACATCTCCCAGATTAACAAGTCCTTTTACGTTTTCTGCTATAAAAACTTTGGGCTTAGTAATGTCTATTACTTGTTTCATCCAATAATAAAGTTTCCCCCTCGTTTCTTCGCTAGGCGAGTCTTCCTTTCGTTTCTTTCCATAATCATCCTTCTCTGAATCAAATCCTTTTCTTTTACCTGCAACACTAAAATCTTGACAAGGGAATCCTCCTGTTACCACATCCACTTGTGGGGGGAAAATCTGGGCTCCATCTTTGTGCATCTTCACCAACTCTACAATACTATTATTGTAGAATAATTCCTCTCCATAGCCAAAACGACGCATATAAGTAGTCCATGCTATTTGGGCTTCTGGCAATATATCGTTGGCAAAAACAGTTCTAAATCTTGTTTTTCGAGTCCTTACCCAATCCTTTTTTACCGATGTTAGAATGTTGGAATCATTTGTGGCAAAAGAGAATTTGGGTGCAACAAAATCACCTTCAAAACCTAAATCCATGCCACCACAACCAGAAAAAAGAGAAAGCACCTTAATGGTATCGGTTTCGTCATTATCATGATTCGGAAAATATAATGGAATCTGAGAATCAGAAATGAAATCGGCTATTTCTTCATCTACTATATATTCACCTCTCTCCTTAATCAATAATTTTTCTCTTTGCTTTTGACTCATAAAAAAGCCCCCTTCCTTTTTTGAAAGAGGGCGCAGAGAGGATTGAGAAGGAGCAAGGCTTAGCACGGCCTACACCAGACAACAATCGTTCAGTCCGCGCCCTCGTTGTGAAGAGCGCAAACATCCGTTGCCTTGTCTGACTGGTGTGTTCTATGAAGTGCTAATTCTGCTCCAGCAGCCTAATCAAGGATGTTCTAGACGCTATAATCTTTATTTCATTCTCTTGTTTTTTTATTTGTTAATCCAAGAACATCCAGCTATTTGCGATATCGGATATCTTGTCGTTGTCAACTTCTGATTTTCCATCGTCACTTGGACGTACTAAATCCTTTAAAGGATAGAGTTCCGTTGTTTTACCTATTTTGATTTTATCTTTAGTTGCTGCTTTTATAGTGATTTTACCACAGCGATGACTTATAGCGAGAACATCGTCCTCGTTATACCGCTGCTGGATATAGTCGTTCACTATATCCGTAATGCGCAATTCCAATGCACATATGTCTTGAATGCTACTCATAATAATATCTTGCAGCATACAGACTATATCTTCAGGCTTGTTTACAGGTAATTCGAAAGAGACCTCAGGACACAAAAGAAGCGCAGACTTGACTTTCTCTTGTATCGTGAGGTCCTAGGAATTACCTGTACTACTAAGATATAAGTCATGCCCGCGCTATGCACGGGCATCGGCTGACTTATTCAAGTAGTACATCGATGAAATTTCCTAGGTTTCACGATACTCTGAATAAATAGCTGATGCTATATTTCTAATAAGATTCAAAGGGCTCCTCCGCTGAGGTTTGAGGCTCCGTACAAGGAACTTTTATGCCCTTATGCTTTGCAAAGATATGAAAAAATCCCTTACCTACAAGAGATAAGGGAGAAATTTCTAGGAAAGTTTTCCAAACGACACACAGTTAAATCGGCTTCCGCACCTTACGGGTGCGCCTTCTTGCGCTCCAGTAGGTGCTCAGGCGCAGGCGGAAGGTGCTAGAGCATCCGAGAAACTTAACGTGGGTCGTTGCCCAACTTAACACGGGTAATTTGCAAACTTCACGTGTGTCGTTGGCCAACTTCACGTGCCATCTTCGCAAACTTGACGTGCCACGTTTGCCTTCGCTCCTGCCTGCGTTTGAAAATCCTCCTTGAGGAAGAAAAATGTTTTTTGCAAAACACTCGTCACTCATCACCTTTTGCATCTAACCTGCTGATTATTAGTTCATAACAGGGGTGATGAGTTAAAAACCACTCATCACCCACTCATCACCTATGTATCCTACTGTGATTCAGTGTTTTAAGTGGCATAGGTGACGAGTGATGAGTGTTTTTAATTTAGGCCGCAATTTCTATCAACTTATATGCTGCCCCAATCTTTGTGTGCTTCATCTGGCAACCCAGATACTTCAGCGTTTGGCCGATGCGGATGTTGGTGGCGTTGCCTCTCTTCATCGAGGGATAGACTTTCATGAGCGCTTCGCTGACCTGCTTGCAAGTGAACCAAGTTCCTTCCTCTTCTCTGTTTGGAAGACGGAAACATTGATGCAGGATTCCCTCCATATCATCGGTTCTGAGGAAGGGAAGATTGGCGGCTTGGATGCGAGCAACCTCATCGTTGCTGAACCAATACGGTATCTTCTCTTCTCGCAATTCGTGCAAGACCTGAGCATAAAGCTGGGCATGATTGATGGGCGTGAGGTTGTCGATGAGCGAACCTTTCTTGATTCGCAAACAGAGATAACGACGAGAGCCCGTCACATCACAAAGCGGATGGGGGTCGTTGGTCGTAGCAAGGAAACTTGCATAGCGGACTCTGTCTTCTTGCGACTTTCCGTAGATAGGTCGTCCGTTAACCTTCACCTTCGAGAGTGTCTGCTTGAGTTTCCCTTGTTGCGAAGGTCCCATATTGGCAAACTCGTCGATGTTGACAAGCAGATTGTGGGTGAGCGCCATCTCGCAGTCGAACTTGTTGCCGAAGTTGATGTGGTCGAGGTAGTAAGGACGCAGATGTTCTGGCAAAAGCCTTACTGCAAAAGTACTCTTTCCACAGCCTTGAGGTCCGATGAGGACGGGCACACACTCGTTGCCGTGAAGAGGATCCATTCCCATCCAATGCGCTACGACCGATCTCAGCCAGACAGAGCACCAAGAGAGTTGCTCGGTTGTGATGCCAGGAATACGGCTAAAAAGTTCGGCTACATGATTCTTGCCGTCCCATTCTGGTAGTGACTCCAGATAGTCGCGAATGGGATTGAAGGCAGGCACATCGTTGGAACAGATGTATTCCTCAATCTCCTGTCTTGGCGACTTCTTGCCTCCGATACCAGCCTTCTTGGCTTTTCGCACAATGGAGTTCAGAAGCTCAGCCGTAACAGGCTCCCACTTCGGTTCAGCCTCATCGCCAACAGGAGCCAGTTCCGTCTTGCCACTCAGAATGTTACGACGCAGATGATAATTCTCACTAAGGAACGCCTCTACCTGGTAGATGGCGTCCTGCATCTCGTTCATCGCCTCGGATGAATCGGAGATAAAATTGCTTTGGTTTTTCATGGTTTTTTGTTTTTAAAGTTAGTAATAATATTATGTATCCCGAAATACTCCACAAGTCTGCGGGTAAGCGAGAGAAAAGCTAAGCTCGCTTAAGCTTTTCCGAGCGGAAGCAGGCTCGTGGTGCAATCGATGAGCAAAGCTTATACAGAGGAACGAGTCCTTTGTTTCTCGGCAAAGAGACATAGTCTCAATTGCACCACAAAGGTACAACATTTTTTTCACTTTTGCAAATTTTTTCCGTCAAAAGCACGCAAAAAAGCACGCTCGATTTCGGGTGCGAATTTACAACATTACCATTGCGGTTTACGAATGAAAAGCCAACTTTTTTCAAAGTCACATCAAAAATACTTTATCTTCTTGCAGGACATAATATAATAATGTGTATCTTTGCAGAGAAAAATAGAAAATTATGGCAACACTAAATGAATATCGTAGCGGACACCAATAAAATAAATTACTGAATTTCGGCCATCGGACTCACGATAGGGTAATACTATAGAAAAATAAAGCCTTGCTCGTTGGGAGCAGGGCTTCTTTACTTACTTTTTTTCGTAAGTTAGAGGGAGGGGAAAGTCTTCAGAACCTTCTTACATCCTCTACCTCTTCGATTTTCTTCAGGTCGTGGCAGATGTTCTGAAGGTCTTTCGCGTCGTGCACCCCGAGTCGGAGTTCGGCGGTGAACAGGCCGTCGCTGGTGTCGATGTGTATGCTGTGGATGTTCATGTTGAGTTGCTGCGACAGGATTCCCGTGATTTGATGCAGGACGCCCACGCGGTCGAAGCCCACGATGTGGAGTGTGGCGGGAAAGGAGAGCGTGCCGTGTGTGTCCCAGGTGGCAGCCAGGATGCCGTTTCCGCCAGTTGCCTTGAGGCGTTTTGCAATGTCGCACTGGCGTTTGTGGATGACGATTTTGCCGTTTTCATCGAGATATCCGAGCACATCATCGCCGGGAATCGGGTGACATTCGTCGCAGAAAGTGTATCGGCCGATAGTCTCCTCGCTGAGGACCAGCGTTTTCTTCTTGTCGATTTTGGGTGTCTTGTCCTCTCCTTCGGAAGCGGGCTTTGTCTCCTCCTCCTCGGCGGAAATGGGGGAGTGGTTCTTTTTCTTGAAGATTGTGAAGTACTTGCTCCACTTCTTCTCTTTGTGAATCTTCTCGTTGAGGGCGTTCAAGTCGGCTTCTCCGAGCGTGATGGTCTGCGAACCAATCATGGAGAGCAATTCCTCGCGGCTGCTCAATTCGTGGTAGTGACAGAGTTTCGCGATGTTGAGGCTCGTGGCTTCTTTCTCGTTTTTCTGCAGGAAGTCGTTCAGGATGTCCTCGCCAATCTTCTGCTTCTCCCTTTCCATTCGGCGCAGGATGGCAACGATCTTGCCCTTCGCTTTAGCCGTCGTGACGAAGTCAATCCAGCCTTTCTCGACTTTTTGGTTCTTCGAGGTGAGGATCTCGACTTGGTCTCCGCTCTGCAGCACCTGGCTGATGCCGACGAGTTTGTGGTTCACCTTTGCTCCGATGCAATGGGTGCCGAGGAAGGTATGCACGCTGAAAGCGAAGTCGAGCACAGTGCAACCGGCCGGCATGGTCTTGAACTCGCCCTTAGGCGTCACGACGAAAATCTCGTTGGCAAACAGGTTGAGCTTGATGGTGTCGAGGAAGTCGATGGCATTCGGCTGTGGGTCGTCCAGGATTTCCTTGATTTGGTAGAGCCATTTGTCGAGCCCGTCGTCGGTGCCCTCCGTGTTGATGTCGCCGTCCTTGTACTTCCAGTGAGCCGCAAAGCCGTGCTCTGCGATGTCGTCCATGCGGCGGCTTCGTATCTGCACCTCAACCCATCTGCCCGACTTGCTCATGAGCGTCGAGTGGAGCGCCTGGTATCCGTTGGCCTTTTTGTTGTGCACCCAGTCTCGCAAGCGGTCGGGATGCGGCTTGTATATCGTGCTGGCGATGTTGTATATCTTGAAGCACTCGTCCGTTTCGTTCATGCCTTCCGTCACTTCAAATATGATGCGGACGGCCAGGATATCATAGACCTCTTCGAATGAGACGTGCTTCGTTTGCATCTTCGACCAGATGCTGTAGGGCTTTTTGATGCGTGCCTTGATTTCGTACTTGAGTCCCGCCTTGTCGAGTTCCTGCCTGATGGGGGCGGTGAACTGGTCGAAGATGGTCGTCAAGTGCTCGCGAATGCCCTCGAGCTGCTCTTGGAGTGCCTTGTATTCCTCAGGGTGCTCGTAGCTGAAACTGAGGTCCTCGAGTTCCTCCTTCACTTTGTTCAGGCCGAGTCGGTGTGCCAGAGGAGCATAGATGTAGAGGGTTTCGCCCGCAATCTTATACTGTTTTCCAGGCAGTTGGCTGCCCAGGGTACGCATGTTATGCAGTCGGTCGGAAATCTTAATCAGGATGACTCGTATGTCCTCGCTCATCGTGAGCAGCAACTTCTTGAAGGATTCCGCCTGGACCGACGCTTTGTCGCCGAAGATGCCGCCCGATATCTTGGTCAGTCCATCGACAATCTGCGCTATCTTCGGCCCGAAGATGTTGGCGATGTCCTCAACCGTGTAGTCCGTATCCTCTACCACATCGTGCAGGAGCGCCGAGCAGATGCCGGTGCTTCCCAAGCCGATGTCCTCGCATGCAATCTGCGCTACGGCAATGGGATGCATGATGTATGGCTCACCGGAAAGTCGTCGGACGCCCTTGTGAGCCTCCTTGGCGAAGTTGAACGCCTTGTCGATGATTTCGGTGTGCTTGCGGTGATGCGATGCCAAATAAGTGTCTATCAGGTGCTGATACGCTTCGGCAACCATCCGCTCGTCTTCCATCTCCCGAAAGTTATTGTCTTCCATAGTAAGCCTCTCCTTTGGTCCTCCCCTAAAAAGAAGGACTAAATGTTCATGTTTAATTCACTTTGATACGTTGACCGGCGCGGACCGTAGTGCCCTTCATGCCGTTGAGGCGACGCAACTTGGCAACTGTCGTGTGGTTTCTCCTTGCAATCGCGCTCAAAGTATCGCCTTTGCGGACGGTAGCATACTTGCCTCCTCGACTGCTTTTACCCTTCTTTGCTCGCGGCTGATCCACGACGGGAACCTCAATCTGGGTTGCCACTTCTGTGGGCGGAACGTAGATGGAGTCGCCAGCCTCAATGAAGGAATTGATGGCGGCGGTAGGCATGCGAAGCGTGCAAGCGTGGGAATCGCCTGGAATCAACGTGGTGCGGTACTGCGGATTGAGCTTCCGAAGTTCCTCCTGACTAATGCCGCAAAGTTCGACGATGCGTTCCATGCGGACGTTTCTGCTGACTTGTATCGTGTCAGTTCCCTGCGGAAGTCTGGTGTTGATGGGGCAGATATTGTGGTCGCAATAGTAGTTCATGATGTAGTTTGCCGCGATGAAAGCTGGCACGTAGCCGCGTGTCTCAGCCGGCAAATAAGGATAAATCGTCCAATAATCCTTGACGCCTCCTGCTCTCTTTATGGCTTTGAGGATATTGTTAGGACCGCAATTGTAGCTGGCAATAGCGAGGGTCCAGTCGCCGAAGATGCCATAAAGGTCGTGCAAATAACGGGCTGCGGCATAACTTGCCTTGATGGGGTCGCGACGTTCGTCAATCAAACTGGTCACTTCGAGACCGTATTGCTTGCCGGTACCTATCATGAATTGCCACAAGCCAACTGCTCCGGCACGGCTCACGGCAGTGGGATTGAGTGCGCTCTCAATGATGGGCAGGTACTTTAGCTCAAGCGGCATCTGATAGCTCTCGAGTGCCTCCTCGAAGATCGGATTGTAGAAGTTGCTCGCGCCAAGCAGTACGGCAACAGAGTTGCGCAGCCGTCCGCTGTAAAGATCTATGTACTTCTGCACGGCGCTGTTGTATGGCATGTCAATCACATTAGGCAGCCTGCTCAATCGATAAGCGTATGTCTGTGCGTCGAACACAGGGTTGTCGCCTGTCGATTCACAGTTCTCGTCGAAGAAGAGGTAGTTGCGTGTCTGCCAGTCGGCAAGCAAACTGTCAATTTCTTGTGTCTGCAAGCCTTCGGGCAACTCTTCGATGACTTCCGGCAGAGACAGGATGTCGTCTTGTTCTTCGTCGTCTTCTTCGTATTGCGCCATGATATGGTTGTAGGGGGAGAAGAAGAAAAGGAGGAAAGCGGAACAGTATGTTGTGAACTTTTTCATTTTAAGATATGTGGTTTAGAAGTTTATGACGCATTGCACACCTGGGGTTGTGGTGCGATGATGCATGTCGAATCGTCCTGTTTCAATCATTGTGGGTTGTATCTCAAGACTGAGGTCGTGGGAGATGTCGAAGGTTGAGAGCTCTGCATCGACGTAGGCATCGATGACGGACAGCAGGTAAACTCCTCCGAAGGCAAAGATGCTGAGGTCTCGGAACCTGCGGAAAGTGTCTCTCTTACTCTTGAAGATGCCCTTGAAGCGCTCTTCTTTGCCGGCAATGACATAGTTCGGCGGCAGCATCTTCTCGTAGCTTTTTGTGTTGGGGTCACTGTCCATGATGTCCAGGTAGGCCTGAGAGTAGTCGGAGAGCATTTGCCCGTTCCAGGTGAGGGCATATACGCAACCGAGGAAGCCTCCATAGATGATGGGCAGTTTCCAATACTTTCGATTGTAGAATTGTCCAGCTCCGGGTATCACCAAACCCAGCCACATCGCCCGAATCGGGTCGGGTTTGAAGGTCTTGAGGTCGCGATGAGGCCGTATATTCCTTAGCACGTTGTCGCTGATGGTAAGCAGTGCAGCGGTATCGACGGCGTTTTCTGTGAGCACACTATCCACTTCCTGTGCCTGAAGTACAGGTGCGAAGCCGAGCCAGAAGGGCAGGGCCATGAGGATGAGGAGTGTGTGCCGGAGTTTCATTTAGCTGCGTAACTTGTCGAACATTTCGATGATGCGTTCCAGTTCTGCCTCGTTGGCGAAGGGGATGCTTATCTTTCCTTTGCCTTTCTCGGAGCAGGTCATTTCCACACGCGTCTTGAAGAGGCTCCTCAAACCCTCGCGCAGCAGGTTGTAGTCGGCACTGAGGTTCGAGCCTTTCTGGCGGATGCGTTTACCGGTCTTGGTCTTTACGGAAGCGCCTTCGCTGAGGAGCTTCACCATATTCTCTATTTGGCGGACGCTCATGCGACCTTTCTTCATTTCAGAGAAGACCTTGAGCTGTGCCTTGGGATCTGAGATGGAGAGGAGCGCGCGAGCGTGTCCCATGTCGATTTCCTTGTTGCGAAGCGCCATTTGCACGCTGGCGGGGAGCTTCAGCAGACGCAGGTAGTTGGCGATGGTGGCGCGGTTCTTGCCCACTTTCTCGCTGAGTTGGTCTTGCGTGAGGCTGTGCTTCTCGATGAGGTTCTGATAGGCCAACGCCACTTCTATTGCGGTGAGGTCTTCGCGTTGGATGTTCTCGACGAGTGCCATTTCGAGCATATTCTCGTCATCGACCGTGCGGATGTAGGCGGGAATGGTGGTGAGTCCGACGCGTTGGCTTGCCCGCCAGCGGCGTTCACCTGCGATGATTGTATAGGTTCCGTCGCCCATGTCGCGCAGGGTGATGGGCTGCACGAGTCCGATCTGGCGGATGCTGTTGGCGAGTTCCTGCAGCGCGTCGTCGTCGAACTCACGTCGCGGCTGGTTGGGATTCGGCCTGATGTCGTCCATCCTCACTTCCGAGAGGTTCGACGAGCCGTTGGTCTGAATGACTTCTGTCTGCAGAAGAGCGTCGAGTCCTCTGCCCAGAGCTTGTCCTTGATACTTTTTCTTTATGGCCATATTCTTAGTTCTTTATAGAACATTGACCATTGACCATTGAACATTTTTCCTTCGCCAGGGCTTTGGGCGCAGCCTAATGTTCAATGGTCAATGTTCAATGGTCAATGTTTTTCCTTTGCTATTATCTCCTGCGCCAGTGCCAGGTGAGCCTTCGAGCCTGTGGCGTCGGCATCGTAGAGGATGGCGGGGACGCCGTGACTGGGTGCTTCGCTGAGCTTGACGTTACGCTGGATGACTGTCTTGAACACGAGTTCGCGGAAATGTCGCTTCACCTCTTCGTAGATCTGATTAGCGAGGCGGAGGCGACTGTCATACATGGTCAGGAGGAATCCCTCTATCTCGAGACGCGGATTCATGCGTGTCTTGACTATCTTTATCGTGTTGAGCAGCTTGCTGATGCCTTCCAGAGCGAAGTACTCGCACTGCACGGGGATGATGACACTATCGGCGGCCGTGAGGGCATTCACTGTGATGAGGCCCAGACTGGGACTGCAATCGATGAGGATATAGTCGTAATCCTGAACGATGGGCTGTATCGTGTCCTTCAGGATGCGCTCCTGGTTCTTGAAGTTCAGCAGTTCGATTTCTGCGCCGACGAGGTTGATGTGCGACGGCACGATGTCGAGTCCCTCGATGTCTGTCGTGTAGATGATGTCCTTGATGTCAACCTGTCCGAGCAACGCGTTGTAGATGGATGCCTCCAGCTTGCTGACGTCCACGCCCATACCGCTCGATGCGTTGGCCTGCGGGTCAGCGTCGATGAGGAGGACTTTCTTTTCGAGTGTGGCGAGAGAGGCAGCCAGGTTCATGCTTGTGGTAGTCTTTCCCACGCCACCCTTCTGGTTTACTATTGCGATTGTTTTGCTCATGTTTTCTTTCTTTTTATTTGACAACGGACAACAGTCAGCAGACAACGGACTGATGCTGGCAGTCTTCAGAGTGAATATCTGTTGTCGGTTGTCTGTAGTCAGTTGTCTTATTTATGTCTGCAAATATACATCAAAAGTCCGAAAAACACACTATTTTTCTTAAGCAGATTGCCTAAAGTGTTGATAACTGCCTGTTTTTGTTGATAACTAAGGCTAGTTATTCACATCTTTTGCCTGCTTAAGTCGGACCGCAATCCACATTTGGTCGGATGGTCTGGCAGGTTGAAATTTGGTTTTTAGCGGGCGCCGTGAATATTTTTGGCGGCCGCTACGGTTTCTTTTGGCGGCCGCCGTGAATTCTTTTGGCGGGCGCCAAAACGTCACGACCCGTGTTAAGTGACCCAACTTAACACGCTAACCGACTCAACTTGACACGTTATCTTGCCCAACTTGGCACGCTGAATCTGTTCACGCAGGCAGCCTGGTTTTTGTCTGCACCACAATAATTTTTCACTTTTCACTTTTCACTTTTCACTTTTTATTGTATCTTTGCAAAGGAATTAACTTACAAACATGTCAAACAGACCCTTAATACTTATCTCGAACGACGATGGTGTCGCGGCGCAGGGACTGGGGGTGCTGACCGATTTGATGTGCCAGCTTGGCGACGTCATCGTGGTGGCTCCCGACGGACCACGCAGCGCGGCATCCTGCAGCATATCGCCCCTCAGCACGATTACCATTAAGCTCGTGCGGGAGCAGCCTGGCTTGAAGGTCTATCAATGCAGCGGAACGCCCACAGATTGCGTGAAGTTGGCGCTGGACGGACTGCTCGAGAGGCGGCCCGACCTGGTGGTGAGCGGCATCAATCACGGCGATAACGCGTCGGTTTCGGTGCACTACAGCGGTACTGTCGGCGCGGCTTTCGAGGCTTGCATGAAGGCTGTTCCGGCCATCGCATACAGCCTCAAGACCCGAAGCCTGCAATGTGACTTCCGACCTTACGAGGCTGAAGTGGTTAGGATAGCCCGTTATGTCCTCGAAAACGGCTTGCCGGAGGATGTGCTGCTCAACGTCAACTTCCCCGAAGTGCCTGAACTGAAGGGCACTCGCGTCTGCCGAACCGGTCGCGGACGCTGGATGAAAGAGATGATGCAGGTGGGCGAAGGCGAGTACCGACTCACGGGTTATTTCCAGAACCTCGAGCCCGAAGCAGCCGACACGGACTATTGGGCGCTCGATCACGGCTATGCGTCCATCACGCCCATACAGCTCGATATGACGGCACATGCATGGCTCGACGAACTAAAGAAAGTGGTAGTTAGTGGTTAGCGATTGCCCCTAACCACTCAAAAAACAGGAACAATGAAGTACTATCTCATAGCAGGCGAGGCAAGTGGCGACGTTCATGCGAGCCACTTGATAGCGGCCATCAGGCAGCAGGATGCGGCGGCTCAGTTCCGTTGCTACGGCGGAGATATGATGGCGGCACAGGGCGCTGAGCTCGTTCAGCACTATCGTGACCTCGCTTATATGGGCTTCATCCCCGTCCTCATGCACCTGAGGACCATCCTTTGCGGCATGAAACGCTGCCAGCAGGACATCCTCGCGTGGCAGCCCGACGTGCTGATTCTGGTCGATTACCCAGGCTTCAACCTCAAGATAGCACGCTTCGTCAAGCAGCACAGCACGATTCCCGTGGTCTATTACATCGCTCCGAAGATCTGGGCATGGAAGGAACATCGCATCCGCAACATTAAGCGCGACGTCGATCTGCTGCTCTCCATCCTGCCTTTCGAAGTGCCGTTCTACGAGGAGAAGCACGGTTACCATATTAATTATGTAGGCAATCCGACGGTGGATGAAGTGGAGGCTTACAAGCGGGAGCACGATACAAAAGCCTCCCCTCTACGGGGAGGTATGGAGGGGTCTGCACTTCCCATCATCGCTCTGCTGCCCGGAAGCCGCAAGCAGGAAGTGCGCGCGAACCTTCCTCGCATGTTGGAAGCGGCAGCGCCCTATGCCGAAGACTATCAGTTGGTGCTCGCCGCCGCCCCAGGACTCGAGGATGAGTTATACACGGAGTGCATTAAAAAGGTAAATGGTAAATGGCTAAATAGTAAATGCACTATTGTTCGCGACCAGACCTATCAGCTCCTTCAGCACAGCACGGCAGCCCTCGTCACCAGCGGCACCGCGACGCTCGAGACAGCTCTGCTGCGTGTGCCGCAAGTCGTCTGCTACTACATGAAGGCAGGCCGCCTGGCGTCTCTCGCAAAACGGCTCTTCATAAAGGTTCCCTACATATCCCTCGTCAACCTCATCTGCGGGGAGGAAGTGGTGCCGGAACTCGTCGCAGAGCAGATGAATGTCAGCAGCGTTCGCCATCATCTCGCATCAATCTTGCCCGGAGGCTCAGCCAGAGAAGCTCAGTTGAAAGGCTACGAACGCATGGCCGCCATCCTGGGCGAACCCGGAGCACCAGAGAGAGCGGCTAAGATAATACTCGACTTTACAAAGAGATAAATAGTAAATAGTAAATCATTAAATTCTAAATTAGACTATGATTCGTTTAAATTGTTTCTTCCAAGCCAAGAAGGGTAAGTACAACGAAGCCCTTGAGGCAGCCATTCTGCTCACTGCAAAGACTCAGAAGCACGAGGGAATGGTCAGCTACGACGTTTTTGAAAGTGCTACACGCAAGGACATCTTCATGTTCTGCGAGACCTGGGAAAGCGAAGAAGCCCTGGCAAAACATGCCGCCACACCAGAGTTCAAGGAACTCGTGGGCATCATCGAGAACTGCGGCGACATGAAGATCGAGAAGCTGACGCTCTAGTCGTCTGCACGAAACCTGTTAGGTCTGACTAAAAGAGGGCTACCTATTTCATTATATAGGTAGCCCTCTTTGTGCAAAGCAATATGCTGGCTTTGCAATTATCTCACAATAACGATGCGCGTCACGATAGCCTTGTTGCCCTCCGGAGTGTTGGCTACGACGTGATAGATGCCGCTGGCAACGCGCAATCCATTGTTGGCACAACCGTTCCAAAGGCAGGTTCCGCCAGCAGATGTGCCGTTCCATACGAGCTGACCGCCAGTGGAGATGATCTTTACCTCTGTGTTGTTCACCAATCCTCGGATGGCAATCGGGCCATTGTAGTCAGGTGTAACTGGGTTGGGAAATACGACGACGTTGCTCTTCTCCAACTCTGCTTCGGGCGACGTGGCATCGCTCATGAAGCTGCACAGGCCTTTGTCCGTACCGAAGACCACTTCTCCAGTGCCCGGATGAACAGCAATGCTTTGCACGTTATTGCTTAGGAGAGGACTATCCTCGGTAGTGAAGTGGTGTATCATCTCCTGTCCGTCGGCACTGATGAGGAAGGCTCCATTGGTCTGAGTGCCAATCCATTTGCGGTTTGCAGCATCGATGGAGATGCAGGCAATGGAGACATCGTTGAGCAGGTAGTCTGCCAAGCCGCTGCCATCATTGCGGTTGATCTTAACCTGAGTGAAGCGGAAGTCTTTGTCAAAGACTTGCGAAACATCTTCAATAGCAAAGAGTCCTGCCGATGTACCAACCCATACAATGCCATCCAAATCCTCGCAAAGACAGAAGAACTGCTCGGGCAAATAAGCCGTACCGTCCTGATTAATGATGGTCTGGTGCAAGATTTTCCTGTCATCGGTTTCGCGATCTGTCCCCTTTGTGTCAAGGCAGAATACACCACGCATATCAATGCGTCGGCTTGAGATGAGTTTTATGCCACTGCTATGATGCAGAATCTTGTCTATCAGCGAAACACCTCTAATTTCCGGGTAAAATAGGGTGACCCATTTGCCGTTTGGTTTGATATAGTGCAGCACAGAGTCTAACTGCGACGAAGCCATCCAAAGATTTCCCTCTTCGTCATAACTCAAGGCAGAACATGTCACATAGTTATAATAAAGTGGGTACGGTGGCTCCATAATGCTTAGCAGGGGAGAGTTGTCACGATTGTAGTTCTTGACGAACTTGCCATTCCTATATTCGCAAAGGCCTCCACGATACAAACTGGCAAAGTGATGTGTGTCGTCTGTCGGGTCTTGTACCAAGTCGGTGGTATTGATAACCTGTAGCTTAGGATATTCAGGAGGGATTCCCATTTCTGTGAAGTTGGTCCACACTCCATTCTCATAGTACATAGCGGTGGCAGGATTGGAGAAGGCGCTTACCGTATTGATGCCACCAGCCACGAGAAGGCGGTCGCCAACCCAACTGAGGTTGTATCCAAGGTCGCGGATGGGGCTGCTGGGCTGTATGATCTCACCCGTCGGCACCATCTCACTGCCATTTAGTTTGTAACTGCGCAGACCATTCTCCTGTTCGCTCATCCAATAAGTACCGTTAATATAGGAGATATCTTTCCAATTATTCTCAACGGGAATAACGGTGGCAGCGGCGCCCAGGATCGTAGCATCAGAGCTACTCACGTCAGAGGTGAAACCTATTTCAGTTTTGTTACCCCATAATATGTAATTCCCACTACACTTGAAGAAAGTGTATTTGCCTTTAGATATACGGGGCTGTCCATTACGGAAGGGCTTTAAAGCAAAGATACCATCCGGATTCATGGCTATCAACTTGTCTTGGAAATAGTGCATGTTTTTAAAACCACCCCAATTGAGTCGTAGCTTCCAGTTGCTTTCCAATTGCATGTTGGTATTCTTCATGCAATAGTATATGCCATCGGGAGTACCAATAAACACAGCCTCGTCCGATGCTGCAATGCTGAATATAGAATAATTCAGCTTATAAGTGTTGCGGAAGACTCCTTCCTTCATGTCCACCTCAACGAAACCGAAGCCCGTTGCCAGATATGCCATGGAACCATGAATGTCGACATAGGAAATTTCTTTGCCCAGAATGCGCTTGTCCTTCAGGGCAGAGAGGTTCTGGACGTTGCCATCATTGTCGAGCAGATCTATGTTACTGTTGCTGTAGACGATGAGCAGTTTGCCAGCTTCTTTGCTATATGCAATGTAAGCGATGTTGATATCACTCAGCTCCTTTAGATGATCGTAAGTTCGTACTTCTCCATCTTCTGTATCGTAGGAAAGCAGGTTACCATTCATCAGCGAATATATGATGCTGCCACTAACGTCACTCTTCGTGGCGATATGGTAACTAAGATACATGCGCCATGTTCCCAATTGCTGGGCTGAGGCTGTAAAGCAAAGCACACAAAGGAGTAGTGCCAAAGAGAGGGGTTTCCTTATCATGGGAAATATGTGATTTAAGCGAGTTGAAAAGCTATTTCTTCTTATTAAGAAAACGTGTAAAGGTTGTTATTTATTGTATCGACAAAGAAATTCTGCCAGTTTCTTCGTGGCTCGCCCACGATGGCTGATGCTGTTCTTTGCTTCGGCACTCATTTGGGCAAAGGCGAGGCCGCCTGCTTCAGTGGGAGCGAAGACTGGGTCGTATCCGAAGCCACCTTCGCCGGCACGCTGCGGCAATATCTCGCCTTCCACGATGCCTTCGAAGAGTCTTTCCTTTCCATCCTGAACGAGGGCTATGACTGTGCGGAAGCGAGCCTTGCGCGTCTCTGCCTTTTCTATCTTGTCGAGCAGGCATCGTATGTTGGCATCGGCATCATGGCTTTCGCCATATCCGTTCATGGCACCGAAACGAGCCGTATAGACTCCTGGTGCTCCGCCGAGTGCATCTACCTCCAAGCCAGTGTCGTCGGCAAAACAATCTACGCCATAGTGCTCATGGACATATCGTGCCTTCTGCAAGGCATTGCCCTCCAGCGTGTCGGCCGTCTCGGGGATGTCCTCGGTGCAGCCGATGTCGCTCAGCCCTTTCACCGTGAAGGCACTGCCCAGTATCTGCCGGATCTCCTCCAGCTTGTGGGCATTATTGGTTGCCATGATGATGGATCCCCTAACCCCCTTCAGGGGGAACTCTTTATTACCTTCTTCTCCTGTCATATCATAGTTTGTGTTTAATTTCCACTAAAGGGGGTTAGGGGGGCTTACTTCTTTATGGGGTCGAAGCCTTCGCCAAAGACGCCTTCTACGTTGCTCATAGAGACAAATGCCTGTGGGTCGATGCGCTTGATGAGCTGGAAGATGCTGCGACTCTCATAGCGCTTGGCCAGGATGAGCAGCACCTGCCGCTTCTCCTTGCTGTAGAATCCTTCGCCCGAAAGAACGGTAACGCCTCGCTCGAGTCTTGTATTGACTTCCTCTGCTATTTTCTCGTATTGTTCGCTGATGATGATGAACTGCACGCTTCGCCTTGCCGAGTTGATGACGTAGTCAAGGAAGTTGAGGCTGATGAACATTGCCAGATAGCCCACCACCATCGTCTCGATGTCGTGCGAGATAAAGTAGCTGCCGCCGATGATGATGATGTCGAGCATCAGGAGCAGTCGGCCGAGGGAGATGTTCCAATACTTGTTGATAGAGCTGGCAATGATGTCTGTGCCACCCGTGCTGCCGCCTGCCAGGAAGATGGTTGCCAAGCCAAGACCTTCAAGGAAGGCACCAATGACGCAGGCCATGAACTTCTGTTCGCCTATGATGTGCATAAGCGTATGGTGACCATCTGCACCAACGACGGTGAGCTGTGTCTGCATGATGCCGATAGCACTCGAGACGAGTAGCGTCACGATGATTGTGCGTACCAGATAACGCCAGCCCAGTATGCGCATAGCCATCAGGAGCAAGCCTACATTTATAATTAAGTAGGTGTTGCCAGCAGGAAACCCTGTCAAGTAGTACAGGATGGTGGAGATACCCGTAACGCCTCCACTGACTATCTTATAAGGCAATAGGAAGCAGGCATAGCCAACCGTGTAGATGACTGTTCCCAGCAACATCTGCAGATAGTCGCGCAGCAGTTGCCAAGGTGAAGGTCCTATGATGTCCTTTATCGTCATGGCTTTATGACATTAAACCCGTTCCCATAGACACCCTCTGCTCTGCTTTGCGAGACGAAGGCAGCAGGGTCGGTCTCCTGAATCAGACGAAGTATCTTGACGGACTCTCTCTTGTGTACAATGGTGATGAGGACCTTAATGTCTTGATGACTGTAATAGCCCTCGCCATTCATCGAGGTCACGCTGTGGCAGGTCTCTGAAATGATGCGTTGGCAGATTTCGTTGGGCTTGTTGGTGAAGATGATGAACTGGATGTCCTGCCTTGCGCTGTTGATGAGCATGTCTAGGGCATAAGTATAGACAACCAAAGTGACGTAGCCAAACACAACCATCCGGACATCATGGAAGATGGGCCAGCACGAAGCAATGACCACAAAGTCGAGAATCAGCAAGGCTCGCCCGAAGGAGATGTTGCGATACTTGTTCACGAGGGCCGCTATGATGTCCCATCCGCCCGTACTTCCTCCTGTGAGGAACACGATGCCGATGCCCAAACCGTTCAGTATGGCGCCCAGCACGCAGGCCATCGAGTCTTGGCCTTCGCCAAGGATCTGCATCAAGTGTCCGCTCTCATCTGTCATCATTTGTTGCCCCAGCTCGAGGAAAGAAGAGAGGGCAATGGCCGCGTATGCCGACTTGCCGACGAACTTCCAGCCAAGTGGCTTGAAGGCAATGATAAGTAGGATGGCGTTGGCTATGAGCACGGCAGCCGAGATGGGGAACTTCGTCAAGTAGTAAAGGATGGCGAACATACCCGTCATGCCGCCCGTCGTAATGTGATAAGGCAACAAGAATGCGGCCCAACCCAAGGCATAGATAGCCATGCCTAGGTTGATGGCCAGGAAGTCAAGCGTGAACTCCCATATCCTGCGATAGTTTACCTTTGGCATTATGCTTTTGGCTTTACTACGATGTTGACGATGCGCTTAGGGATAGCGATGGTCTTCACTATGTCCATTCCCTCGAGATACTTCGCTGCCTCGGGTGCTGAGGTAGCAAGCTCTATCATCTGCTCTGGTGTTGCATCGGCAGGGAAGAGCATGTCGAAACGCACCTTACCGTTGAACTGAACGCCGAGCTTCACGCTGGTCTCAACGAGATACTTCTCTTCGTACTGCGGCCACTTGGCGTCGCAGACACTTCCTTCGCCGCCGAGTGCTTCCCAAAGTTCTTCTGCGATGTGCGGTGCAAAGGGCGCGATGAGGACGGGGAGCGTCTGGAGTACGGTGCGGCTGCTGCACTTCTGTTGGCTCAACTCGTTGACTGCAACCATGAATGCCGAGATGCTCGTGTTGTAGGAGAACGCCTCGATGTCGCCTGTCACCTTCTTGATGAGCTTATGCAACGTCTTGAGACTGTCGGCAGAGGGTTCGTCGTCGGTCAACGCGAGGTTGCCGTCTTTGTCCCAATACAGCGCCCACAACTTCTTGAGGAAGCGGAAGCAACCGTCTATGCCGTTGGTGTCCCAAGGCTTCGACTGCTCGACCGGACCGAGGAACATCTCGTAAAGGCGCAACGTATCTGCCCCATAGTTCTCGACAATCATGTCGGGATTGACGACGTTGTACATCGACTTAGACATCTTCTCGATGGCCCAGCCGCAAACGTACTTGCCATCTTCGAGGACGAAGTCTGCCGTAGCGTACTCCGGACTCCAGGCCTTGAAGGCATCGAGGTCGAGGATGTCGTTCTTCACGATGTTTACATCCACATGGATAGGTGTGACGTCGTACTTGTCTTTGAGGCCTAAAGAGACGAATGTGTTAGTCTCCTTGATGCGATACACGAAGTTGGAACGGCCTTGAATCATGCCTTGGTTGACGAGTTTCTTGAAGGGCTCTTCCTTCTTACTTACGCCGAGGTCGAAGAGGAACTTGTTCCAGAAGCGTGAGTAAATAAGGTGACCTGTGGCATGCTCCGAGCCGCCGACATAGAGATCGACGTTTTGCCAATATGATGCGGCACGGTCGCTGACCAGAGCCTGATCGTTGTGCGGGTCCATATAGCGCAGATAGTAGGCACTCGAACCAGCGAAGCCAGGCATGGTATATAGTTCGATGGGATAGATGCCGGCAGCTTCGTCGATGAGTTTCTTATCGACAATCTTGCGATTCTTCTCGTCCCAAGCCCAAATCTGGGCATTTCCGAGAGGCGGTTCGCCTGTTTCCGTCGGCAAGAACTTCTCGACTTGTGGCAACTCGATGGGTAGGCACTCTTCCGGTATCATTGTGGGGATGCCTTTCTTGTAATAGACGGGGAAGGGCTCGCCCCAGTAGCGCTGACGGCTGAAGATAGCGTCGCGAAGGCGATAGTTTACTTTGACGCGACCCAGATTGTGTGCCTTGACGAAGCGCTTGGTCTCGGAAATTGCCTCCTTAATAGTAAGGCCATTCAGACAGAGACGCTCTCCGTCGTACTCGACGCTCTTGTCGGGCGTGATGGGCGAATTGCAGACAATGCCTTCCTTGGCATCGTAGCTTTCCTCCGAGATGTCGGCGCCTTCCACGAGCGGAATGATGGGCAGGTCGAAGTGCTTGGCAAAGGCATAGTCTCGACTGTCGTGAGCAGGCACTGCCATAATGGCTCCTGTGCCGTAGCCGGCAAGCACGTATTCTGCGATAAAGATGGGGCACTTGTCACCCGTAATGGGGTTGATGCCATAGGCACCGCTGAAGACGCCCGTCACGGTGTGGTCTATCATGCGTTCCCTCTCGGTGCGGCTCTTGACGTACTTCAGGTACTCATCTACTGCAGCACGCTGTTCGGGTGTAGTAACCTTATCAACGAGTTCGCTTTCGGGTGCGAGGACGAAGAAGGTAACGCCGAACATTGTGTCGGCTCGCGTGGTGAAGATGGTGAAGGAACCTGCCTCGTCTCCATCTTTGGAGAGGGTATAGGGAATCTCTATCTCAGCGCCTTCGCTGCGGCCTATCCAGTTGCGTTGCGTTTCCTTGATGCTCTCGCTCCAGTCAATGGTGTCGAGTCCGTCGAGGAGACGCTGGCTGTAGGCACTGACACGCAGGCACCATTGCCGCATCTTCTTCTGTTCGACGGGATAGCCGCCACGGACGCTGACGCCTTCCACCACTTCATCGTTGGCGAGCACGGTGCCGAGCTTTGGGCACCAGTTCACCATTGTCTCGCCCAGGAAAGCGATGCGATAGTTCATCAGCAGGTCGCTCTGAGCCTTCTCGTCGGCTGGCCAAGTTCCTTCCTGCTTGAACTTCTCGATGAGCTTCTCGATGGGCTGAGCCTTCTGGAGTTCCTCGTCGAAATATGAGTTGAACATCTTTTGGAAGGCCCATTGCGTCCAATGATAGTAGTCGGGTGTGCAAGTGCGCACTTCTCTGTCCCAGTCGAACGAGAAACCTATCTTGTCGAGCTGCTCGCGATAGCGGTCGATGTTGGCGAAGGTAGTCTTCTCGGGGTGCTGACCTGTCTTGATGGCATACTGCTCGGCAGGCAAACCGTAAGCATCATAACCCATGGGGTTCAAGACATTGAAGCCTTGTTGACGCTTGTAGCGTGCATAGATGTCGCTTGCGATGTAGCCGAGCGGGTGACCTACGTGGAGGCCTGCACCGCTGGGGTAGGGGAACATATTGAGGACATAGAACTTCTCTCGACGTTCATCCTCTGTTACCTTGTATGTCTGGCGTTCCGCCCAAAGGCGGTGCCACTTCTGTTCTATCTCGCGATAGTTATATTCTTTTGCCATATAATATTTTAGAAGCGATAGCCGAAGGTAATGCTGAAGTTGAAGTTACGAACCTTTGGAAGTGTGTCGCCAAAATTAAGAGGATCGTCCTTATAGGCGTCACGCAGGCTGTTGCGGTAGATGTCTGCCAAGCCCCAATCGCAACCGAACATCAGGTTGTAGTGATGGTTGTATTCAGCACCAATACGGAAACCGATGCCAGCATCCCAACGTTGGAACGATTCTACAGGGTATCCATAGTTTTTGAAAGCCTTATAAGAAAAGTCTTCTTCTATATCTCTGAAGTAGCCACCATCTTCTTCGATGCTGAGTTTGTGCTTTCCACCAACACCAACTGCAAAGTAGGGACCGAGTTCTCCATATACGCCTATACTTTCAGTAAAGTTGTAGCGGAAGCCGACGCGAATGGGAACTTCAAAGTAGTGCAGAGCATATTTGCCGGTTGCCTCATATTCAAAGCCATCAAGCACAATATCTTCATCACCTTTGCCGCCCTTCATGGTCCAGTCAACACCGGCTGTAAGGTAGGTTCCGTGAGCTTTGGGAAGCACATAATCTATTCTAGCTCCCATCATAGCACCAGCCTTTGCACCGTATTCGTGGTTCTGAAGCTTAGAAATGTTCATTCCGAAGAGTCCCATATAGGTGAAACCTTCTTCGGGTTCGTTTTCGAGAGCCTTTGCATTCTGACTAAACATTGCCAATGCGGCGATAACAAATAAAATCTTTTTCATAACTGTAATTATTAAAGTTAATACTAATTTGGGTGCAAAGGTACGAATAAGCGAGCGAAAAACAAAAGGAAAACGAAAGTTTTTCTTTATTTTTCCAAGCGGAAGAACTTTCTGGGTTCGTCTTAAAGGTACGAAATTTAATTGAAAATTAAAAGTTGAAGCACGAAAAATGTTGTTTCTCGTATGACGAAGCATTTCGTTAGGATTACCAGAAGCTTAGGAAAAAACTTTACATTCTATTGCCTGGGTGATACCATTCGGCAGGTCGGATTGGTCGGGGAAGGCAGGGACGTTCCTCAATGCGGCCTGTCGAATTTGCAATTTCCCTGTGGGGCGTTTGCAATTCCCCCGTGTCGATTTCATAGAGAAAAAAGCCCGAATTTTATCCTAAAACACTTAGGACTTGTTCATATTCTCGCCTGATTCAGAAAATGCCGTTTTGTAACAGCCTGAATGCCATTGCGTTGCAAAATAAGCCTCAAATTCGATTTCGGGGGTCTCTGGCTATGACAAAGTGGAAAAGATGCGCTTAAAACGCGTCCGTCAGGGAAAAATGTTTACAAAACAGAAGGGGCGCACCGAAGCGCGCCCCCAAAAGGTTTATGTCTTGCTCAGAACAGCCTTTGTGCAAACATCGAGAGGTAGATGCGCCAGTTGCGCCAGATGTGACCGCCTTCGTTCTCGTAGTATTCATAGGGATACTGCATCTTGTCGAGGTAGTGGCGCAGTTCTACGTTTTGCTGAAAGAGGAAGTCTTCCTTGCCTATCGCAATCCAATAGAGATGGGGCTTGGCTGCGAAGAGCGCTTTCATCTGGGCTGTTGCCTCAGGATTCTCTTCGAACTGCTGCTCCAGGCTCTTTTGCTGACCGCGTCCCAAACGCACTGCTGCCGAGTAAAGTCCGATGTAGCCGAAGGTTCCGGGGTTCAGCATGCTGATTCTGAAAGTGTGGTAGCCGCCCATCGACAGGCCGCAGAGGGCTGTGTTGTCAGCACCTTTCTTAATCTTATAGTGCTTCGCCACATAGTTCATGATGTCCTTGAAGCTCTCCTCGTAGGAAGCCTTAGGCCAGCTCTTGTTCTGGATGCCCGTCTCCAGCGGTCCTGCATCGTCGGAGGCGTTGCCGTTGGGAGTCACCACAATCATGGGCTTCGCCTTACCCAGAGCGATGAGGTTGTCCATGATCTGTGCCATGCGGCCCAGCGTGAGCCAAGCCTCTTCGTCACCACCTGCACCGTGCAGCAGATAGAGCACGGGATAAGCCTTTCCCTTGTCGTACCCTGGCGGTGTGTAGATGCTCATGCGGCGCTTCATGCCCAGCGTGGGGCTGTCATACCAGACGTGACTGACGTCGCCGTGCTCCACGTTGTGGTTCTGATAGAGATAGCCCAAGTCGCCCTCTTCCTTGCTCACGATGAACGTGCTCATGAAGGAGCGTACGTCGCGGCTGCGCTCGATGTTGCCGGCATCCTGCGTCTCCACACCATCGACATAGAAGCGGTAGCTGTAGAGTTCTGCAGGCAGAGCTTTCGTCGTATAGGTCCAGACGCCGTCCTGCTGCGTCATTTCGCCGCGACCGTTCTCTATGCAATCGCCGATGATGCCCACCTTCTTAGCCTCGGGAGCCTTGATGCGAAGGGTCACCGTGCCGTCGGCATTGAACTCCGGAGAACGGGTGTCGTGTCTCTCGAAAATGGCTTGCTGTGCCTGAACCGCAGAAGCCATAAGCAGCGTGGCTGCCAAAAGATGCAATTTTTTCATAATAACTAATACGCTTTATGTTGTTAAACTGTCGTTCCTGCCACAAAATTAAGGATTTTTTTGGCAAAGGCTTTCATATTTGAAGAAAAAAGTGTTACTTTGTGTCGCATATCATATAATATAATGTAGTATGAGACGATTTGTGTTGCCCTTGGTGGCATTATTCATGATGATACAGAGTGCAGTCGCAAGCGACCTGACAGGTTTCCGCGTTTGCCGTATGACAGAACCCGCTGGAATAACCCGAACTGCACAGTTCTCCTGGCAAACAGTCAGCGAGAAACCCAATGTGAAGCAGATGGCCTACCGCATTCTCGTGGCAACATCGAAGGCCGACATCAAAGCCGAACGCAACCTCCTTTGGGACAGCGGCCGCACGAGTAACGACGAAAGCATCGCTGTGCCTTATCAGGGACGACGCTTGCCCTACCAGAGCCGCGTGTTCTGGCAGGTCGAGGTCTGGCTTAGCACAGGCGAGCACATCGTCAGTCCCGTGCAAAGCTTCCTGACGGGACTCAAGGCGTTCGACGACAAAGCACAATGGATAGGCATCGACGACGCCGATCGCATCGTGATTGATGACAATAAAAGCCGTGATCTGCCGGCACGTTATATGCGTCGTGCGTTCTTTGTCAACGGCAAAGCTCGTCGCGCCACGCTCTATATAAGTGGTATGGGATACGGCCAGACGTACATCAACGGCAAGCCGGTCAGCAAGGATGTCTTCGGCACGTTGCAGACCGACTACACCAAGACCGTCTATTACAACACATACGATGTTACGAAGCTCTTGCGTCGAGGTAACAACGCCATTGGCTCCGTCCTGGGCAACGGCTATGTGCTTGGCTTCAACCCGAGTTGTACGTCATACGGTTTGCCTCGCTTGAAGGCACAACTCGTCATTGAGACCGACAAAGACACGCTGACCATCGTGAGCGGTCCAGACTGGAAAGCCACGGCAGATGGCCCGATACAACGCAATCATCTCTATGACGGCGAACGCTACGAAGCAGCCCGCGAGATGAAAGGCTGGGCAACGGCTTTCTTCGACGACAGTGCTTGGGGGCAAGCCCAGACACTGAAGGCGCCGACGGGCATCATGCAGCCACAGCCCTGTCCCAGTATGAGAGTACAGAAAGAACTGAAGCCAAAGAGCATTCGCCGCACGGATGATGGCCGCTTCCTCATCGATATGGGACAGAACATGGTAGGCCAGCTTCGTGTCCGCCTTGCAGGAAAGGAGGATGTGCCCGTCGTTATCCGTCATGCCGAGATACTCGACCCGAGCAATCCCGACAAGCTTTCCGTTGCCAACCTCCGCTCTGCAAAGTGTACCGACACATACATCCCCGCCTCAGACGGCATGTTTACTTACCAGCCGCAGCTCACCTATCAGGGCTTCCGCTTTGTAGAAATCACTGGCATCAGCGTAGAGCCCAAGTTGAAGGACATCATTGGTTTGGTCATCTACGACCAGATGGCCGACCAAGGCACCTTCTGGTGTGACAACGAGCTCCTGAATAAGTTGCACGAGAATGCCTATTGGGGCATCATCGGCAACTATCATGGTATGCCCACGGACTGCCCTCAGCGCGACGAAAGAATGGGCTGGTTGGGCGATCACGCCATGGGATGTTATGGCGAGAACCTTGTTGTCGATAACGGCGAACTCTATTACAAGTGGTTGAAAGACGTTTGGGATACGCAGGACGACGACGGCATGATAGCCAACGTGGCTCCCGGCTATTGGGTGGTTCGCGGCAATGATGTGGCTTGGGGGGCGCTTTCGGTTTATGCTACCTTCATGCTCTATCGTCGTTACAACGATGTGAATGCAGTTCAAGAGTACTATCCTTTCCTGCAGAACTACATGAACTTCTTGGAGCGCAACCTGCAGGACGGTATCGTGACGGGCAATAACTATGGCGACTGGTGCATGCCTCCCGAACGACCCGACCTGATTCATAGCGAAGATCCGGCTCGCAAGACGGACGGCAAACTCATCTCCACCGCCATGTATTACAGCATGCTTACGATGATGGGGCAGATGGCGATGCAGCTCGGACGCGAGGGAGACATGTTGGATTACGACCGTCGTCAGCAGAAACTGAAGGAGGCATACAACCGTCACTTCTACCATCCCGAGACGGGCAGCTATGCGAACAATACCGTGACGGCAAACCTCTTGGCGCTCGAATTTGGTCTCGTTCCTAATGGCGACGAGGAGAAAGTCCTGCAGAACGTCGTCGATGTGACCGAGAAGACCTATAACAACCACATCAGCTGCGGCGTGATTGGCATGCAGCACTTCTTGACGTGCCTGACAAGAGGAGGCCATCTCGAACAAGCCATGCAGATGATGCTCCAGAAGGACTATCCCAGCTTTGGCTATATGATAGAGAATGGCGCTACGACCATCTGGGAACTTTGGAACGGCAACACAGCCGATCCCGCGATGAACAGCGGCAATCATGTGATGCTCCTCGGGGATGTTCTGCCCTGGATGTATGGCAACCTGGCCGGCATAAGGCAGTCGCCCACCAGCCGAGCCTATAAGGATTTGGACATGTACCTCAGCATGCCTGAAGAGTTGAACCATGTCCGTGCCACTCACGACACGCCTTATGGAAAGATAAGCAGCGAATGGCAGCGTACGGATGAAGGCATCATTTGGGAGGTCGACATACCTGCCAACACGTCTGCCCGCATTCATATTCCCACCGGCTACACCATCCAGGGCATGCACAGCCTGCGTTGGGCTAGCGCGGAGATAGAGGGCGACGACATTTGCCTGTGCGTCGGTTCGGGTACCTACACGATTGAAGCTCACAAGACCTTCACCGAGACGCAGCCCACAATATTCCGCAAGGTGACGAACACCATAAAGAACATTCCCGAATTCCTCAAAAACTTATAATACGAACCATGATACAGAACGATTTGCAACGCCTTCGTTGGATGATCCTCGACGAAGCTCTTCGCGACCCTGAAATGGAGTATTTCATGGGCGAACGTACCAAAACAAACGAGACAGGCAACACCCGCAGCCTGATTCATTATGTGAACCAGCGCCTCAAGGCTGTCAACCGAGACTTCAAGTGCAGCAAACGTATGTTGCAGAACGATGTGGCTTACTTCGTGCAGAAGGGCGCAAAGCTCGAGCCACGCTTCCGTCGCGGCCACAAACGCATCCTGCGTTACATCAACCTCGACTGGAAGAACCCGCTCCTGAAAGCCGCTTCGTTCCTTCGCTACGAGGCTGGTCCGGTCGAGGCTCCTGCTTTGCCCGACGGACCATTGATGCCCGTCACCCTTCGCATCACGGCTGGCGAGGAAGCCATCCGTGCCAAGCTCGGCAACCCTGAAGTGCTCCAGCGCAGCAGCGACAGCCAGACAAAGGCCGTCACCATTCAGGTGGAGCTTCCCCAGAGCAGCCAACTGCAGTACTTCCTTCTGGGTCTTGGCCCCGACATCGAGGTCTTGGCACCCGAAAACCTGCGCGACGACATCCGTCAGACCGTAGCAAATCTGCAGAAGCTCTATAAGAAGGAAACCGCTTCAGCCAAGAAAACCGTGCAGGGCGACCTGTTCGAAGGACTGTTCTAACGAGTGACGTTGATTAAATGGTCATGAACATTTAATTAAATGGTCATGAATATTTAATTAAATCATCATGAATATTTAACGAACACGGCACGCCATGTTTTGTGAGCCATCCCGTTAAGGGCCTCGACCTGTCGTGCTGAAAGGACCAAGACTATACATTATATAATATAATAAAGACAGACGAAATGAAAAACTTCAGCAAGCTGCTCATGGCAGCGACCCTGTTGCTCGGATTGGGCAGCAGTGTGAAGGCAGCGGACGTTCCTCGCAGCGAGTACCCACGACCTCAGTTCGAACGTGCCGACTGGGTAAACTTGAACGGCACTTGGGGCTACAGTTTCGACTTCGGCCAGACGGGTGGCGAGAAGGGCTGGCGCAACAGACAGGACTTCGAAGGCAACATTACCGTCCCCTTCTGCCCTGAGAGCAGCCTCTCGGGCGTGCAGTACACCGACTTCATTCCCTGCATCTGGTACCGCCGCCTCATTAATATTCCGAAAGAATGGGCAGGCAAGAACATCTTCCTCAACTTTGGTGCCGTCGATTATGACGCAACCATCTGGATCGACGGACGCAAGCGTGGGCGCCATTGTGGCACGGGTTCTTCCTTCTCTATCGACATTACAAAGTACGTGAAGCCTGGCGACGCCTACAATCTTGTCGTGGAGGTCAAGGACAACCTCCGTGGCGGAAAGCAGCCCGGAGGCAAGCAAAGCACCGCTCTGAAAAGCGCTGGTTGCAGCTACACGCGTGTTACAGGCATTTGGCAGACGGTTTGGATGGAGGCTGTCAACCCGATGGGACTGAAACAAGTCTTCGCGACGCCCGACATCGACCAGCAGCAACTCGTGGTTCGTCCTGAGTTTTATGAAGAAGGTAACGGCAATACGTTGACTGTCCAGGTGTTCGACGAGAAGCAGAAGCTTGTGTCGAGCAAACAGGCTCCGGCAACCAACAACACCGTCATTGTGCTTCCCATCAAGAATCCCAAGTTGTGGAGTCCTGAAACGCCTTACCTCTATGACGTCATCTACACGGTTCGAGACGCCAAGGGCAACGTGCTGGATAAGGTGAAGTCCTATGCCGGAATGCGCAAGATACACTTGGCTGGTGGTTACTTCTACCTGAATAATAAGCCTTACTTCCAGCGTCTTGTGCTCGACCAAGGCTACTATCCCGATGGAATCTGGACGGCTCCAAGCGACGAGGCACTGAAGCACGACATC
>CACXUA010000014.1 GCA_902770725.1 uncultured Bacteroidales bacterium | reverse complement strand
GCAGGGCTGCTTGTCGAGGTTATCAATCGGGAGGTAAGCCTGCTGAACGGAGGATGTTACGCCCATCAGGGTGAGGTGTCCGCCAGCGCTGCTTCCCATGATGCCGATGTTGTTGGGGTCGAGTCCATAATCGGCAGCCTTACTCTTGACAACACGAATGGCGCGCTGCAGGTCTTGCCAAGCTGAGATGTGCTTCTTCAAACCTGTTTCTGCGGCGGGACGAGGTGTGCGATAGCGCATCGTGACGACTGCCATACCGAGACTGTTGAGATAGCGTCGGGCTGGAGCCACTTCGAATCCGTCGGGACCGTTACCCATATAGCTGCCGCCCGAATAGATAATCTGGATGGCTTTCGTCTTGAGGTTAGCAGGGATGTGCCATTCGATGTAGGGTGTGCCTTGATTTTCTTGCACATAAGGCATCTTGCCGTCGGGCCAGATGTTTTCCTTGACGTACTTGTCGCGGTCGTTGTCGTTGGGGAAACGCTTCATTATCTCCACTTCGGGCTGAACGGGACCAAGCAGGCCCATTTGCGTGAGGAATTCGATGCCGCGTTCCAGACCGAAAGCGCCGTGTCCTTTTCCGGGATAGAGATGCAGTTCGGCAGGAATCTTCCGCTTGCGGAGTTGACGGAACACTTGTGTCGAAGCGTTGGGGCTGTAGGGGTCGTTGCCGCCGTGATGCAGACTCATCGGGCAAGTCTTCTCGTCGAAGTGGAAGATGGTGTCGAGCTTGACATCGGGGCCATAACCGAGCCGCACATTCGGGGTGCCGCCTTCGCTGTCGGAGAGGGCGTATGCGGGAGCGTTGACAATGGCGAAGTTCACATGGCAAGGCACATCGTCGAGTGCGTCAACGCGAGCGTAAGCAGGTGTCTGCGAACTTGTGGCAAGCAAGAGAGCCAGATGCGAGCCTGCACTCATGCTGATGGTGCCAATCTTCTCGGGGTCGAAGCCGCGCTTCTTTGCCTCGCTGCGAACCATTCGGACCGCTCTTTGCCCGTCTTCCCAAGCGCTCTTGTAGATGGGCAGACCTTCGGGTCGAGGCGTACGATAGACGAAGTTGACGCATTGGAAGCCAAGTTCCGTGAAGCGTTTCGTCCAAAGCGAGATGAGGTTGTTGTCGCAAGTGTTGAAGTATCCTCCGCCCGAGATGAGAATCATGCAGCAGCCGTTCGGCGTCTGAGGTTTCTCCATCCATTCCAGGTAGGGCATTCTAGCTTTGTCGGGATTGAAGCCTTCAGCGTTGACTTCTGCCGTCATTGCCGCAATCTGTTGAGGCTGATTGTCGGGCATTTTGCCTTTCGGCCAGATGGAAATGTGCTTTCCTGCCTGAACACCTAGAAATGCAGAGAATAAGAGAATAAGAAAGAAAGAGACCCTTTTCATATTTGTTTTGAATTTATTGATTTTGAATTTCGTGCATTCGCGCAATGTATTTCCCGATGATGTCGAACTCGATGTTGACGACGGTTCCTTCTTTGATGGCATGGAAGTTGGTGTTGTCGAAGGTGTAGGGGATGATGCAGACCTGGAATGTGTCGGCTGTGGGGCGGCAAACGGTGAGACTGACGCCGTTGACTGTCACGCTCCCCTTATCGACGGTGAAATAGCCGTGCTTGACCATTTCCTTCGAGCTCTCGTACTTGAAGGTGTATTGATGGCTGCCTTGCTGGTCCTCGACGGCGATGCAGACGGCGGTCTGGTCAACGTGACCTTGCACGATATGCCCGTCCAAACGCCCGTTCATGAGCATCGAGCGCTCCACATTCACCTCGTCGCCCACCTTGAGCAGTCCGAGGTTGCTGCGCTCCAGCGTCTCGCGCATGGCGGTGACGGTATATGTGTTGCCTTCGAGGCGCACGACTGTCAGGCAAACGCCGTTGTGGGCGATGCTTTGGTCGATGCTAAGTTCCTCTACGAAGGGACAGGTCAAAGTGAGATGCACGTTGTCCTGCTCGTGTTCAATGGCGACCACTCGCGCCATACTTTCAATAATTCCGGAAAACATAATTATTTCTGTTAGTATTTGTCTTTCAATGAAACATGTGTCATTCCACCATCACTTTCTTGCTTCTGCCGTCCGGGTAACGGATGATGTTCATTCCCCTTTGCAGCTTCTCTGTCTTTCGACCAAACATATCGTAGATTCCCTCGGCAAGGGATGTCTCTCCTGTCGCGCTGATGGCGTCGATTGCGTCAACATAGAAGTACTCCCAGTAAGGGGCATAGAAGTAGTCGAGCACGTAGTCGGGGTCAACATGTACGAAGATGCGGCCATATTGCTCGTTGTCGAACGTGTTGCTTGCCAGTACAGGCGGCTCAAAGGCATGGCAGATAATGCTGTTCAGAGTCGTGCAGTTATGGAACGTCATTGAACCTATGGACTGGAGGCCACTGCCGAGTGTTATTTCCTGCAGCGATGTGCAGTCCTCAAAGGCGTTCACTCCGATGCTCGTAACGGAATTAGGAATGACGATGCTTGTGAGGGAGCTGCAACCTTTGAACGTCCTGTTGCCAATCATGGTTACCGTCTCGGGTATCGTGACAGCAGTCAAATCCCTACATCCCAAGAAAGCTACATTATCAATTTTTGTTACGGTGTACGTTTTGTTATTATATGTCACCACAGATGGTATATTGATGCTGCCGGAATAACAATTGTAGTTGTTGTCTTTGCAGGAGACGCTGACAGTTTTGTCTCCAGTAATCTTGTAATAGATATTGCCTTTCTTGAAGTTGTAAGGCAACTCTACGATGTTCGAGAAGTCTTTCCAGACAGGTGCCGACATGTAGGAATCCTTGCAACCATACAACACGTTCAACTTAAGAGAGGAAAGTTCCGAAGCAGAAAATGCGTAAGGTGAGATTGTCGGGGGTCTTGTGGCAAGGCACGTGATGTAGGATTCTGTCGGGAACTCAATGAAAGAATCGTAGAAAGCGTCGTTGTGGATGACGTCCACGGTAGCAGGAATGACGACACTCTTCAGCGAGGGACAGCGGTAAAATGCTTTTTCGCCTATGCCTGCTACGATATATGTCCATTCGTCGGTCATTACAGATTCGGGTATCACCACTTCACCTCTGTAGGTATTATAGTTTTCGTCCTTGTATGTCACCTCAACTGTTCCGTGTCCGGTGTCTTTGTAATAGATACCATCCTTATGGAAGATGGTGGGTTTGAGCGTTAGATAACCGGGTTGGGATACGCCTTGGTCGATGCAAGCATAGGCGGCGTCGGTATGATTGGCATTGAATCTTGTGCCCGCACCACCGACAAGTCGTTCGCAGCCTGCAAACATATCGGTCGATTCTTGCAGGCAGTTTGCGCTTATCCACAGGTTGCTTACATATATTGTAGTTAAGGAACTGCACTCGCTAAACATGTAAATCATACTTTTGACGTTAGTACGTGTGAATTGGCTCAGGTCGAGACTGGTCAGAGTGAAGCAGTTACAGAACATAAATGCCATAGTTGTGGCCGAACTTGTTTCGAATCTTCTGAGGTCGAGGCACTTCAAGTCGGTGCATCCGAAGAACATTTCGAAGAAGTTCGTCACTTTCGATGTGTTGAAATGACTGACGTCGAGATCCGTAAGAGAGGAGCATCCGGAGAACATACTTGACATGTCCGTGACTTCACTTGTGTTGAGGTATTGCATTCCCTCGACTGATGTCAGGCGTTTCATGTCAGCAAACCATTCGGACGTAGTTAGGGGACGAGCATTGGTAAACGAGGAATCGAACACAACGGCAGCAACTGTGAGGCAAGTCCTATCGTCCTTCCATGCCGGAGTCTCGCTGTCGCTATTGTCCAAATAACGTCGGTTTAAGTAGTAGAACTTGCCTTGTCGGGTGTCGCGACGATTGTCGAAATAAAAGGTGAGTGTGTTGTCGTCCTTCGTGAAGCAGACATACGCCTCTGGCTCTTCGTCTTTATACGTGAGATATCCAGGGTTGCTTGAGCCGCCGTCAATGTTGGCATACATGCCGTTGGTGTGTTGTTCGCTATAAGTCGTTCCAGCACCGCCTTCGAGACTGGTGCAGCCATAAAACATCATGGCGTAAGCTTCTGCTTTTGCTGTGCTCCATTTGTTTCCCACATAGATTGTCTTCAGTTCGCTGCAGTCGCGGAACATGTTTCCCATCTGCGTTACAGCCCTTGTGTTGAATCCGCTTAAGTCGAGTGAAGTTAGTTTGTCGCATCCACAGAACATGTCGCTTATGTCGTAAAGCTGTGTTGTTGTGTGGAAATTGCCAAGGCTAAGTGTGGTAAGACTTCTGCAATCGTAGAACATATACTGCATGTTGCCTGCCGCTCTTGTTTCGAAGCTGGAGAGGTTGAGGTTCTTCAGATTGTAGCATTGCTTGAACATACTTCCGAACCATGCGACGTTGCGTGTGCAGAAATTGCTCAGGTCGAGGTTGGTGAGGTTTTGACAATTCTCGAACATACTGGTCATTGTTGTCACTTCGCTGGTGTTGAGGAATTGCAATCCGTCGATGGTTGTCAGGAGTGGCATGCCTTCGAACCAGCTTCTTGTTGACGTGGGGCGTGCCTGCAGGAAAGAGGAATCGAAGGTCACTTGAGTAACCTTTACGTTGGTTCCATCCTTGCACCATGCCGGTTTGTCTGTGGTGTTCAGGGCATAGGTCGTTCCTTGACGGTAGTTGCGATCGTTGTCGTAGTAAAATTTGAGTGTCGCATTTGCGTTGTTGAACACGGCGTATGCTTCCTTTGCCCATGCTGTTTGCAGGTTCGAAAGTATGAGTAGCAAGAGTGTCGTTAAGGTTCTTGTCTTCATGATTGTCGTGTCTTATAGTGTAGGTGAGTTGACTTGTTTTGAATTATAATGAATTTCAGCATACGGAAGACGGTCTATTTCCTCGCTTCCTGTTCGAACCAAGTGAAGAACCCTGCTTGCCGCTGTCCTTCGCGATGCATGGCCTTGTGCTTCAGCATCAGCTGCTTCAGTTCTTCCCAAGTGCCGTCCTGCAGGGAAGCGGCTTTGTGGCGCATACAATGCAGGTAGAGAGGCTGCATCCTGACGCGGTCCACCTGTTCGCGAATCCATTCAGTTTCGGCTGCCGCTTGGGCTTTGTCGAGGATGGCAAAGGCTTTCAGAACGAAGTCGTCGCTGTAAATCTCGTGATTCTCGCGGATGTAGATGCCGTAGTGAACGTCGGGCTTGACGAGGCTTTGGCAGAGGTCGTAGTATTCCTTAATATAAGGTGCGGCCTTGCCGTAGTAGCCCTTCACGAAGATGTTGACGAGCGAATCGACATCCTGATTGGGGTTCCAGAGCAACTGATTGACCGTCCAAGCCTTCATCTCGTCGAACTCGGCTCCAGCCGACTGATATTGCGCTTCCTCGAAAATGCCGATAGCTTTGTTGTCGCCGAAGACCTTGATGTTTGGGCCGAGCACTTGGAAGTTAGGCCAAGGTGCGATGTACTGGGCATAATCGACGATGTAGTCCCAGATGAAGAGGTGTGGCGCCAGTTCTGCCCAGCCCTTCAGGTCGCTCATGAACTTTTCGTTTTGCGGACAGCCTGCATCGAGCGGATGAGCAAAGCAACATTCTATGCTGCAAAGGCGTATGACGACATTCTGGCGAGGTTTGATGTTTGTGGGCGGCCTACGCGAATACTGATAGGCGAAGGTGCCTACGAACTTGTCGGGAAACTCCTGCTTCACGGCATCGGCCACTTGGTTGACGAACCAGACGATGATGCCCGAATGCCCTCCATATTGGTCCTCGATGGCCTTGCACTTCTCGCATTGGCAGAACAGGAAATTGTCGTTCTGCGAGAGGCTGTAAATGCGATAAGTGGGGTTCCTGCGCATGAATTGCAGCAGCCTTTCCTTGCAAATTTCAAGAACCTCGGGATTCGAGAGGCAGAGCTGGCCGTATCCGCCAAAGCGTTTGCCGTCGCGCAGGCAGAAATACTCGGGATGCGTCTCGTAGAACTCCTTTGTTGAGACGAAATGTCCCATCGTATGAGCGCCCCAATAAGCTTCGATGTTGCCATATTCGTTGATGGTGGGGCTCCATTTCATGTTTTCGCGTGTGTGAGCGCTCCATTTTGCATCGTTTGCCACGTAGTAATTGCTGTATCGGAACTCGATGAAGGGACTTTCCGAGTGATTCAACTTGGGCAATTTCCAATGACTGTATTTGGGAACGAGGGTGCAACTTGGTGTGAACCAGTGGATTCCAAATTCTTTTTCGAGGAAGGTGAAGACACCATACATCGTGCCTCGTTGAGGTCCGCCCCAGATGAGCAGGTCGTGTCCGACGGTGCGATAAGTGAAATTTTCGTCGTGAATCCTCGGTTTTCTGGCGCCAGTCAGGGCTGCAACCCGCTCGTTGTAACCGATGTAGATGCACGGTTTCCCTTTTTCGGGCACAGAAACAAGAGGCAATTTCGCGCCGCTCATCTGTTCTATGTACTTTTGCAGTTCGTTTGCGGCTGTTTTTTCCGATTCCGAAGCTTCTGCAGCCACGAAAATCTGATATTTGCTTTCGCCATTCTTGAAAAGCCAGTCCGCAGCATGGGAATTGGTGGCCGAGAACAGCAGAATGATAGCCCAGAAAAGGTTGAAAAAGTCAGTTTTCAGGTGTCTCATAGAAGGAAAAGTTCATATTTCGCGCTCAAATTTACGAAAAAAAATCCATAGTCGGCTCTTCTTCGAGAAAAAAAATGCAATCTTTTTTACGGGAGGCATGGGTGGGGAAAGCGCAAAATTCTCGATGAAATGGACGATTTTTGCACTTTTGCAGTATTCGCGCCTGTCTCGTAGTGAAACTTTGTCACAAAAATCACAAAAATCACAGCCAATTTTGAGAGAAAGTCGAAGACTATATATTATATTATAATTTACATATTATATTAATGGGTAATAAATATAGGAAATCGCACATCTCTTATTTTCGCTTGTGACATTTGTGATTTTGTGATTCCATTCTGCCTAAGTTCTTCTGGCAGAGGCAGATAGGGTTGCGCTGAGCCCGAGCATTTAACATTCCTTAATGTCCGTTAACATTAGAAAACTACATAATTGGCTACCTACATATCTAAAAAATATGTAGCCAACACTGGAAAGAAAATTCTATTATTATATATAATATATAATAATAGACCTCAGAAGTCCGAGTTAACTACATATTTAAAACTACGTAGTTTTGGGCAGATATGTAGTTTTCACCCCCCCCTCATGCAGCCCCGGAGAAATCGATGCCGTATTCATGGCATATCCACTCGACTGCTTTTGGAGGCAGCATCTTTGTGGTGGGTTTCACTCCGAAACCAGCCAGGACGTCACGCTTGCTGCTAAGCCAGCGATAAAAGGTTGTGTAACTCACTCCGGCAGCTTCTGCCAACTCGTTTTGTATGCGCTTTTCATACTACAAAGTTACGAAACTTTTCTGACTTTTGCAAGAAAATCTTGCTAATCTTTTCACAAGTTTTCAGAAGTTTTCAACGGCTTTCAGGAATGTCGTACCTTTGCAATATGAAAGCTGACACAAGCCGTGACGATGCCGGATGACACGTGACAATCGCAAACGACACACTAGTTAATCGCAAACGTCACACTAGTTAAATGCAAACGTCAAACGTAACGATTCCCTTCGCGGAACACCATATATGAATGGGGACACGCAGCGGCGCATCCCTATCCCAAAAGAAAATTGACTTACTGAAAAAAGAAAGAGATGATTCTGAGGGCGGAGACCTCAATCCACATCGTAATAGACTTGCGCCGAATGATAGCCAGGCATCTGCAGAACCTGTTCCTGTAGCGCAAGCAACCGCTCGCGAACGGCCGACATCGGAGCCGACAACTCCATCTTCAGAATCAGCTTGCGGATGTGCATCTTCTGGACGCGACCGACGGGAGGTGTGTCGGGACCAAGCACACGCTCGCCGAAGACTTGCCTCAGCAGCTGCGCAAAGTCTGCAGAAAGACGCTCTACGACCTTTTCGTCGCGATGCTTCAAGTAAATGAAGATGACGCGGCAGAAAGGCGGATAGCGGAACAGCTCACGCTCCTCAGCCTGCTCAGCATACATGCCTTCATAGTCGTGATTCACCACTTGCTGAACAATCGCATTTCCCGCATCACGAGTTTGTAGCACAACATGACCGACGGAACCCTTCCTGCCTGCTCTGCCTGCAACTTGCTCCATTAGTTGGAAAGCTCTTTCATAGCTGCGAAAATCAGGTTGGGCGAGCATCGTATCGGCGGAAAGGATGCCAACCAGGCTGACGCGGTCGAAGTCGAGACCCTTCGTCACCATTTGCGTGCCGATAAGGATGTCAGTCTTTCCCTCCTCGAAGTCGTGCAGGATTTGTTCGTAGTTCTGCCGCGAACGCGTTGTGTCGAGGTCCATTCGCGCAATACGCGCTTCCGGCAGGATGGCTTGCAACTGTTCTTCGATGCGTTCCGTTCCATAACCTCGGCTGGAAAGTTCGTTGCTCTCGCAGTTCGGACACATCTGAGGAATGTTGTAAGTCTTGCCGCAATAATGGCAAACCATTTGCCTGAAACCGCGATGAACAGTCAGGCTGACGTCGCAACTCTGGCAACGAGGCGTCCATCCGCAAGACTTGCACTCAAGGACGGGAGCGTAGCCACGGCGGTTCTGGAAGAGGATTACCTGCTGATGCTGCTCCAAAGCCTTGCGGATGCGTCCCAACAGCTGAGGTGAGAAGAAGCTGCTCATCAACTTCTTCCTGCGCATTTCCTGCACATCGATGACCTCGATATTCGGCAAGTTCAGCCCAGCAAAACGCGTCTTCAAGGTGACGAGACCATACTTGCCGATGAGGGCGTTGTGGTACGATTCCAGGCTTGGTGTGGCAGATCCCAACAAGGCTTTCGCTCCGGCTTGTTTTGCAAGCACAAGGGCTGCGTTACGAGCGTGATAGCGGGGCGCGGGGTCTTGTTGTTTGAAAGATGTTTCATGCTCTTCGTCGATGATGAGAAGGCCCAGGTTCCGGAATGGAAGGAAGAGGCTGCTGCGTACACCAACCACGATGTCGTAGGGTTTGTCGCTAAGCATCTTCTGGTAGAGTTCGACCCTTTCGTTGTCGGGATAGCGGGAGTGATAGACGCCCATCCGAGAACCGAAGACACGGCGAAGCCTTTCCGTCAGTTGTGCCGTCAAGACAATCTCGGGCAACATGAACAGAACCTGTTTCCCATCTTCGATTGCCTTCTGCATGAGATGGATATAGATTTCCGTCTTGCCGCTGCTAGTTACGCCATGAAGAAGGCAAACATTATGCATCTTCCATTGTTCCTCGATGCTCTCCATTGCCTTCTGTTGAGCGGGAGTCAAAGGCGATGCACCTGCTTCTTGATAGGCTGGCTTTGCCCTTTCTACGGGTTTGGCGTAGGTTTCGAGAATGCCTTTTTGGCAAAGTTCGCGCAGGATGGCGTCCGAGCAGTTCGCTTCTTGCAGCAGTCTTTGCTTTTCGATGGGAGTTTCGAGCCCAAGAAAACAAGCCAGCAAAGCCTCTTGTCGAGGGGAGCGATGCAGGCTGTCAAATGCTTCGTGCAAACGAGCTTCATCGTGGTAGGCTTCAGCAAGCCGCACACAAGTCACGGTCTTGGGTTTATAGGTGCGACGTATTTCCTCCTTCATCCTTACAGCTCCCTTTTCTAGAAGACTTTTGACGGCAGGTAGGATGCTCTTGATGCCAGTCTCCTTCTGTAAACTCAGCAAAGTCTGTTCAGCCTTTATGCCAAGTGCTCGCCATATCTTTTCCTCGTTTGGCGAGAGAGGCGATTCGGCTTCCCAATCCTCGTTCAACAGAATAGAGCTCTCGCTCTCCAGCTTCAAACCAGAAGGTAAAGCAGCCTTGAAAACATCGCCAAGAGTACAGAGGTAGTAATCGGCAAGCCATTTCCACAAACGCAGTTGCTCAGGCAAGATAATAGGATTTGCGTCGAGCAGTTCTGAGATAGGTTTGGTGGGGTAGGGAGGCTTCTCATCATGGAGGCGAACCACAATCGCTGTGTAGAACTTCCTGTTTCCAAACGGCACAATTACTCGACTCCCAACCTGCATTTGTTGGGCCATATCAGGCGGCAAAGCATAGGTGAAAGCACTTTGCAAAGGCAAAGGAAGTATGACGTCGGCAAATTGTGGCATAGTGAGGGCAAAGGTACGAAATAAAATTGAAAATTGAAAATTGAAAATTGAAAAATATTTGATGGGGTCGAAAGAAATTCTCCTGGAATAATCGTGGCAAAGGGGCTCTTCCAACTTAACACGTTAAGTTTATCAACATGGCACGTTAAGTTTGTCATCATGGCACGTTAAGTTTATCAACATGGCACGTTAAGTTTGTCATCATGGCACGTTAAGTTCGCCAGTTACCTTAGTGGTGTTTGACATCTTCTTGCAGTTTTTCCTTCAAAAGGGCCTGAGAAATGCCTCCTCGCGCCATTATAATATAATGTATAATGTGTAAAAATCTGCCTTTTATTATTGCTCATTATGCCCCATTTGTGCACAAAAAAAGTTAAAATGTGCAGATTTTAGTATGTTTTTAAGCCCAAAAGTTGCATAATTGAGCAAAATGTCTTTACTTTGCACCGCGAAATTAAAAAGAAGCATTCCCTCGTTAACTTTCTTGGGGGAGAGAATAAATAGTAAATCGTAAATTGTTAAATTGTAAATAAACAAAGTTATGTCAGAAATTGAAGCAAAAGTAAAAGAGATTATTGTTGATAAGTTGGGTGTTGATGAGGCAGACGTTACTCCCGAAGCATCATTCACAAACGACCTTGGTGCAGACTCTCTGGACACCGTTGAGTTGATCATGGAGTTCGAGAAGGCATTCGAGATCACTATTCCCGACGACAAGGCAGAGAAGATCTCTACCGTTGCTGATGCCATCGCATTCATCGAAGCAAACAAGTAATTTTAGGATTAAAGAATAAAGATTAAGGATTAAAGTTTTATGCTGTCTTTCGATAGCAGCACATCAAAACTTTAATCTTTAATCCGTAATCATTAATCCCTATCAGTTATTAAATGGAATTGAAAAGAGTTGTAGTGACAGGTATTGGTGCCGTCACTCCTTTGGGCAACACTGCTGCCGAGACGTGGCAGAACATGCTTAATGGTGTGAGTGGTGCTGCACCTATCACACATTTCGATGCATCCAAGTTCAAGGCACAGTTCGCTTGCGAGGTAAAGGACTTCAATCCTGAGCAATTCATCGACAGGAAAGAGGCTCGCAAGATGGACCCCTATTGCCAATATGCATTCTCTGCAGCCGTTATGGCCGTAGAAGACAGCGCTATGGACTTAGAGAAGGTCGACAAGAACCGTGTGGGCGTCATCTTCGGCGTCGGCATCGGCGGCATGAAGACCTACGAGGAAGAAGTGACGGCTTATGCCAAGACTGCCGACACCATCGGCCCCAAGTTCAACCCCTTCTTCGTGCCTAAGATGATAGCCGACATCTGTGCCGGTCACATCAGCATCAAATACGGCTTCCACGGCCCCAACTACATCACTTCGAGTGCTTGTGCATCTTCGACCAACGCGCTTGCTGACGCTTTCAACCTCATCCGTCTGGGTAAGGCTGACGTCATCGTAAGTGGTGGTGCCGAAGCAGCAATCACGGCTGCAGGTGTGGGTGGCTTCACAGCAATGCACGCCCTCAGCACTCGTAACGACGAACCTCAAAAGGCAAGTCGTCCCTTCAGCGCAAGTCGCGACGGCTTCGTGATGGCGGAAGGCAGTGCAGTCCTCGTGCTTGAAGAACTGGAGCATGCAAAGGCTCGCGGTGCGAAGATATACGCAGAGATGGCAGGCGCAGGCATGAGTGCCGACGCTCACCACATTACCGCATCGCACCCCGAAGGACTTGGCGCAAAGCTCGTCATGGAGAACGCGCTCGACGATGCTGGCATGAAGCCTGCTGATATCGACTACATCAATGTGCACGGCACATCGACTCCCGTCGGTGACATCAGCGAGTGCAAGGCCATCCTTGCAGTCTTCGGCCAACATGCTTACGACCTCAATATCAGCAGCACAAAGTCGATGACAGGTCATCTGCTTGGCGCAGCTGGAGCAATCGAGGCAATGGCAAGCGTGATGGCAGTCAAGGAGGACATCGTTCCGCCTACCATCAATCATGAAGACGGTGACGAAGACCCCGAGATTGACTATAAGTTGAACTTCACCTTCGGCCAAGCACAGAAGCGCACCGTTAGGGCTGCCCTGAGCAATACCTTTGGCTTCGGAGGTCATAACGCCTGCGTTATCTTTAAGAAGTACGCAGGATAAGGCCGTGTCTGCCGAAAACCTGATAGACGCGATAAGGTTACCCTTCCGCAAGGATAGGGAACTTTGTCGCGCTTTTCGTGATATGCTGGGCTTCTACCCGCACAAGATAAGCCTCTATCAGGAAGCCTTGATGCACAAGTCGATGCTTGCTCACGCCAAGAGTGGCTCGCCTCTCAACAACGAGCGGCTCGAGTTCCTTGGTGATGCTGTTCTGGATGCAGTTGTAGGTGAGATAGTCTTCCACCACTTTCCAAAGAAGCGAGAAGGCTTCCTCACCAATACAAGAAGCAAGATTGTGCAGCGAGAGTCGCTCGGAAGGCTGGCAACAGAGATAGGACTCGACAAGCTTATCCGCCAGAACGAACACAACAAGACGCATAACAGCTACCTTGCCGGCAACGCTTTCGAGGCCCTCATCGGTGCCATCTATCTCGACAGAGGCTATGGGCATTGCAAGACCTTCATTCGCAAGAAGATAATGCATCGCCTCATAGACATCGACAAACTGGCTTATCAGGAGGTTAACTTCAAGAGCAAACTGCTGGAATGGTGTCAGAAACATAAGGTCTCTCTCGAATACATCTTGCTCGACGAAACAAAGACAGAAGACGGTTCGCCGCTCTTCAACACAAAAGTGGTCATCAACGGCCACGAATGTGCTCGCGGCAAAGGTTACTCAAAGAAGGAAAGCCATCAGAAAGCAAGCCGTAATGCCCTGCATCGCCTCAAGCACGACCGAAAGTTACACGACGAATTAATAAAAAGTAAACATGTCGCTGACTAATATCATACGTCCCATCTTCACACCTCGCCTCCACAAACTCGACCTTTATCAGACTGAGGCAGAGGCGTTGCAAAGAGGTGTCCTGAAACGTCTGCTTGGCAAAGCCGCAGAGACGGAATGGGGTAGGGCACACGGTTTCGACAAGAACCTTAGCTATGAGGACTTCGCCCAGCAAACGCCTCTCAATACTTACGAAGAACTGAAAGGCTACATCGACCGCATGAGGCATGGAGAGAAGGATGTACTTTGGCCCGGAAGAGTGAAGTGGTATGCTAAGTCGAGCGGCACGACAAACGACAAGAGCAAGTTCATTCCAGTCAGCAGTGATGGCTTGCACGACACACATTACGCAGGCGGAACCGATGCTGTTGTTTGGTACTTGCACAACAATCCGAAGAGCCGCATCTTTGATGGCAAAGCATTGATTCTCGGAGGCAGTCATGCTTCGAACTACAACTTGCCTGGCAGTCTCGTGGGCGACCTCAGTGCCATCCTTATCGAGAACATCAATCCGCTCGTCAACCTTGTTCGTGTGCCCAAGAAAGCCACAGCCTTGCTTAGCGACTTTGAAGTGAAGCGTGACCGTATCGCAAGGGAAGCCATAAAGCGAAACGTTACTAATCTGAGTGGTGTGCCTTCTTGGATGCTTTCCGTTCTCAACCGAGTCATGGAACTCAGCGGTAAGCAATATCTTAATGAAGTATGGCCGAACCTGGAAGTCTTCTTCCATGGTGGTGTTGCTTTTACGCCTTATCGCGGACAATACGAGCGCCTCATTACCTCTCCAAACATGCATTACATGGAGACATATAATGCCTCGGAAGGCTTCTTTGGTTTGCAGGATGACCCGAGTGATGTGGCAATGAGTTTGATGATTGATTACGGTGTCTTCTATGAGTTCATTCCGATGGATGAGTTCGACAAGGAAGAGCCGACTGTTGTGCCTCTATGGGGAGTCGAGACAGGAAAGAACTATGCGATGGTTATCTCTACATCAAGCGGACTTTGGCGTTACATCATTGGCGACATGATTCGCTTCACGGAGAAGAATCCCTATAAGTTCATCATTACAGGTCGAACGAAGTCTTTCATCAATGCTTTTGGCGAGGAACTCATCGTTGATAATGCTGAGAAAGGATTGGCCGAGGCATGCAAGCAGACAGGAGCCGAAGTGCTGGAATATACTGCAGCACCCGTCTTCATGGATGCCGACGGAAAGTGTCGCCATCAATGGGTTGTGGAGTTCAGTCACGAGCCTGACAATATAGATGAGTTTGCCCGCATTCTCGACGAGAGCCTCCAGCAGATAAACTCCGACTACGAGGCAAAGCGGTACAAGGACATCACGCTTCAAAGGCTTGAACTCATCAAGGCCCGCCCAGGTGTTTTTAATGACTGGCTCAAACAAAAAGGCAAACTTGGCGGACAACATAAAGTGCCTCGCCTCTGCAACAATCGTGACATAATAGAGCAAGTGTTGTCACTTAATAAATGAGTTTATAATTCATAGATCGTTATTTATCGTGAAGACGAAGCACGTATTTGCAGGTATGGCTTTGCTGCTTATGGCAGCTTGTGCAAGCATCGGAACTCCCGATGGCGGCATCTATGATGAGATACCGCCGAAGGTCGTCGCGTCATATCCTGCAGATCGTTCCGTTGGCATAAACGAGAAGAAGATGCGGATTCGTTTCGATGAATACATCAAATTGATGAATGCCAACGAGAAAGTCATCGTATCGCCTCCGCAGATTGAGCCTGCCAACATTCGTGCCGATGGTAAGAGTGTGAAGATTACACTCTACGATACTTTGAAGGCTAATACTACCTACACAATCGACTTTAGCGATGCCATCGTTGACAATAACGAGGGCAATCCGATGGGTTATTACACATATAGTTTCAGCACAGGCGAAGCAATTGATACGATGGAAGTGTCTGGCGTAGTACTAAATGCCGCTGATTTGGAACCTGTGAAGGGAATATTGGTCGGCCTCTATCCTATGGATTCGCTCTTCAACGACTCTATTCTCAGGAACGAACCTTTCAGCCGTGTCTCAAGAACTAATGGTTCTGGTCAGTTCTGCATCAAAGGAGTAAAGCCAGGAAAGTATCGTGCTTATGCTTTGGAGGATAAAGACGGCAATTTCCTTTTTTCTCAGAAGAGCGAACGCATTGCCTTTCTGCAGGACACCTTCACCACTTCTTGCAAATGGGACGTTCGTATGGACACGATATGGCGTGACTCCACCCATTATGATTCAATTCGTGTCATTCCTTATGTCCACTACTTCCCAGATAATTTGGTGCTCAATGCTTTCCTGGAAGCAGGTCAGGACCAGCATCTGCTCAAGGTTGAACGTCCCGATCCTGACGTTATCACACTGTTCTTCACAGCTCCTGCCGACTCTTTGCCAGTCATTAAGGGCATCAATTTCGATGAGAAATGTCTTGTAGCAGACGCTTCGCTTTATAACGATACCATAACCTATTGGATTACCGATACTGCTTTTACGCATCGGGAGGACACGATGAAGTTCGAACTGTCATTCCTTGAAACGGACTCTTTAGGTGTTCTGCGACCGCATACAGAAATAAAGGAAGAGGCACCAAGGGTAACTTGGGAGAAGATTTTGAAGGAGAAGCAGAAGAAGATACAAGATTGGAAGAAGCAAAGAGACAAGCTTTTGAAGAAGTCCAAGGAACCGTTACCTCGTGAAGAGAACCCTTATGAAAAGACCTTCATGGACCTTTCGGCAAAACCTTCAGGCAATCTCGATCCCAATCAGAATGTCCGTTATGTCTCCAAGCAACCTATTGCGAAGGTCGATACAACTAGAATGCATCTATATATAAAGCAGGATTCTTTATGGATTCCTGAACCGTTCCTCTTTCTTCCAGATCGTGACATTAAGTCCTATACGCTTTATGCCGAGTGGGAACAGAAGCGTCAGTATCGATTTACGATTGATAGTGCCGCTGTCGTCAATGTAATGGGCGACCCATGCAAGCCAATCAGAAATGAATTTTCCGTCAACAGTGAAGACCAATATGGCTCGCTCTTCGTGCATGTGATAATGCCGGATACGGGTCGAGTCATTGTTCAGTTGATGAGCAAGGCTGATAAATGTGTGGCAACGCTTCCTGCAGACAAGAATGGACGAGCTGACTTCTTCTTCCTGAAGCCTGCTGAATACTATTTGCGCTGCTTTGTCGATAACGACAAAGATGGCATTTGGGATACCGGCGAATACGGCAATAGTTTGCAGCCCGAGCTAGTATTCTATTTCCCGAAACCTATTCAGGTCAAGGCAAAGTGGGATGTTGAGCAGGACTGGGCACCGCTTGAGATACCTCGAATGTTGCAGAAGCCAAAGGAGATTACCAAGCAGAAGCCGGATAAGAAGAACAGTGTGAGGGAGCGTAACAAAGAGCGTGAACTAAAGAAACAACAGGAGAAACGGAAATGAATGCCAAGCGATACATACTCTTCTGTCTTGCAGTCATTGCTTTTTCTGCAAGAGTCTCCGCTCAATGTGCGGCAGAGAATACTGCCTTCAATGCTGGCGAGGAACTGACTTACGACCTTTTCTTCAACTGGAAGTTCGTGTGGGTCAGTGCCGGTTCGGCTACGATGAATATCTCTCAGACACGATGGGAAGGCAAACCTGGCTATAAGGCTTACCTCATCACACGCACCAGTTCTCGCCTAGACCGCTTCTTCCTGATGCGCGACACCATGCAGAGCATCGTAACGGAAGACTTGACGCCGCGCTACTACAAGAAGGGTGCCAACGAAGGTGGACGTTATTACGTGGACGAGGTCTGGTATTCCTATCCCGGTGGAAAGCCCCGTCTCCGTCAACGTTTCCAGAATCGTGATGGCGTAGTTACTGAAAAGACATACGACAGTCCCAAGTGTATTTACGATATGATGAGCCTTTTGCTTCGTGCTCGCTCTTTCAAAACAGAGAACTTTCGCAAAGGAGACAAAATAAAAATGCCGATGGCTGACGGACATAAGGTGGAGGATATTACCCTCATTTATCGTGGACGTGAGAATTTCAAGATGAAGAAAACCGGCATCACCTATCGTTGTCTGGTCTTCTCATTTGTAGAATATCCCAAAGGCAAGGAAAAGGAAATCATCACGTTCTACATTACCGACGATGACAACCACATCCCAGTCCGGCTCGACCTCTTCCTCCGTTTCGGCGTGGCAAAGGCCTATCTCAATAAGAGCAAAGGGTTGAGGCGCGAATGCAACTCTATTGTTAAGGACTAAACAGGTGTCACGTCTTCAGCCCCGACCTCAGCTGTGGCATAACAAGCTCCGGGAATCGTGACGATGAGGCGTTTCGCGCGATGGCCTTCTACGCGCTGAAAGTACCCTCGAATGCCTTGTAGAGGACCGCTTATCACCATTACCTCCTGACCTGGCTTGAATCGAACCTGTTCAGCCGACACGATTTCCACAAAGTCGAGACTCGTTGTGCAGACCTTCATAAAGTCGTCCATCTGCCGTTGCGGCACGATGATTTTCTCCATCTTCCCATTCATTTGCCGCATCATATACTGCAGTTCTGGGCGGGACTTCTTCAGAGCCTGCATCTTTTCCTCAGTTGCATGAATGAAGATAAGGTTGTGGATGGCAGGTTCCAGCGTGTTTTTGAGGCGGATGCCCCGTTGCATGATGCGCCGCATCGGTACAAATGCCGGCACTCCCAAAGCGTCCATCTCTGCCTTGACCTTCATCTCACGCCGGTAAGTGACGCGCATCGCGAACCAATTCTCCATCGAAAATGTGAATATTTAAAAGTGAAAAGTGAAAAATGAGAGCGGTAGCAAATCCTTCATTCTTCACTCTTCATTCTTCACTTAACAAGTCGGAAAGAGGAGACTCGAACTCCCGACCCCCACGTCCCGAACGTGGTACGCTACCAACTGCGCTACTTTCCGAGTGGTCCTAAAACCGCTGCAAAGGTACAACAATTAATTGAAAGTTGAAAGTCGAACGTTGAAAAAAGCGACAAACAGCAAGAAAAATGCACTTTTTCTTCCTTTTTTTTACGGAAATGCTTGCAGGGTTCGGATTTTTGGCTTACCTTTGCACTCGCATTTGAAAAATGGTGTCATAGCTCAGTTGGTAGAGCAAAGGACTGAAAATCCTTGTGTCCCCGGTTCGATTCCTGGTGACACCACAAGAAATAAAGCGTTAGACAATGGTCTGGCGCTTTATTCTTTTTGTCCATTACGAAACATGCCGTCTGTCAACGCCCTATAGGTTATTAACCAATGACTTCTGGATGGTCTGCCAACTATCCACGTTAAGTTTGCAAAGATGGCACGTTAAGTTTGCGAAGATGGCACGTTAAGTTTGCGAAGATGGCACGTTAAGTTTGCAAAGATGGCACGTTAAGTTTGCAAAGATGACACGTTAAGTTTTCCAACGACGCATGTTAACTTTGTTCGTTGGCCACATTATGATTGTTCGCTTTTACGGTTTTAAGCCCCTAAAATGTACAAATAGTGTCATTTCCCGAAAAAAGTTGGTTAAAAACTGTCAACATTCAAATTATTATTTGTACTTTTGTGACGGAATACTTTAAAGTAGATGTACTTTTTTGCCAACGCGAGAGTCTATACATTATTATATATATATTATTTACTAACCTAAACAAAACAAAGCAATGAGAAAGTTTACCTCTCTCGCCATCTTCGCCCTTATGTGGCTCGTTGGAACAGCTGCTTTCGCCGATGATCACGGATACGTGAACGGTATCTGTACGATGCACGACGATTGTGACGCTCACTTCGAAGCTCCTGAGCAGGATGCGGATGGCTTCTACTTGCTCTACAATGCGGGCAATGTGGAGTGGATTTCTGATCTGGTCGCCAATGGCGTCATCGATCCTAACTGTAAGTTGATGAACGACATCGACTTCGAGAACATCGAGAACCTGCACCGTCCTATTGGCCCGACCAATGGCAAGAAGTACAATGCTACGTTCGACGGTCAGGGACACCGCATCAAGAACATGATTATCAATCGTCCCGACAGTGAGATGCAAGGCTTCTTCGGCTCCCTTCGTGGCAACCCGAACAGTCGTAGTGAAGGCACGGTTATCAAGAACCTTATCATCGACAAGAGCTGCTCTATTACTGGCGGCTTGCGTACTGGCGGCATCACAGGTACTGGTCAGAACAATGCGAAGGAGATTGTCATCATGAACTGTGTGAACGAGGCCGAAATCAATACTCCCAGCAAAAATGCAGGCGGCATCACTGGCGGCAGTTCCAGCACTCATCCTATCTGGAAGATTTCAAACTGTGTCAACACAGGCACGATTACATCCACTGGCGATGGCGAGTCTGCTGGCATCTCCGGTTGGCTGGGCGACAACGGCAACACGCGCGTCGTGAACTGTATCAACCTTGGCTTGGTAAACGGTATTGATGGCAACGGAAGAGGCGTGTTCCGTCACTCAAACAATGCATCTGTGGGCATAAACTGCTACGACATCAGCGGCAACGAACAGAACTTCCAGTACATCGACCACGAGTTCACAGCCGAAGACGTAGTCAACGGCAAGCTTACTTACATCATTAACCAGTTGGCTGGCTCTATAGTCTATTGGCAGACACTTGGCACGGACGAATATCCCATGCCTTTCAGCACCAGCATGCAAGTCTATCTGCAAGGCGAAGTGATGTGTGATGGAACTCCCATTGAAGGTGGAACCTATACGAACAATCCCGTTGAGCCTATTCGCCCACCTCATGAATATGCGGATGGCGACTTCTATTGCATCAATTGCGGTCAGATCAATGAAAACTTCTGCGAGAAGGATGCCGACGGTTTCTATCAACTGAACAACGAGATGGATGTATGCTGGTTTGCAGAGTTCGTCAAGGCAGGTAATGTTGAGGTGAATGCCAAACTGAACAACGACCTTGACTTTACCGACTATCCCGACTTCACCGGTATCGGTGACCGTAATCATGGCTTCAAGGGTATCTTCGATGGCGGTTTCCATACCATCAGCAACCTGTCCTTAGACTTACCAGATGCTGAGTGGGTCGGCTTCATCAACTTCCTGAATGGTGGTGCGACGGTTAAGAACCTTCGTGGCGATAACACCTGCTTCATCAATGCAACTGGCAATGCAGGCTTTATCGGTGGCTCAACAGCTCCTGGTGACATCTTCTTGGAGAACATTGGCTTCGAAGGTGACGTCACTTGCTCAAGAGCAGGAGCCGGCGGCATCATTGGATGTAACACAGGTTCTCAGGCTCATATTCATATGACAAACTGCTATGTAACCGGCTTCATCTCTGGCTATTCTGTAATGGAGAACGGCGCCCTGAGTGCATGGCTCGGTAGTAGCGGCGCTGTCATCACGAACTGCTGGTCTAGTGCAACGGTAAGTGGCTACCAGAACGGAAACAAGTATCTCGCTCGTTTCGATAACGCAACCTTTACCAATTGCTATTGCACGGTTCCAGAAGAAGGAATCACCCCGCTGCAGGCTACAATCATAGAGTATGAAGAAATCGAAAGTGGTGCTCTTTGCTTCAAACTCAATGGTAATCAGGAAGAGATTGCTTGGTATCAGACGCTTGGCCAGGACGAGTTCCCAACCTTCATGCCTGGTCATCAGCAGGTTTATGCGAATGGCGAAAGACGTTGCGATGGTATGTTCATCGACGACGATATTACCTATTCCAATAGCGAAGGTTCTGCTATCCCTGATCATCAGTTTGTAGATGGCTTCTGTACAGTCTGCCATCAGCAAGATCCCGACTTCCCATTCCTGGATGTCTTCCCCAATGCTGACCACGATGTGAACACTGGCTACACAACACATAATGGCGGCGACGGCAGCAACCTTGCTTTTGAAAGCAGTGTTGTTGAGCACTGGAACTCTTCATGGTTCGAGAGCTACCAGACCATCAAGAACCTTGAGCCTGGTATCTATCGCCTTCGTGTTCAAGGCTTGAGCCGCGTAGCTCAGTGGGGCAATGCAGAGCATAATGCTTATGAGACAGGTGAACTCAGCGAGGAATATGCTCCTATGTATCATAGTAGCCAGTACTTTGCTGAGGTGAATGGCAAGAAGATTGCTAATCGATTCATGGATATTACCGAAGGCCGTCAGAAGGAACGTGTAGGCGAAACCGAAAACTACAGCGAAGAGACTGACGCATGGGTGCCCAATTCTCGTACTGCTTGCATGAAGTACTTTGCTCGTGGCCTCTATTGGAACGAGCCTATCTACTTTGCAATTGAGAGCGCAGAGGATAGTGTAAATGTAGGCGTCGAGAACAGTCTTTACCTCTACGGCAACTGGACAGTATGGGACAGCTGGCGTTTGGATAAGTTGACCGATGGTGACATAGCTCTTATCCGTGATCAACAAATTGCTGCTATTCAGGAAGAACTCGAAGACTTCGAACCTCAGGTATCTCTAATGGAAGCCTATAATAAGGCAAAGACAGATATTCAGAGCGCGACAACATTGGAACAGATTATGGAGGCTTCCGATGTGCTGGCTCGTACGCCCAACCTCATTCGTCGTAGCCATCTTGCTTATGAGGCGTTCCAATCTGCCATCGAAGCTATTGCAGAAGAGCGTTCTGGTCGCAGCCTCTATGGTCCTGCTGCCGAACTTCTCGACCAATATCTAACGAACAATGATGCGGAAGACGAAGACTTCCCACATGGTACCTCTCTATATATCCTGAACGAACGTTTGCTCAGTGAAGAGGAACTGACGGATGAGATCGCTTTTGCCAGAACTTTGCTTGAGAATGCCATTATGACAAGCATTAGCGAAGGTTCCGACGTCAGCAACATCATCAAGAATGCCGCTTTTGCCAAAGACGGTAACTTCAAGGATTGGGAGACAGAGATTACATTCCAGGGCTCAGCAGGTAGCAACTTCAGCTCTAACACAGGTTTCACGGACATCTATCCTGTTGCCGGCACATGGAATACAGCTTTCAATGTATCTCAGTATATCGTGGCTGATATCCCCGATGGCATCTATGAGTTGGAGGCTCCTGCTTTCTATCGTCCGGGTGGTAATGGCGAAGGTGATCACGAGGGTAACGATTATGTGCCTGCCGACCTCTTCATCAACGATTTCTATACGCCTGTCATGAACATTTATGCAGGCCAAGTTCTCTATGAAGATGCCGTCAACGGTGTGAACTGCCGTTACGATGCTTCCGGCGATCCCGAGGCTCCTCATAATGGTGAGAGCACTTCTTCTCAGGACTTCGATACGGGTTATGGCTATGTGCCCGAACAGCGTCAGGCAGTCAGCTTTGCCTTTGGCGGAGGCCGCTATATTAATAAGGTATATGGCATCGTTCAGGGTGGCGAACTCCGTCTTGGCATTCGCAACACTGGCAAGCCTTGGTATGAGAGTGGTATGACGATGTGGGGTAAGTTCAAACTGACTTACTGTGGTTACACAGAGGAAGCAGTTGCCGCCATGATGGAGAACTTCCAGAAACGTCTCGATGCTCTTAAGTGGGGCCATGACGACCAGTACATGATGTTCTATAGCTATAGCCACGTTCAGAACCTTGAGGCCCTCATTGCAGAAGCCGAGAGTAAGCCTCTCGCTGAAAAGATTGAGGTCATCAAGCGAATCAACGATGAGTTCAACACCATCCTCGACAGCTACGACGCATATCAGGAACTTAACAGCCTTATTGCATACTGCACAGCAAAAGCCGATGCTTATAGCGAAGCTGGTGAGACCGAAATGGCTGACCTCTTCACTGAGGTAGTTTTGGAAATTGAAAATCACTATTATGACGGCGACCTCACCGACGAGGAGGCTCGTAACTATCGTGAGCAGATCCTTAACGACCCAGCTCTCGGTGGCGGCTACTACGTTCAGGGCGATCTGCTCGATTTTGAGGGCAACCAACTTGCATATGGTCAGAATAGCACTATTTATCCTATGACGCTTCAAGATAATGGTACATTCGTCTGCGAGAACGTTTACGTACAGAACCGTTCCAATCTGGCCAATGCCAGTGCTCGTGCTGGTATCTATGTGAGCAGAATGGATGAGCGCTACGAATGCCATTTCTCATCGCGTCGCTTCATTACACCTGCCATCAAGTCCTTCAAAATGGTGCTCGACAACAACGATAACCACAACGACTTCCAGACTGTAGGCGGACAGTACAAGGTGACCTATAATCCTGCCGATAGCACCATCGTCTTCGACCTCATCGGCGAGTATCCATGGCACAATAACGTCTATGTTGTGGGCTCTATCATCAATATCAATGGTGAAAAGCATCGCTGGAAGAACGACGAAATGGCTCCTCTGCCTCATAAGGGTAACGGCATCTATGAAGGCGAAGTTACTTTCTACAAGGATTCTGTGGAGAATTACTATCCCAACTTCACCATCTTCTCCTGCCGTTCAAATACAGCCTCCCTCGAAAACTCTACAACAACTCGTGGTGGATGGAATGAAGGTCGTTATGGCAGCGAGGAAAACAAACTCATCCTTGAAGACGGTAAAACTGTTGGCGACCTCATTCGTGGTTCCGACCGCAAGTGGTACATGAACTGGGACGAAGAGAATGAAGAGGAGACGCAGACCTATCGCATAACCTTCGATATGAACCGTGGCACTGTGACCGTCAATGGTAACGATGGCGATGTTAATTGTGATGGCATCATCGATATAGCCGATGTTGTGGAAGTTCTCAGCACAATGGCTGGCGGACAGTCTCTCGGCAATGCCGACGTCAACAGAGATGGTGCAATCGATATCGCTGATGTTGTAGAAGTCCTCAGCATCATGGCCCAGCAGTAAAGTCAGACCATATCCCAATCCCTTCGGAGTAGGGAAGAGGACATAACAGAAAAGCCCTCCGCAGTTATTCTGCAGAGGGCTCTTCTATAAGAGCACTGCCTCTTTGCACAAAGGGCTTTTGGTCTAAGAAATCTGACTCCAGTCGCGGTGCTCTTTTCTGAGTTCCTGCAAGTGGCGACGGAGCAGGGTGTTGTCCCGTGCTTGCAGTTCGGGGTCGGCATCAAGGACAAAGGATGCGGTGTCGCGGGCAAGCTGAACGAGTTGTCCGTCGCGACCGAGGTTGGCCAGCCTGAGGTTGAAGGCGATGCCGCTTTGCTGTGTTCCCTCCAAGTCTCCCGGGCCACGCAACCTGAGGTCGGCTTCCGCAATTTCGAATCCGTCGTTGGTCTCTGTCATTATCTGCAGTCGTTTGCGCGTTTCGGCAGACAGTTTGTAGTTTGACACAAGTATGCAGTATGATTGTTCTGCCCCCCTGCCTACACGGCCGCGAAGCTGATGAAGTTGTGAGAGCCCAAAGCGCTCAGCATTCTGGATTATCATGACCGAGGCGTTGGGCACGTTCACACCGACCTCGATGACGGTTGTGGCGACGAGGATCTGTGTCTCGCCCGACACGAACTTCTGCATCTCGACATCCTTTTCGCTGGGCTTCATCTTGCCGTGTACCATGCTGATGCGGTACTGCGGGAATATCTCCTGAAGGTGGATGAACTCGTCCTGCACATTCTTCAGGTCAAGTTTCTCGCTCTCTTTCACCAGAGGGAAGACGAAATAGACTTGGTGCCCTGCCTCAATCTCGCGGATGACGCCTCGGTAGAGCTGTTCGGGCTGATTGTCGTATATGTGCATCGTGCGGACAGGCTTGCGTCCAGGCGGCAGCTCGTCGATGATAGATACATCAAGGTCACCATAGACAGTCATGGCGAGGGTGCGTGGTATGGGGGTTGCTGTCATGACCAGGACATGCGGACTCGTCTCACTTTTGCTCCAAAGTTTGGCGCGTTGCGCTACTCCGAAACGATGCTGTTCGTCAATGATAACTAAGCCGAGACTACGGAACTGGACATTGTCCTCGATGACTGCATGCGTTCCAATCAGGATGTTTACGCTGCCGTCCAGCAGCCCTTCTTCAATAGCTTTGCGTCGTTTGCCCTTGACGTTTCCCGTCAGCAACTCGACACGAACTGGCATGTCTTTCAGGAAATTATGGAACGTCTGCAAGTGTTCCTCCCGTTCATGTTCATAGCGTTGATAGTCTATCCGCAGTTCCGTGTTCGCCTGCATCGCCTCGATAATAGGATTTAGTAACGCCTGACCCTGCGGTATCTCCTCTAATAGAATCCTGTCCTTCATTGCGTTGAAGGTAGCAAAGTCCTGTGGAATGCTATAGTTACGCAACAACCACTTCACCAATTTCTTCTCCTCCAAAACCTCCGGGTTCTTGACATAATAAACATTACCATGTGAACGGTCGCACACGATCTCCACACCGAACATCTCCTTGATTCCCTTTCTCTGCTCATGAAAAGTGCGTAACGGTATAGGTCCATTGCTAAGTGGACAATCCTCCCATAGCATATTGATCTCGTCGATTGTCAGAGGACTGCTATTCAACAACGTGTCGAGAAGCCAAATGTATCTGTAGTATGTTTTGCTAATCATTTGTATTATTCTATTTGCCATGTGCACATTACATCGTCACAAAGTTACAAAAATTATCCAAATAGAGGCTTTACCTGAATTAAATAATATGGTGATAAAAATGATTAGCCATCAGCATGAAACAAGTTGACAGCCGTTTTCTCAATCGGAGTTCGCCCAGAATAAATAATTGACATTACATTCCAGAACACACAGTGCTTACGAGGTACTCCTATTTCTTTAAGCCGTCAAGAAGAATGCACGAAAATGGTCGCAGAGGGGCTATTTTGCTACATTAGCGACCACTTTCATGCAATTGTACTCAAAAACGATTCTCTTTTATACCATTTTTGTAAACTGCAGCAGCCGAATAAATGCTCATCAGAGGTGGCAAATGGGCAATATGGCTCAAATATAGGCTATGGTTAAACCTCCTTTACCAAATCTTAAACTTTGTTGTTCCTCGACCACTTTATGATTGTTAAAAAATCCAACAAAGCGACAACAAAGAATCCATTATCGGGTAATAAAAATTTGTACCGTTTAAATTTGGGAATTTTCAATAAGTGTTAACTATCAAGGACTTACATAATTTCAAAGGAGTTCCATATGGAAAGGACTTGAATTTTTAGAGAACTGTATTAGCGTCGCGGAGGCGTTTGGAATGCATTTCTCAAAAAAATGATCATGGGGAACCGTCCTCGATGATCATCCCCGATAATCATAAGATGGCTCAAAACGTATCAGATTCCCCGTCCCCCTGATACACAGATGAGCAATGCAGCACACATCACGAGGACGTTTC
>CACXUA010000013.1 GCA_902770725.1 uncultured Bacteroidales bacterium | reverse complement strand
CGTAAATTTACACCCGAACATATATTATATATGAACACTAAAGAGAGAGGTAGTGAGAGCCCCCTCTGTTTCCCCCGTAAATGCCCCTAGAATCGCTTCAAATCCCTCTGGCGCACAATCTGTCGTCGAAGCTCTTAGACTATGCCTTGTGCCATCATTGCTTTCAGATTCTCTTACTGTTGTGCCATGAGGTTCAGAACAGCTACCACGTCGGCAATATCGACTGCGCTGTCGCCATTGACATTGAATTGCGGGGCATCCAGATTGTTTGCCATGGCATTCAGCACAGCCACCACATCGGCAATATCGACAGCACCATCGAGGTTTGCATCGCCAGCTTTGTTGCCGCTACGCGAGATGACAACATGATTGGCAGTATCCCCATCGGGAGTTGCAATGAAATGGCCATACTGGCTGTGTTCAATATAGGCACCTGCAGGCTCGGTGATAGAGCAGTTCTTAAAGGTGATGCTTTCACCGATTCTATAAACACCTCCCGTGATGTCGGCACTCACATTGTCAAATGTCAGGACGATATCTTTACCCATATTATTATCTGCAATAGGGTGGGTGGTTTTTAATGTGATATCCTTGATGGTCAGTCGTGTGTAAGAGACAAAAATGTCATACCAAGTGCTGGAGAGGCTGAGGCTGCCATCGCCTTGGATGGTAACATTGTTGCCACGTATTCTCAGGCCAACATAACCGTTAGTAGTCAGTTTGCAGTTGCCATGAATGACGATGGTTGCTTCTTGGTCAATGTCTATAAGATTAACGTTGTCACTTGGGTTATCAGTGCTGTATTCGACTACGGCATTGTTCAGGGTGAGCGTGTGGCTATCCTTATTCCAAGTGATGCTACCGCTCTTGATATAGGGGCTGTCAAAATGCCCGCTTGCGTCGGGCTTCACACTACATACATTAACTGATGCATTTGCGTTCAACGCCATCGTGACCAGTATCAAAAATAAGTAGATAATCTTCTTCATTGTTTTGAGTTTGTTAGTTTATAAGATGTTATGTATTTCCCTGCAAAGTTAGTGATTATTCTTTTACGTTCAAAGAAAAAGGTGATTAATTTTGTTGATGTCCTCATTATGAGGATGAATAGTATTGGGTATCAAAGAAAGGGCAACACCTGTCAGGATGCTGCCCTTTCCTATTATCTTGAAAGTGTATGTGCTACACGATGCCTTGAGCCATCATTGCTTTAGCCACTTTCATAAAGCCGGCAATGTTGGCGCCTTTGACGTAGTTGACGTAATCGCCTTCGCGTCCGTACTTAACGCATTGCTCGTGGATGCCTGACATAATTTGGTGCAAGCGCTTGTCCACTTCCTCAGCTGTCCAAGAGATTCGCATCGAGTTCTGCGTCATCTCGAGGCCTGAGGTTGCCACACCGCCTGCATTCACAGCCTTACCTGGGGCAAAGAGCTGACGAGCAGCAATGAACTTCTCCGCTGCTTCTGCCGTGCAACCCATGTTGCTGACCTCGGCTACACAAAGCGGCTTGTTAGCCAGAATTTTGTCCGCATCTTCGCCATTCAGTTCGTTCTGCGTGGCACAAGGCAGATAGATGTCGGCTTTCTGCTCCCAAGGCTTCTTGCCCTCGAAGAACTGAGAGCCTGGGAACTGGTCTGCATAAGGCTGGCAGATATCATTGCCGCTGGCACGAAGCTCGAGCAAGTAGTCAATCTTCTCAGCATCAAGCCCTTGCGGGTCGTAGATATAGCCGTCTGGACCTGAGATGGTAATGACTTTTGCGCCAAGCTCGGTAGCTTTCTTTGCAGCGCCCCAAGCCACGTTTCCGAAGCCGCTGAGAGCCACCGTCTTGCCCATGATGTCGAGCCCGTGCGTTTGCATCATCTGGTTGACGAAATAGAGCGCGCCGAAGCCTGTTGCCTCGGGCCGAAGGATGCTTCCGCCCCATTCCAAACCTTTGCCGGTAAGGGTTGCGGCATGGAACTGTGTAGTGAGTTTCTTATACATGCCAAAGAGGTATCCAATCTCTCTGCCACCCACGCCAATGTCGCCTGCTGGAACGTCCACATCGGGGCCGATGTACTTGAACAGCTCCGACATAAATGCTTGGCAGAAGCGCATAATTTCAGCATCGCTCTTGCCTCTTGGAGAGAAGTCAGAGCCGCCTTTGCCACCACCCATAGGCAATGTGGTGAGGGCATTCTTGAAGGTCTGCTCAAAGCCAAGGAACTTCAGGATGCTGAGGTTGACTGAAGAGTGGAAACGAAGGCCGCCTTTGTACGGACCAATCGCGCTGTTGAACTGCACTCGATAGCCCAAGTTGACTTGCACTTCGCCTTTGTCGTCCACCCAAGGCACACGGAAAGTGATGATGCGTTCGGGCTCGACAATGCGTTCCACAATCTTCGCCTTCTCGAATTCAGGGTGCTGATTATACACATCCTTTATGCTGTCCAGCACCTCGCGAACAGCCTGCAGGTACTCTCTTTCGCCTGGATGCTTCTGCTCCAAGCCTTGCATAATTTTCTCTACAATCATGGTATTATAATTTACAATTTTACAATTTACTGTTTACGATTTATTTACAATTTAATCATTTGGCTATTTATTCCTCTTCCATTTGGGGGAGTTGGAGGGGCATTATCCCAGCTCGTCGCACTCTTTTGCCCAGGCTTCGGAGCTGGCATCAGAAGGCATTCTCCAGTCGCCTCGAGGGCTGAGAGAGCAGCTGCCCACCTTTGGTCCGTCGGGCATACAACTGCGCTTGAACTGTTGCGAGAAGAAGCGACGACAGAAGGTCTTAAGCCACTTGCGAATAGTTGCGTCGTTGTATTTCTGCCCGAAAGCCTGACGAGCCAACAGGTAAATCTTGGCAGGACGGAAGCCCCAGCGCAATAGGTAATAGAGGAAGAAGTCGTGAAGCTCGTAAGGCCCCACGAGGTCTTCAGTCTTCTGTGTGATGTTGCCTTGCTCGTCTGCAGGAATCAGTTCGGGCGAGATGGGCGTGTCCACGATGTCGAGGAGCGTCTGCTTCGTGCTTTCGTCCTTCGTTCGCTCTGCAACCCAGTTGACGAGATGCCTGACCAAAGTCTTTGGCACAGAAGCATTTACGCCATACATCGACATGTGGTCGCCGTTGTATGTTGCCCATCCGAGAGCCAGTTCACTGAGGTCGCCAGTGCCCACCACGAAGCCATTCATCTGATTGGCAGCGTCCATGAGGATTTGAGTACGTTCGCGAGCTTGTCCGTTCTCGTAGGTCGTGTCGTGCTTCTCTATGTCGTGACCAATGTCGTTGAAGTGCTGGATGCAAGCCTCCTTGATGCTTATCTCGCGAATAGTGATGCCGAGCAACTTCATGAGGTTCACGGCATTGGTATAGGTACGGTCTGTTGTGCCGAAGCCAGGCATTGTGATGCCCACGATGCCGCGTCTGTTCTTGTTCAGTCTGTCAAATGCTCCGACGCAAACCAGCAGGGCAAGCGTCGAGTCAAGACCGCCACTGATGCCCACCACAACGGTCTCGGCATTCGTGTGCATGATGCGCTTAGCCAAGCCTTCTGTCTGAATGTCGAATATCTCTTGGCAGCGCTCGTCGAGGCGTGCTCCACTTGGTACAAAGGGATGGGCATCGATGACTCTGGTCAAAGAGAACGGACGAGCAGGAACGCGCTCTGTATCGACGATGTTGGGCTGACGTTTGCGGGCTGCAGTTGCAGCGAAAGTCGTGTTCCTTCTGCGTTCGGCACGAATGCGCTCCACATCAATCTCCGTTTCGAGCATCTGTGCTTCGAACTGATGGCGTTTCGCTTCAGCCAGGAGTAGGCCGTTCTCGTAGATGAGGCCTTTGCCCGAGAAGACAACGTCCTGCGTACTTTCGCCGAAGCCGCAAGCGCTGTAAACGTAGCCGCAGATGCATCGGGCACTCTGCTGGGCAAGCAGGTTCTGCAGATAGGTGTATTTGCCCACCAAATCGTTGTCGGCACTGAGGTTGAAGATGATGTCGGCACCTTGCAGGGCAAGCATCGAGCTTGGCGGAACGGGAGCCCACAAATCTTCGCAAATCTCCACGCCAAACGTGCAAGAAGGCGTCGAGAAGACCAGATTCGTGCTGACCGTGACCTGTTGACCGCAGATGAGCACCGTACCTTCGGGTACATCGGCACCGCTCTGGAACCAGCGCTTTTCGTAGAACTCGCGGTAGTTCGGCAGGAACGTCTTCGGCACAAGTCCCAGAATCTTGCCGCGCTGCACGATGGCTGCGCAGTTGAGCAGGGCGCCGCGATAGGGCACGGGCAGGCCTACGATGCTGATGATGTTAAGGCTGCGGGTGTTGTTCATCAGATGGATGAGCGCCATTTCAGCCTCGTCGAGCAGGAGTTGCTGTCCGAAGAGGTCGCCGCAAGAATAACTGGTCAGCGAGAGTTCCGGCAAGCAAATGATTTCGATGCCTTTGCCCTCGGCCTGAATGACGAGCGACTCAATCTGTTCTACATTGTACTGCGGGTCGGCAACCCTTACCGAAGGAATGGCCGCAGCCACCTTGACAAATCCGTGGTTCATCTTGTATATTTACTATTTGATGATTTACTATCTACTATTTGCACGCAAAGTTACGAAATATAATTGAAAGAGAAAAGGGAAAAGGGAAAATTTTACTTATTTGAGCCCTACTTCTGAAAACCAGAAAAGCCCCACCTGTTAAGATGGAGCTTTTCCGTCGTTTAATTTCTTATTTAATCATCTCGACGCTGCGCTTGACGAAGCGGGTGAGGGCTTCGCCTTTCAGCAGGCCGTTCTGCAAGAGAGCAAGGTCGATGAGCTGGTGAACGCGGTCGTTCTTCTCGGCATAAGCCTTCAGCACGTCATCGCGCTTCTGTTGCTCAGCACGAATGTCTTCACCGCACTTCTTCAGGTCGTTCTTCTCTTCCTGCGTTATCTCTTCGGGCTTCTTCTTGTCCTGTTCCTGACGCAGCACAGCTTGACGGGCATTCAGTCCGCGCAACTCTGCCTCGATGGGCTTCAGGGCTTCTTCGGTCTGCTTCTCGCAATCCTCGAGGACCTCACGGATGAGTGGCGAGTCGGTGTTGAGCACGATGTTGTACATGTCGGGCATCTCGCCGTAGAAAGCCATTCCGGGCTGCAAGCGTGCCATCTCTTTCATCCTTCGCATGTACTCGCTTTGTGTCATCATCACGGGCAACTGGTCTTCGCCAAGAGCCTGAGCCTCGACGTTGAAGTCCATCTTCTCTGTCTTGGGTGCTTGCGAGCGGAAGACGATGGAGAGCTTGTCCGAGCGCTCTGCTTCGAGTTTGTCGCGCTGGGTTTCTTCTTTCTGAATGAGACGGTCTATGACGTCGGCATCAACGCGAGTGAATGTTGTCTTTTCGAGCTTGCGTTCGAGCATTCCGACGAGCGGAGCATCGAGCTGACCATTCATGAGGAGGACATTGTAGCCCTTCTGCTTGGCTGCGTCGATGTAGGTGTATTGCGCGTCGGGGTCGTTGGCATAGAGATAGACGAGCTGGCCGTCCTTGTTCGTCTGCTGGTCCTTGATGAGGGCTTGGTACTCGTCGAGCGTGTAGTGCTTGCCCTCGGTGTCCTTCAGCAGGAAGTAGGTCTTCGCCTTGTCGAAGTAGTCCTCCTCGGTCAGCAAGCCGTAGTGGATGAATATCTTGATGTCGTCCCACTTCTTCTCGAAGTCCTCACGCTCGTTCTTGAAGATAGAAGCGAGGCGGTCGTTCACCTTCTTCGTGATGTAGCCGCTTATCTTCTTCACATTGGCATCGCTCTGCAGATAGCTTCTGCTGACGTTCAATGGGATGTCGGGCGAGTCGATGACACCATGCAGTAAGGTCAGGAACTCGGGCACGATGCCCTCCACAGCGTCGGTCACGAAGACTTGGTTGCAATAGAGTTGTATCTTGTTGCGCTGGATGTCGAGGTTGTTCTTTATCTTCGGGAAGTAGAGGATGCCGGTCAGGTTGAAGGGGTAGTCGACATTGAGGTGAATCCAGAAGAGCGGCTCGTCGGCCATCGGGAAGAGGTGGCGGTAGAACTCCTTGTAGTCCTCGTCCTTGAGGTCGGCAGGCTTCTTTGTCCACAAAGGCTCTACATTATTTATTATGTTGTCCTCGTCGGTATCCACCTGCTTGCCGTCCTTCCATTCTGTCTTCTTGCCAAAAGCAATGGGTACGGGCAGGAAGTGGCAATACTTGCGCAGCAGGCCTTCCATCTTGTCCTTTTCGAGGAACTCAAGGCAATCGTCGTCGATGTGCATCACGATGTCTGTGCCACGCTCTGCCTTCTCAGTCTCTTCGAGGGTGAAGCTTGGGCTTCCATCGCACGACCACTTCACGGCAGGCGTGTCCTGATAGCTCTTCGTGATGATATCGACCTGCTTGCTCACCATGAACGACGAGTAGAAGCCCAGTCCGAAGTGGCCGATGATGGCATTCGCGTCGTCCTTGTACTTGTCGAGGAAGTCGTTGGCTCCCGAGAAGGCAATCTGGTTGATGTACTTCTCAATCTCGTCGGCAGTCATACCGATGCCGTTGTCGCTGACGGTAATGGTCTTAGCGTCTTTATCGATGCTGACACGAACCTTCAGGTCGCCCATTTCGCCCTGGAAGTCGCCTTTGCCTGCAAGTGTCTTGAGCTTTTGCGTGGCATCGACGGCATTGCTGACGATTTCGCGAATGAAGATTTCGTGGTCGCTATAGAGGAACTTTTTGATGACGGGGAAGATATTCTCGGTTGTAACCCCGATGTTACCTTGTTTCATATCTTACTTTGTAATTAAAACCTTGTCTTTGTTTTCTGTGTCTACTTCGGCTTTCAGGTGCATTCCTTCTTCCGCTCCTTCGCTCATCAGGATTTCGCAAAGCGGGTCTTCGATGAGGTCTTGGATGGCGCGCTTTAGTGGACGGGCACCGAATTGCACGTCGTAACCCTTCTTGCCGAGCAGTTCACGAGCTTCTGGGCTGACTTCGAGGCTGTGCCCCATCTCGTTGATGCGGTCGAGCAAAGGCTTGAGTTCGATGTCAACAATCTTCTGCAAGTCCTCTTGCGAGAGGTGATCGAAGTAAACGATGTTGTCCAGACGATTCATGAACTCGGGAGCGAACTGCTTGTCGAGGGCTTTCTTCACGATGTCGCGATTCTGCTTCTTGCCAGTCGTAACATCTGTCTCGTTTTGGAAACCAACGCCTCGACCAAAGTCGCGAATCTGCTTCGTGCCGCAGTTGCTGGTCATGATGATGACCGTGTTGCGGAAGTCTATCGTGTTGCCGTTGCCGTCAGTCAAACGACCTTCGTCCATGACTTGCAGCAATAGGTTGAAGACGTCGCTGTGAGCTTTCTCAATCTCATCGAGAAGCACGATGGAATAAGGCTTCCTGCGCACTTGCTCGGTAAGTTGTCCGCCTTCATCATAGCCGACGTATCCTGGAGGAGCACCAACCATTCTGCTGACGGTATGCTTCTCCATGTACTCGCTCATATCGATGCGAATGATGGCATCTGCTTTCCCAAACAATTCTTCAGCAAGGCACTTTGCCAGATATGTCTTGCCCACACCAGTCGGACCTACAAAGAGGAAGGTTCCGATAGGCCTTTGTGGGTCTTTCAGTCCGACGCGACTACGCTGGATGGCTCTCGAGACCATTGCAACAGCTTCGTCTTGACCGATGACTTTCTGCTGAAGTGTTTCCTTCAGGTTGCGCAGTCTTTGGTTCTCTTCCTGACCGATTCTCTGAACAGGAATGCCAGTCATTGTGCTGATAACCTCAGCCACAACCTGCTCATCCACAAGACTTTTCTCGCTTTCACTGATGTTCTTTTCCCAAACCAGCTTAGCTTGTTCCAGTTGTTCCTGCACTCGCTTGCATTGGTCGCGAAGGTCGGCAGCCACTTCGAAGTCTTGCTTCTCGGCTGCATCGAGCTTCTTTCCCTCGAGTTCCTCAACGAGTTTCTCGAGCTTCATGACTTCCTCAGGAACGGGGAAGTTCTGGATTCGCATACGACTTCCTGCTTCGTCGAGGGCATCGATTGCCTTATCGGGGAAGCTCCTGTCAGTAATGTAACGGCCTGTCAACTTGACACAAGCCAGCAAGGCTTCGTCCGTGTAGCGCACGTTATGGTGTTTCTCGTATCTATCTCTCAGGTTTTGAAGGATTTGGGTGGTCTCGTCGGCAGTCGTTGGAGCGACCAGAACCTTCTGGAAACGGCGTTCGAGAGCACCATCTTTCTCAATCGTTTTGCGGAACTCATCGAGCGTGGTGGAACCGATACATTGGAACTCACCTCTGCTTAGGGCTGGTTTCAGCATGTTGGCAGCGTCCATCGAGCCAGCAGCATTGCCTGCTCCAACGAGGGTGTGAATCTCGTCGATGAAGACGATGACCTCAGGATTCTGCTGAAGCTCCTTGATGATGCAGCGCAGACGCTCTTCGAACTGACCGCGATACTTCGTTCCTGCTACAACACTTGCAAGGTCGAGCACCACGATTCGCTTGTTCCAAAGAGTTCGGCTAACGCGGTGAGCCACAATGCGTTGAGCGAGTCCCTCCACGATGGCACTCTTTCCCACACCTGGTTCGCCAATGAGAATCGGGTTGTTCTTCTTGCGTCGGTTCAGGATTTGAGCAACTCGCTCGATTTCTTTCTCTCGTCCCACAACTGGGTCGAGCAAGTCGTTTGCTGCCATATAAGTAAGGTCTGTGCCGAAGTTGTCGAGGGCTGGTGTCTTGCTCTCCTGCTTCTTTTGCTGGCGGACCTGAATCATATTGCCCTCCAAACCAGCAGAAACGGGCTCCATATCCTCGTCGTCGTCGTCCATTCCATCGCCCGACCACTGATTGTTGTCTGTGGTCTGCTGACTGTTGACCTTCTCGTATGTGATGTCGAGACGCTGCAAGATGTCGCTAGCCTCGTTGTCGTTTGCCTTCAGAATAGCAAGCAAGACGTGAATCGGCTCGATTGTTTCGGACTTCATCAGGCTTGCTTCGAGCTTGCAGAGACGCATGATGCGGTTTGCCTGCGTGTCGAAATTCATGTCGGCAGGGGTGGGAGAGATGAGCACTTGATGCTGACGGGCTGTCATTTCGAGCTGACTCTTGAGCTGAGACACCCCATCTGGCAGGTAATATGCCAAGAGCTGACTGGCTTTGTTGTCAGTATGTCGGATGATTCCGAGCAGCAAATGCAGCGGAGAAACGCTGCCACAATGCAGTCGGCTCGCCTCTTCCTTGCTGAAGTTCAGGATGTTGAACGTATCGGGTGAAAAGTTTGTTGTCATCTACTTTATATACTATTTGACCATTTACAATTTACTATTTGCCCTTGTTCTACAAATGTCGTGCCAAAAGTAGAACTGCCTGCAAAGATACAATTTAGTGGGAGAAAAACAAAAGAAAAACACGTTTTTCTTTCATATCGTTAGTTAAAGCAGAAAACTTGGCACGTCATCTTTGTAAACTTAACACGTTAAGTTCGTCAACTTGGCACGTTAAGTTCGCCAACTTGGCACGTTAAGTTTGCCAACTAAGCACGCCTATTTTTCCAAATACCTTAACCTATTTATTCTAAGAGTTTTACCTCTTTCTGGGAAAGGCTATTGTAAACTTGTGATTTTGATGTGTTGTGCGAGTTCTTTTTCCTTGTAGAAGCCGCCAATATGCATGATGATATAGGCGCATCCGTCGAACTCAATCACCATATCCTTATAGCCGTTTTCGCTCTCCCAAACGCGGATGTCAAACAATTTGTTTAGGAGAAATTTCTTATATAGGTTTCCTTTGATTTTCAAAACCTTAGTTGCCTTTAGTTTCTTAAAACCTTTAATCTGCTCGTACTCGCTGAAAAACGGCTGAATGAGGCTGGTTGCTTCGCCAAAATCCAAAGTCTCGAGTACCTTGATACCCGTTTCGTTCGGAATGGAATCCTTGCTGTTTTGGTATTCTACGGCTGGGTTGTTTCTGTATTTGAAAATCAATAAATCCAGCTCTTTGTTCTGTGCCCAAGCCGAAGCGAAAGCCCAAAACGCTAATATTAATAATGTATAACGCCTCATTTTGTGTGCTCTTCTTTTGGAGTTCCACAGTAAAGAACCTCGCCACCATTGCGTCCTCCGCCTGGTCCCATCTCGATAATCCAGTCGGCAGAACGGATGATGTCGGGATTGTGCTCTATGACGATAATCGTGTTGCCTTTGTCCACAAGTCTGCCAAGCACGTCGAGCAGGACGCGAATGTCCTCGAAATGCAGTCCCGTAGTGGGTTCGTCGAGGATGTAGAGCGTGCGTCCCGTATCTCTTCGAGCCAGTTCTGCAGCCAATTTGACGCGCTGACTCTCGCCTCCAGAAAGGGTGTTGCTGGGCTGCCCAAGTTTGATGTAACCCAATCCGACTTCCTGCAGGACCTTAATCTTATTAAGTATCGTGGGCTGATTCTGAAAGAACTCAACCGCTTGATTGATAGTCATATCCAAAACATCCGCGATACTCTTGCCTCGGAACCTGACTTCGAGCGTCTCTCTGTTATAGCGCTTCCCTCGACACTCCTCGCAAGGTACGAAGACGTCGGGCAGGAAGTTCATCTCGATGGTGCGGTAACCGTTGCCGCCACAAGTTTCGCAACGACCACCTTTCACGTTGAAGGAGAATCGTCCAGGCTTGTAACCTCGAATTCTTGCCTCAGGAAGTTCCACGAAAAGCTTGCGGATGTCAGTAAAGACGTCTGTATAAGTTGCTGGATTAGAGCGAGGTGTGCGGCCAAGAGGACTCTGGTCAACGTCTATTATCTTGTCGATATTCTCCAGTCCCTCAATGGCTTTGTAGGGCAAAGGTTCAGCCAGCGAGCGATAGAAATGCTTGCTCAGGATGGGGTAGAGCGTTTCGCTGATGAGCGAACTCTTGCCGCTTCCGCTCACGCCAGTTATGCAAATCAGTTTTCCAAGCGGGATGCAGACGTCGATATTCTTCAGGTTGTGACCGCTTGCGCCCTTGATGGTAAGCGAAAGTCCGTTGCCTTTTCGATACTCTGAAGGTGGGTCGATTGTCAGTTCGTTCTTCAGGTATTTGCTTGTCAGCGTGTCTTTTTTCAGCATTTCCTTGTAAGTTCCCTGGAAGACGACTTCGCCTCCTCGACGACCAGCAAGGGGACCTATATCGACGATGTAGTCGGCATTTTCCATCATCTCTCGGTCATGTTCCACGACCAGCACGGTGTTGCCTGTGTCTCGAAGTGCCTGAAGGGAATGGATGAGCTTGATGTTGTCGCGCTGATGCAGGCCGATACTGGGTTCGTCGAGTATGTAGAGGACGCCTACAAGCTGGCTTCCAATCTGCGTTGCCAAGCGGATTCGCTGACTCTCGCCGCCAGAAAGACTCATCGAGGGACGCGAAAGTGACAGATAGTCAAGCCCGACATCAAGCAGGAACTTCAGTCTGGTCTTTATTTCCTTTGTGATTTCCTGTGCAATAGCCAATTGACGCTTGCTGATTCTGCTGTCCAAACCTTCCAGCCATTCGTAGAGCTGTCCCAGTTCAAGAGCAGATACTTCGGCGATATTCTTGCCGTCGAGCAGGAAGTGAAGCGACTCCTTCTTCAATCTTTGGCCTTTGCATTCGGGACATTCACAGGTTCCGCTGAACTGCTCGGCCCATCGCTGAGCCGCTACACCAACTTCGGCATCCTTCATTTGTTCAATGTATTTGACCAAACCGTCGAATTCCGTATAGACATCATTCGTGGTTTTCGTCTTGCTGGCACTAATTCGGATGCGTTCAGGACTGCCCTCCAGGATTTCGTCTATCGCTTCTTCAGGAACCTCGCCAAGTGGTGTGTCAGCCGTACATCCATAAGATTCGAGTACAGTTTCCACTTGCCAGAATATCATAGCCTGCTTTGCTTTGCCAAGCGGAGCGAAGCCTCCGTCGCGAAGCGAAAGGGTAGGGTCGGGAATGACCTTGTTTCGGTCGATGATATGAACGAATCCAAGACCCTTGCAACGCGGGCAAGCGCCTTGAGGACTGTTGAACGAGAAGTCGTGAGGAGCTGGGTCGTGATAGGAGATACCTGTGGTTGGGCACATCAAGTGCTTGCTGTAATGGCGCACTTCGTTTGTGTCCATATTGCAGACAAGCATTTCGCCTTCGCCTTGCTTCATGGCAATGGCGACACTTTGAACCAGCCGCTTGTCGTCTCTCTCCTGCACTTGAAGGCGGTCAATCACAACCTCGATGCTATGATTGCGATAGCGGTCGAGCTTCATGCCAGGCAAGAGTTCCTGCATTTCGCCGTCCACGCGAGCATAGAGATAACCTTTGCGACGGATGTTCTCGAAGAGTTCTTTGTAGTGTCCCTTGCGGTTCTTGACGAGCGGAGCCAGCAGGATGATGCGTTTACCCAGGTATTCATTCAGGAGCAGGTCAATAATCTGCTCCTCCGTATAGCGCACCATCTTCTCGCCAGTAACGTAGGAATAGGCTTCGGCAGTCCTTGCGTAAAGCAACCTGAGGAAGTCATATATCTCGGTAGTTGTGCCGACGGTACTTCTGGGGTTCTTGTTGGTGGTCTTCTGCTCGATGCTGATGACGGGACTCAGCCCTGTAATCTTATCGACATCGGGTCGTTCCATTCCGCCCAAGAAGTTGCGAGCATAGGCGCTGAACGTCTCGATATAGCGGCGCTGACCTTCTGCATAAATGGTGTCGAAAGCAAGCGACGACTTGCCACTACCGCTGAGGCCAGTAAATACAGTAAGGCTGTTACGCGGAATCTCAACGTCCACGTTCTTCAGATTATGGACGCGAGCACCCTCCACGCATATCTTCTGCTCACTCTTCTGTGGAGCCGCCTTCGTTTTCGCCATTGTTAAACCCTGAAATGACGTTGATGGCTTTCTTGATGCTGTAGTCAATGCCGTCGCTTCCTTTAGCTGAAACGTGGAGGAAATAAACGCCATCTTTTACCACTTTACCATTGACCTTTCCGTCCCAGCTGCCGTTTACGTCGTCCCAAGCATAGAGTTTCTTGCCCCAACGATTGAAGATGGCGGCATGGAAGTCCACGATTCCTTTGTAACCATCCTTTGGCTTCAGTTTGTCATTGTAGCCATCCTCGTTTGGCGAGATGCCGTTAGGGAATTCCAGTTTGCTTTCGCTGATGGAGAAAGTTATTACCTTTGGCTCTTCGTCGCGGTCTTCGTCTTCGTTGATTTTGTATCGGATGTTATCTTCGCTTTCGCCTTCTTCGTCATAGAAAAGGACACAGAGTTTCACGACATAGCTTCCGCTTTCTGTGAATTCCAGTTCAAACTCTTCTTCGTAGCGCTTGATGACAGTCTCTGTTGCCTGTTCGCTTGACTCCCTCGAGAGTTTTGTGTTTGTGATTGTCCACTCGTAATGAACATAGCTGTTATAGCCTTCTCCCTCGGGAATAGTGGTGTTGGCGGTGAAGACAACGCGGAAGGGAGCGTTCATGACTTGCCCGTTCACGTCGCCTGATTCTTCTTCGCCGTTTTCGTCAATTCTATAATATGTTCCGATCGGGTCAACAGATGGTATCTGTGCCCAAGCCAACAAAGGCATCAGAACAAGGGAAATGAATAGGATACGCTTCATCTTTTATATATTTTGTGCAAAGTTACAAATAATTTTTCACTTTTCACTTTTCGTTTTTCACTTTTTTCGTACCTTTGCATAGATGAAACGTATTTTAATACTTCTTTATTGTCTTTGGCCGATGCTTTTATTCGGTCAGGGCATACTTTCGACACTCGACAACATGCATTCCGTTGTCAAGGGCGAGACTTGGGAGAGTGTGGCTGCCAGTTACGGCGTTTCTATCATGGAGCTTCAGGCTGCCAATCCTGACGTGAAACGCCAGAAGTTGAAGAAGGGCACTTTGCTGATTATCCCGAAGAAGCCTCAGCAGATAAGCTACGTGCCTGTCAGTGAAGTGCCAGAGAAGCCTCTCCGAGTGATTCGTACCGTCATTTCCGACCTGAAGGTTGGCGTGATGCTTCCCCTGAGCGACAAGAAGATGGTGGAGTTCTATCGTGGCTTGCTGATGGCTGCGGACAGCGTTCGCAAGAGCGGCGTCAATCTCGACATCCATGCGTGGGATTGCGGAACAACTTCTGCTCAGGTCGAGGCTTTGCTTCCAAAGATAGGTGAGTTGGACGTGCTGTTTGGTCCTGCTTCTGCGACGCAGATTCCAGCTGTGGCCGAGGCTTGTAAGGAACGTGGAACGCGTCTCGTTCTACCTTTCTTCACGGGTCAAACCATGCAGGACTATCCGCTCGTCTATAATGCTACGCCTTCCAATACTGTCTTCTTCGAAGCTGCTACCAAGAAGTTTATGAGCTTTTATGCCGACAGGAACTACGTAATCGTGAACAGCGGCAAAACGGATTTCAAGGGCAAACTGCTGACAGAAGCCATCACTCAGGGGCTTTCCGAGCGTTCCGTAACACCCAGAACACTTGCCCTCGATGGCGATGATTTCGCCTATGAGACTGCATTCAATCAGTTCCGCGAGAATATGATTGTCCTCGATGACAGCAGCCTTCCTTCGCTTAACGCACTTCTTTCGCACTTGAAAGCGTTCCGCCAGAAACATCCGCAGTACCGCCTTTCGCTCGTTGGCTATTCCGAATGGCAGTTGGAGACTGAGACGCTGATGGAAGACTTCTTTGCCTTCGACACCTATATCGTCACACCATACTATTATAATAGGTTAGACGACAGGATTAAACGCTTCGAACGCAACTACGCAAGGAACTTTAGAGCCTATATCTTGAAGGAGAATCCTCGCTATGCAGCCCTGGGTTACGACCTCGGATGCTACTTCCTGACGGGCCTCGCTACGCAAGGCGATACCTTCGAACAGATGCAGAATAGCCTTCGCCAGGAGCCCTATCAGAACTGGTTCCGCTTCGAACGGAGTGCATCGGGATTGAGTTTCTCCAACAGTTTCGTCCAGTTCATCCATTACACACCTGAAAACAAGATAGAGTTAATCCGATGAAACGCCTCATCCTCCTTCTGTTGTCCGTTGTCTGTTGTTTGTCGTCTGTTTTCGCCCAAGTCGGCGAGCCGCGCACAGACTTTGCTATAGGTGTGAATGGCGGCTTTGTGATGAACAAGGTCTCGTTTAAGCCTTCTGTCCGACAGACCTTCAAGAACGGTGCGGTTTTTGGCGTTACGGCACGATATACCTGCGAGAAGTACTTCAATATGCTTTGTGCTTTTCAGGCCGAAATCAACTATTCGCAGGCAGGATGGAAGGAGAAGACAGAGACTGGCGACAACCTCTATCAGCGAACGGTACACTATGTTCAGTTGCCTTTGCTGGCCAATCTGGGCTTTGGTCGTGAACGCGGAGGCGTGAAAGGCTTCCTCAATATCGGACCTCAACTGGGCTATTGCTTTGGTGAGACGGAGAAAACGACTGGCAATGGCTCTGGATACGTATCTCCTCAACTCGATGGTCTGCCCAATCAGCACGAGCTGAATGTGCAAAGGAAGTTCGAATACGGCATTACAGGTGGTCTCGGAATGGACATCAGTACCAAGACTGGCCACCACTTTATCATCGAAGGCCGCTACTTCTATGCTTTGAGCGACATCTTCAAGAACTCGAAGAAAGACCCCTTTGCCCGTAGTGCTAACGGCACCATCATCGCCAAAGTGTCCTATCTCTTCGACATCAAAAAGACTAAATTTTAGTTGTTATTTGAGCACTACGCGGGCGCCACAAATCTTGGCGAGTTCCTTCGAGAGTTTGGACTTCTCGTTGAACTCTTTCATCAGCTGGCTGCTCTTCTCTTTGTCCTCTTTTACTTCTGGGCGTTTCATCTGCTCGATGATGTCCTGCAATGACTTTTGAACGACGCTGAGCTTGTAGCTGGCAATAAGGCTGGGTACAACCTCGTCGAGCCGTTCGTCGGAAGTGGTTTCCGCAGGTTCTTCCCCCATGGAAAGCGTTGTCTGTGAAGGCGTTTCGAACAATTTGCTCAGTGCTACGATATCTGGGCCTAACTCAAGTGCAAGATTACGAATATCTTCCTCAGGATGGCTGATGAAATACTGCTCTGCACGGAAGTTGGGCGTATGCGAACGCTCCACAGCCTCGTTGAGTAGATGGCAATAAAGGGGTGTCTGGAGCTGGATGTCATCATCTTTAAGACTTAGGGAAATATACTCGGCTACGGTCAAAGGCACTTCTTTGCCATTGTTGTCCTCAATATAGCACATCACTTTTTCGCCGTGACGGATAATCATTTGAGCGATAGATGCTTCAATGCCTTTTATACCACCTTGAGCTAAAGGTGAGACTTTTGTGTTTTCTTTTCCTTCTTGGGCGTTGGCTTGATTTTTATCCCGTTGTGCATTTACAGCTCTTTCAATAAGGCGCTCTGGGATATGCAGTTGCAGAGATGCATAACGAATATAAAGTGTGCGTTTTATCTCGTCGGGGATGATTGCGATGCTCTCGGCCACATTGTGGATGAGTCGCTCTTCTGCATCGGGTTCGTCCTTCTTGCCATCCAAAGCATGCGAGGCTTTGAACGTGATGAAATCGACCTGATTTTCTTGCAGATACTGCTGATATTCGGTTGCGGAGTGCTTCTGAGCAAAGCTGTCGGGGTCTTCTCCATCGGGCAGGAGTAGGAGCTTGACGTTCATGCCCTGGGAAAGGAGCATATCGATGCCTCGCTCGCTTGCATGAATGCCTGCATCGTCGCCGTCGAAGATGACTGTGATGTTGCTTGTGATGCGGTGGATGAGGTGAATCTGCTCGGCCGTGAGTGCTGTTCCAGACGACGAAACAACGTTCTCAACGCCTTGCTGATGCATCGCCATCACGTCCGTATAGCCTTCCACAAGATAGCAGAGGTCGGCCTTGCGAATGGCTTGACGTGCTTGGAAGAGACCGAAGAGTTCCTTCCTTTTACTATAGATGATGCTTTCGGGCGAGTTCTGATACTTGATGGCGACCCCCTTCGTAGCTGCATCGAGCACGCGACCTCCAAAGCCTGCCACACGACCGCTTGCCGTAAAGATGGGCCACATCACTCGTCCGAAGAAACGGTCACGCAGACTTCCATCTTCGCGCTTCAAACTAAGGCCAGTTCCTATGCTCAGCCGCGGCTCCATCTCGTTCTGGTTGTTCACGAGATAACGCTCCTGATAACCTTCCTTCAGAGCGTCACCCGAGAGGGAAACCTTCTTGCTGTTCGGGCAATAACCCACCTGGAACTTCTCCAAGATGTCATCCCTGAAGCCTCGATTGCGGAAGTAAGCCAGCCCGATTGCTTTGCCGTCTTGCGTATCCCAGAGTTGCTTCTTGAACCAGTCGCGCGCCCATTCGTTGAGGATGAACATACTCTCGCGGTCGCCTCTGGATTGAATCTCTTCTTGCGTCAACTCCTTCTCCTCAATCTTAATGCCGTACTTCTTTGCCAAGTAACGCAGTGCATCGGGGTAGGAGAGCTGTTCGTGCTTCATGATGAACCCAACCGGACTGCCGCCTTCGCCACAAGCAAAGCACTTGCAATAGTTGCGAGCAGGCGACACCATGAACGAGGGCGTGCGGTCGTCGTGGAAGGGACAGAGGCCCTTCAGGTTGGAACCAGCACGCTTCAAGGTAACGAAGTCGGAGACTACGTCCACGATGTTCGCAGCATCCAAAATCTTGTCAACGGTAATGCGGTCAATCATGTTTCCTCCTTGGTTATGACGTTATAACGTTATTCCGTTATTACGAATCTATTCTTCATCTCCATCCTCCAGATCGAACTCGAAGTCGCCAAAGAACTCGGGCACTTCGTTCTGGAAGTCTTCCAGGCTGCGGCGGTCCTTTTTTGTGGGGCGACCAGTTCCTTTGGCTCTGCCAACGAAGCCGCTTATCTTGCTCATCTCGAGGAGTTCGTACTGGTCGGGCGTTGTGACGTTCTCCAGCACCTCAGGAATGAGCTTGGCTCCGACGCGACGTTCGATGGGTTGAAGCACTCGGAAGCTGTATGTGATGGGCGGTTTGCGAACGCTTACCACATCGCCAGCCTTAATCATTCGGCTCGCTTTGAGCTGCACACCTCCCAAGCTTACTTGCCCTTTCTTGCAAGCAGCAGCAGCGATGGTGCGCGTCTTGAAGATGCGCGCAGCCCACAGCCATTTGTCTATCCGAGCCTCGTTATTCATTTGCTACCAGTCGGCAGATGTTCACGACGGTCATCATGGCCTTCTCCATGCTTTGGATGGGGACGAACTCGTGGCGTCCGTGGAAGTTCAGACCACCTGCGAAGATGTTGGGGCAGGGGAGTCCTTTGAAGCTGAGCTGAGCGCCATCTGTGCCGCCTCGGATGGGCACAACGTTGCAGAAACCACAAGCCTCCTCGATAGCCTTCTTGGCGATGTCTGTCACCTGCGGTTTGTCCTGCAGCTGGCTCAACATATTATAATATTGGTCCTTCACTTCTGCCTTAACTGTCCCCTCTCCGTGCTTGGCGTTCAACTTCTCTGCAAGGTCGAGAACAACCTGCTTGCGGCGCTTGAAGATGTCGCTGTCGTGGTCGCGAATGATGTATGAGAGCTGAGCTTCTTCCACGCTGCCGCTCATGCCAGTCAGGTGGTAGAATCCTTCGTAACCTTCTGTTGTCTCAGGTCTCTCATTCTCAGGCAATAAGCTTTGGAACTCTGAAGCTATGATGCAAGCGTTCTTCATCTTGCCTTTGGCGTAACCAGGATGCACGTTGCAGCCCTTGATGAGTATCTTTGCGCTGGCTGCATTGAAGTTCTCGTACTCCAGTTCGCCCACCTCGCTGCCGTCCATCGTGTAGGCCCATTCGCAGCCGAATTTCTCGACGTTGAAGAGGTGAGCTCCTGCGCCAATCTCCTCGTCGGGATTGAAAGCGACGCGAATCTTGCCGTGCTTGATTTCCGGATGCGTCATCAGGTAGGTCATCGCAGTCACAATCTCAGCAATTCCAGCCTTATCGTCAGCGCCCAGAAGTGTGTGGCCGTCAGTGACGATGAGGTCCTCGCCGATGTGCTCTTTGAGCTCAGGGAACTGGCTGACGGTCGTCACGATGCCATCTTCCTTGCAGAGCACGATGTCCTGTCCGTCGTAGTTCTCGATGATGCGGGGCTTGATGTCCTTTCCGCTGCAGTCGGGGCTTGTGTCCATGTGGGCGATGAAGCCGATTGTGGGCACCTGCTTGTCGGTATTGGCAGGCAGAGTGGCATAGACGTAGCCGTGCTCGTCCATTTCCACTTCCGTAAGGCCGAGTGCTTTCAGCTCGTCGCGCAAGTATTCAGCCAAAGCAAACTGCTTCTCTGTGCTAGGGCATTGTGCTTCGTTCTCTTCGCTGCTCTGCGTATCGAAGCTAACGTACTTCAAAAATCTTTCAACTAGTTCCATAATTCTTGTCTTTATATCCCGACGCTCAGATACGTCATCACCTAAACTTTAATCTTTAATCCTTAATCTTTAATCACTTATTATTGTAATTGCACATCGCGAACTGCATGCCGCTCAGGGCGAATGCCTTGATGGCGTCGCAAGCCACGAGAGCCCTCTCGTCCACGATTTTCGCCTCTTCGGGCGTGAACTTGCTGAGCACGAAATCCACCTGATAGCCTTGCTGGAAGTCGTTGCCTATGCCGAAGCGGAGGCGGTTGTAGCCTTGTCCGCCAAGTGTCTGGGCAATATGTTTCAGGCCGTTGTGACCTCCGTCGCTTCCGTTTTGCCTGAGGCGGATTGTTCCGAGTGGCAAGCTGAGGTCGTCCACCACAACGAGCATGTTCTCTACGGGAATCTTTTCCTGCAGCAGCCAGTAGCGGACGGCGTTGCCAGAGAGGTTCATGTAGGTCGATGGCTTGAGCAACACCAGCTCTGCGTTTTTCACTCGCATGTGGGCTACGAAGCCGTATCGACGGTCCTCAAAAGCAGTATTGGACGCCTTAGATAGGGCGTCCAATACTCTAAATCCGATATTGTGGCGGGTTCCTTCGTACTCTAGGCCGATGTTACCCAACCCTACAATGAGGTATTTCATTTAGGTTATTCTGCTGCAGCTGCTTCACCGCTGTCCTCGGTCTTGGACGCAGCGCTCATAGCACTTCTGGTCATCTTAACCTGGCAGACAACAACGCTGGGGCTGGTCACCATTTCGAGACCTTCGAAGCTGAGGTCGGCCACCTTGATGGTCTTGCCGAGGCCAAGGCTTGTAACGTCGATGTTGAGGTTCTCGGGAATGGCTGTGTAGGGAGCGCGAACCTTGAGCTTGCGCACGTTTGCAGAGAGCTTACCACCAGCGCGAACACCTTCTGCCAGTCCGTTCAGCTTGATGGGCACTTCCATCACGATGGGCTTCTTCTCGGTAATTTCGTAGAAGTCAACGTGGAGCAGACGGTCAGTCACGGGGTGGAACTGGAGTTCCTTCATGATAGCCTTGCACTCCTTTCCGTCGATGTTGAGGTTCACGCTGTAGATGTCGGGAGAATAAACGAGCTTGCGGAGCTCTTCCTGAGTAGCGGTGAAACTCATTGCAACGGGTTTGCCATTTTCCTTGGCTTCGCCATAGAGGTTGCAGGGAACTGCGCCAGCCTTGCGGATGTCGCGACAAGCCTTCTTACCGGTAGCGGTGCGGGCTGTACCTTTTACGTCAATACTTTTCATTTTTTTTGTTGTGTTTGTGTTACTATAAATTAAGTTTTTTGTGCTTAATTCGCCATCACACGGCTTCAAAAGCGGGTGCAAATTTACGACTTTTTCCTGAAACTGCCAAACAAAGGCGCAGAAAAATTGTTCCACGCTTCATTGAGGCATTTCCAACTTAGGGTGTGAAACAGTGATGAAATGGGAGTTTTTTTCTTGAATATTGTCTTACTCCTGCGTTGCAGTTGCAGTTGTTGCAGTTAAAATGAAGCTTACCCAAAAGTCAAAATGAAATTTTATATTATATTTTATATAATATAAAGGTAAAATTGAGGATGTGTGTAACCCGAAAACGAACTGCAACAACTGCAACTGCAACAGAACACCGATATGCCCGAGAAAATTTTCGTAAAACATGTTCTACAACATATATAAAGTCGCGCAAAAATTCGCAGACCGCAATCCCGCTGTCGTACCTTTGCATTGTGAATGAAAACACACCATGCTGAGAAGTTAAACACGACACGCTGCGGTGGCCAACGCAGCACGTTAAGTTGCTCAACTTGGCACGTTAAGTTTGCTTACTCACCACAATATATGAAATAGGGACACGCAGCGGCGCATCCCTATCCCAAGAAGAAAGAATTTGACTTATTGAAAAATGAAGGCTACCAGATGGTGACGCGCTTCTCCTTCGGCACGAACATTGGGTCGGATTCCGTGATTCCGAAGGCTTCGTACCAGGCGTCGATGTGTGGCATCTGTCCGTTCACACGCCACATTCCCAGCTGGTGCGGGTCGCTCTTCACACGCTTCTGAATCTCCTCGTCGCGGATGTTCTGACCCCATACGTTGGCGTAGGCGAGGAAGAAGCGTTGTTCGGGCGTGAAGCCGTCGATGACATCAAGCGGTGCATCCTTGGTGGCGTTCTTGAAGGCTTGGAAAGCGACCATCAGTCCACCGTGGTCGGCCATATTCTCGCCGAGTGTGAGAGAGCCGTTGGCATGAAGTCCGGGCAGAACCTCGATGCTGTCGTGGAACTCACGCATCACCTGAATGCGCTCTTCGAATTGCTTGGTGTCCTCTTCGCTCCACCAGGTTACGAGGTTGCCGTTCTTGTCGTACTTGCTGCCCTGGTCGTCGAAGCCGTGCGTCATTTCGTGACCAATCACGACACCGATGGCTCCGTAGTTGAAAGCATCGTCGGCCTGCATGTCGAAGAAGGGCGGCTGCAGGATGCCTGCGGGGAAGCAAATCTCGTTGGTGGTTGGGTTGTAGTAGGCGTTGACGGTCTGCGGCGTCATGTACCACTCGTCCTTATCGACAGGCTTGTTGAACTTGGTCTTAATCATGTCCTTGATTTCCCATTCGCCCACGGCAAGCATGTTGCGGAGGTAGCTGTCGCCAATCTCGAGCTCGCTGTAGTCCTTCCATTTGTCGGGATAGCCTACCTTCACGTAGAAGGCATCGAGCTTCTCGCGAGCCACCTTCTTCGTCTCGTCCGACATCCATTCCTGAACATCGATACGTTCGCCCAGAGCAATCTGGAGGTTTTTGATGAGCTTCTCCATGCGAGCCTTCGCTTCGGGTGGGAAATACTTGGCAACGTAGAGCTGGCCGAGGGCTTCGCCAAGACCACCTTCAACGGCAGCAACGGCACGCTTCCAGCGCGGACGGTCCTCTTCCTTGCCGCTCATCACTTTGCCGTAGAAGCCGAAGTTCAGGGCGCGACTCTCGTCGTCGATGAAGGACGAAACCATATCGATTGCGTGCCAGAGGTAGATGTTCTGCTGGGCTTCAACAGACTCTTCTGCAAGCACTTTCTCCACCTCGTGAATGGCTGCGGGCTGACCGAGGCAAACCTCCTTCACGCCTTCCATTCCGAAGTTCTGGAAGAAGCCTTCCCAGTTGATGCCAGGGAACTCTTTCAGGAGTTCATCATAGGAGATTTTGTTGTAGTTGGCTTCTGGGTCGCGAAGTTCTGTACGGCTCTTGCTTGCAACAGCAATGCGCGTTTCGATACGAAGAACATCTTCGGCAATCCGTTTGGCATCCTTCTCGCTAAAGCCAGTGTGCTGACAGAGGTCGATAATGTACTTCTGATAGGCTTTGCGAATCTCCAGCGTCCTCGGGTCGTTATCTACATAGTAGTCCTTCTGACCAAGCGTGAGACCACCCTGAACGATGTTCACGAGGTTGTTCTTGGAGTCCTTCTCGTCGGCTCCGATATACATGGAGAACAAGCCAGGAACGCCTTGTCTCTGCATGCGAGGCCAAACCTGAGCGATCCAATCTACCGTGATGTCAGTTGAGTTCTGATAGCCGTCACAGAGCAGGAACTCCTCGAGGGCGCCCCAGTAGTGTTCGTTCAGGTTCACGCTATCCATAGCGGAGTTGTAGAGGTCGGCAATCTTCTGCTCGATGGAACCCTTCTCATTCTCCTTAGAAGAGACTTCCTCGATGAGCGAACGCAGACGCTCGTTGTTGTCTTCGCCAAGCTGGTCGAAGGAGCCGAAGCGGCTGTACTCGGCCGTCAAGGGATGAGCCTTCTGCCAACCACCTGTGGCAAACATGTAAAAATCTGTTCCAGGCTGATAGGTTGAGTCAAGATTGGCGAGGTCTATGCCAGAAGCCAATTGCTTGCCATTAGGCGTGCAAGCTGCAGTCAATGCTGCCAAAGCAAATGCCATAATAAGTTGATTCTTTTTCATTTTTGATAATTAATTTTATTTCGTTATATCGTCATTACGTTATTTCATTATTGTGGTTTCTCTTTGGAAAAGCTTGGCTGCCAAAGCTCCGCTGATGTTGTGCCAAACGCTGAAGATAGCTCCAGGGACGGTGGCAAGCGGATAAGCCGCAAAGTGCATATTAGCAAGGGAAGAAGCCAGTCCGCTGTTCTGCATTCCTACCTCTATGCTGAGGGCAACACACTTCGGCTTCTCCAAACGCAATAGGCGTCCTATCGTGAAACCCAGCGAGAGCCCAAGCAAGTTGTGAAGCATGACGACAAGGATGACAATCATTCCGCCAAGCATCAAGCGGTCGGCATTGTGCGAAACAACGATTCCCACCGTAATGGCAATCGCCAGCGACGAGAAGGCAGGCAGATAGGGCGTGACGGCTTTCGTGAGCTTGGGCAAGAAATGTTGGCACAGCAATCCCACAATGATGGGTGCTATCACCACATAGACAATGCTCAGCAACATTCCCAGCGTATCGACATTAACCATCGTACCAGCCATCAGCCAGACGAGCAAAGGCGTCACAATGGGAGCGAGTAGGGTAGAGCATGCAGTCATTCCAACGGAAAGCGCCAAATCGCCCTTTGCTAGGTAAGTGATGACGTTCGAAGCCGTTCCTCCAGGGCAGCAGCCAACGAGTATCACACCAAGCGCAAGTTCCTTTGGAAGCGAGAAAGCAAGCGTCAGCAACCAAGCGAGCAAAGGCATGATGGTGAACTGCGCCAGGCAACCGATGAGAATATCCTTTGGTCGGCTCAGCACAATCTTGAAGTCCTTTGGCGAAAGCGTCAGTCCCATTCCGAACATGATGACGCCCAGCATAGGATTGATGGTCTTCGTTTCAATCCAAATGAACGATTCAGGCAAGAACAAAGCTACTGCTCCTACCAAGAGCACCAGCACGCCTATCCATTGCGCAATAAAATCACAAACTTTCTTCATAACTCTTAACTTATAACTATGAACTATGAACTAAATTAGCGCCTCCCATTCCTCCTCAGCTTGTTTGAGTTGTGCTTTCAGCCGCCCATGCTTCTCGTAGAGCGAAACATCCTGACTGCCTTCTGGTGTTGACATCTGGTCTTCCAGGATGCGAATGGCGGCTTCCAGTTGCGTCACATTGTCCTCAGCTTCCTGCAGGGCTTTCTCCTTTCGCTTCTGCTCGCGAGCGAGGGCTTTCTGCTCGGCGTAAGAGAGAGCTCCTGCATTGGGAGTTGCTGCTTCTTCTTGTTTTGAAGAGGGGGGAGAAGACATATTCAGTTGTGTGAGACTGCTTATATTCTTATTCGTCAGATAGTCATAAATGCCTCCTAGATGCTCGCGAACCTTTCCGTCGCCAAACTCATAAACCTTCGTCACAAGTCCGTCGAGGAACTCGCGGTCGTGGCTCACCACGATAACTGTGCCGTCGAAGTCGCGAATGGCAGCTTTGAGCACATCCTTCGAACGCATATCGAGGTGGTTTGTAGGCTCATCGAGAATGAGACAGTTCACGGGTTCGAGCAAGAGTTTTATCATCGCCAGTCGTGTGCGTTCGCCTCCTGAAAGGAACTTCACCTTCTTGTCGCTGGCTTCTCCGCCAAACATGAAAGCACCAAGAATGTCGCGTATCTTGAGCCGAATGTCACCTCTTGCCACACGGTCAATCGTCTCAAACACAGTGTATTCGCCATCGAGCAGTTGAGCTTGGTTCTGAGCGAAGTAACCAATCTGCACGTTATGTCCTACCTTTAGGTTACCGTCGAAAGGAATCTCGCCCATGATGCACTTCACGAGTGTCGTCTTGCCTTCGCCGTTTCGTCCTACGAAAGCCACTTTCTCGCCTCTTCTGATGGTGAGATTGACGTTCTTGAAGACACAATGCTCTCCGTAGCTCTTGCCCACCTCATCACAGATGACGGGGAAGTCGCCGCTTCGCATCGAGCAAGTGAATTTGAGGCGAAGAGCAGAGTTGTCCACTTCATCAACCTCGATGGGCACAATCTTCTCCAGCTGTCTTATCTTCTGCTGAACCTGAATGGCTTTCGTGGCTTGATAGCGGAAACGTTCTATGAAGGCTTTTGCGTCTGCAATCTCCTTCTGCTGGTTCTCGAGGGCACGAAGTTGCTGCTCGCGACGTTCTGCATGGAGCGCGACATATTCGTCGTACTTCACCTTATAGTCATATATCTTGCCGCAACTGATTTCGATAGTACGATTCGTAACATTATTAATAAACGCGCGATCATGGCTGACGAGCACAACGGCATTTGCACTTGTGGCAAGGAAGTTCTCGAGCCACTGAATGCTCTCAATGTCGAGGTGATTCGTTGGCTCATCGAGGAGAAGCACATCAGGATGCTGAAGCAATAACTTTGCCAACTCAATACGCATTCTCCAGCCTCCGCTGAACTCGCTCGTCGGACGATCTAAGTCTTCTCTCTTGAAACCAAGACCTTGCAGAGTTCGCTCCAATTCTGCCTGATAATTCAAGCCTCCCATCATTTGGAAATGCTCGTTCAGGTGCGTGAAGCGTTCCACTAACGACATATATGCTTCGCTCTCGTAATCAGTACGTTCTGCAAGTTGATTATTGAGTTGCGTGAGTTCGTCGTTCATCTCCGTGATGTGCTCGAAGGCACGCTCTGCTTCCTCGCGGACAGTACGTTCATCGGTGAGCACCATCACTTGCGGAAGGTATGCAATCGTAGCGTCGCGAGGCACGCTGACCGTTCCGCTTGTTGGTTGCTGAATGCCTGCGATTATCTTGAGCATTGTGCTCTTGCCTGCGCCATTCTTGCCTACGAGTGCAATGCGGTCGTGGTCGTTGATGACATAACTGATGTCATTAAAGAGCGGCTTTGCGCTGAATTCTACGCTTAAATTGTCTATTGAAACCATGTTAGAACAAGTGCAGACCGCCGCTTTTCTTGGAGAAGTAGTGGTCCATCTGCTTTATAAGGCCACTCTTACAGAATACAACCACTCTGTCGCCAGGTTGCAACGTTGTGTTACCATAAATCAAAGCTCCTTGATCTTCGCCGCGGACATAACCGCCAAGCGTAACGCCTGAAGGCAAACGTAACTCGCTGACGGGCTTAGCACATGCCACACTACCTTCCTGGACAACGACTTCAGCTACATCTGCACTGGCGATAGTGAGGCACTTGACGTTGTGAGCATCTGCATCGAGCATCATCTGGTATATGCGACCAGCAGCTATCATCTTCTTGTTGATGATGGTGCCGATATCAAGTTTCTCGGCCATTGAGATATAGTCCGTGTTGTCAACGAGGGCAACAGTCTTTCGAACGCCCATTCTTTTTGCTGCAAGACAAGCTAAGATGTTTGTCTCAGTCTCAGGTGTAAGGGCGCAGAATGCGTGCATATCCGAGAGACCTTCGTCGAGAAGGAGTGTTGTGTCGCGTCCATCACCTTGAATGATGCGAATGTCGCTGTCTTCAAGGATTTCGTTAAGGCGATGGCAACGTTCTTCGTTCTGTTCGATAATCTTGATGTTGTAGAAATCTGGTTTCCCCTCAGCAACATGCACAGAGGTTCGTCCTCCACCCATAATCATCACGTTTCGAACATCGGCATAATCTTCTTTTCCCACAATCTCACGAATGTATGCGATGTGGCGCTTTGTGGTCATGAAGTAGGCAATATCACCGTTTCGCAGTTCATCGTTACCTGTTGGCGTTACCTGTTGGGATGATGGTGTCGTCACCTCGTTTGATAGCCACAATACGGTAAGGCGTTTGTGCGTCACAAAGGTCACGAAGAGCAACTCCTGTAATGCGCGCTTTCTCGCGAAGTTTGATGCCAAGCATAACGAGAGCGCCTCCAGCAACTTCCCAATACTGACGAACCCAAGAGCGCTTAATGCCGTCCAGGATTTCCCTTGCAGCAAGTCCTTCTGGATAAATGATGGAATTCACTCCCATCTGCTGAAAGAGGTCGCGATACTGAGGCATTGTGTATTCGGCAGTATCGACTCGTGCAATCGTTTTGCGAGCCCCAAGAGTGTGTGCTAACATACAACATGTGATGTTTCGCGTTTCTTCTGGTGTGACAGCAATAAAGAGGTCGCACTGATGAACGCCACCTTCGCGAAGTCCACTGATGGAGGTAGGGGATACGTTGAGCGTCATGAGGTCGAGGTCTCCGGAACTAAGAAGGCGAGCCGTCTTCTCCGGATTCTCGTCGATTAGGATGATGTCCTGATCTTCTCTTGATAGGAGTGCCGCAAGATGCGAACCAACTGCTCCTGCTCCTGCTATGACGATTTTCATTGTCTTATTGTTTAATCAAGTTGAGGAGTTAAAGAGTGATTCTTCCTTAACTCTTAGCTTTTAATTCTTAACTTTATATTTTCTGCATCAAGCCCTACAAGATGATAGAGCTCATCTGGAGTTCCGTGTTCTACGAAATGGTCTGGCAAACCGAGACGTATCACTTCTGGATGCAAATTGTGGTCGGACATATATTCAATGACTGCAGAACCAAGTCCACCTTGAACTGCACCATCTTCGACGGTAACGATACGACGAAATGCTGTGCCCACTTCCTGTAGGATTTCTCCGTCAATAGGCTTGAGGAAGCGCATATCGTAATGAGCAACAGAGAGTCCTTCTTCTTTCAAATCTTGAACAGCCTTAGCCACAACATTTCCGATTGGACCAAGACTCAGCACAGCCACATCTTTACCTTCTGAGAGCTTGCGACCTTTTCCAACAGGGAGTTCTTCGAAAGGACATTGCCAATCGGTTAGGACGCCTCGTCCTCTTGGATAACGAATCACGAAAGGTCCTTTGTCTGGAAGTTGAGCTGTGTACATCAACTTGCGCAACTCGTGCTCGTTCATGGGCGAACTTATCGTGAGGTTGGGAATAGGACGAAGTGCTGCGAGGTCGAAAGCACCGTGATGTGTGGCTCCGTCCTGTCCAACAAGTCCTGCTCTGTCGAAACAGAAGACGACTGGTAGTTTGCACAAAGCCACATCATGTATGATGTTGTCGAAAGCACGTTGAGCAAAGGAAGAATAGATGTTGCAGAAGGGGGTCAGACCTTCTTTAGCAAGACCTCCGGCAAAGGTGACTGCGTGACCTTCTGCAATACCAACGTCGAATGTCCGTTCAGGCATTTCCTTCATCATGATGTTCAAACTGCAACCTGTTGCCATTGCGGGGGTGATGCCAACAATCTTATCGTTCTGCTTAGCGAGTTCAAGTAGTGTTTCGCCAAATACATCCTGATATCTTGGAGGAAGTCCTTTCGTGTCTGTTCCAAGTCGTTCTCCCGTTTCTGGGTCGTATTTACCTGGAGCGTGATATACGGTTGGGTTCTTCTCTGCTGCCTTGAAGCCCTTTCCTTTAATGGTGTGAAGGTGAAGGAGCTTCGGTCCTTTCATATCCTTTATCTGTCGAAGCGTATTGACAAGTTCGATGACATCATGTCCATCAATAGGACCGAAATAACGGATATTGAAACCTTCGAAGAGGTTCTGCTGGTTATTGAGTAACGCCTTCAAGGAGTTGTTGAAGCGAAGAATCTTCTGACGTCTTTTCTCACTCAAGACTCCAAGTCGGACTAGTCCGTTCGAGAGACGGAAACGAACATTATTGTAAAGGCTGGAAGTGTGCAACTGATGCAGATAATGCTTCAGTCCGCCAACACTTCTGTCAATGCTCATGTTGTTGTCATTCAGGATGATGAGCAAATTGTTTGGAGTGCTGCTTGCATTGTTGACGCCTTCGAATGCGAGGCCGCCACTCATGCTTCCGTCACCGATTACGGCTACCACTTTCCTGTCGTCTTCCCCACGTCTGTGAGCAGCTACAGCCATACCCAAAGCTGCAGAAATGCTGTTGGAAGCATGGCCGCAAGCAAAGGTGTCGTATTCGCTTTCGAGTGGTGAGGGGAAAGGACGAAGACCACCAAAGTGCCTGTAAGTGGGGAAGGCTTCACGGCGGCCAGTCAGTATCTTATGTCCAGCTGCTTGATGTCCCACATCCCATACAATACGGTCGTAAGGGGTGTTGAAGACATAATGCAAGGCAACAGTCAGTTCAACCACACCAAGCGAACTGGCGAAATGACCTGGGTTGTTGGCCATTTCCTGTATAATCTCTTGACGTAGCTCATTGCAAACCTGAGGCAATTCTTCTACGGGCAAAGCCCTTAAATCAGCCGGCAGGTTTATATTTGTAAGTAGCTCTTGAGGCTCTTTTTTCACGATTAACTATTATTTTTGTAGGCAAAGGTATACATTTTTGCGGAGTTTTATGTAATTTTGTGCAATAAAATAAGCGAAAGACGCGAATGAAGGCTGAAGATATGACTTTCCGGACTGTTGTGGACGTGCCGAAATGGGTAAATCCAATGCAGAAACATCAACACTTTGTGTTGTTGGGTTCGTGTTTCGCTCAGAGCATAGGCGAGAAGTTTCAAAGCTACGGATTGAATGTCGTCTGCAATCCTCTTGGGGTAACCTACAATCCTGAAAGCATCTTAATCCAAGCTAAGCAAGCATTAACGGCTGGTGAGGAATTGCCCATCTTCCGCTTCAACGAACAGGAATGGCATTGCTGGTTAGCTAATACGCTTATACACGATTCGGATGAGGAACGATTGCGTGAGACCATTCGGGATACGTTCTCTCAACTCGGAGAAGCTCTTCGGAGAGCAGATTTCATCTTCATAACCCTCGGAACGAATGTGTGTTATCGCTTGAAGGAAAGTGGTTTGACTGTGGCGAACTGCCACAAGCAACCTGATGCTCTCTTCGAGGAAGTTAAATTGGATGCAGTGAAGTGCTCAAAGTTAACGTGTGAACTTGTCGAATTACTCACGTGTAATTGCCCAACTTCACACGTGATCTTTACCGTAAGTCCATACCGTTATAAGAAGTATGGCTTCCATGAGAGTCAATTATCAAAGGCGGCTTTGCTCCTCGCTATTGATGAGGCCTGCAAACGCTACCCTGAGAAGGCAAGCTATTTCCCTGCTTACGAAATACTGCTCGACGAACTTCGCGACTATCGTTTCTATGCCGACGATATGATACATCCATCTCCTTTTGCCGTAGATTACATCTGGCGTAGATTGGCGGAAAACTGCATGGATAGCGAGATGCAACAATACCTGAAGGACTATGAATCTATCAGAAAAGCAAAAGGGCACAAAGCCTTTAGCCGATAAACAATGAAACTCTAAACTATCAACTAACCCTAAACTTTCAACTTTAAACTCTAAACTATAAATGTACAATACTCTCGAAATAGCATCCTTTATTGGCGCAAAGACAGAAGGCTTGAAGGGCCGCGAGATTGACTGGTTGCTGACGGACAGTCGCAGCCTTTGTTATCCGGAATCAACGCTATTCTTTGCCATCAAAACTGAAGTAGGAAACGGACATCTTTATGTTAATGACCTCTATCAAAGAGGCGTTCGAGCCTTCGTGGTGAGCGAAGAAGTGGAGGGAGACTTTCCTGAAGCCGATTTCCTTTTCGTGCAGAACACCCTCTTTGCACTCCAATCTCTTGCGGCTCAGCATCGTTCTCGTTTCGATGTTCCCATCATAGGAATTACGGGCAGTAATGGTAAGACTGTCGTCAAGGAGTGGCTCTATCAACTCTTGGCACCTGATTTCGCTGTTACCCGTAGCCCTCGCAGCTATAACTCGCAAACGGGTGTGCCTCTTTCTGTGTGGGGGCTTAACGAGAACACGCAGATTGGTATCTTCGAGGCAGCCATTTCAAAGAAGAACGAAATGGTGGCTCTGGAGCGCATCATCAAGCCTACAATCGGCATCTTTACTTGTTTGGGCGGAGCTCATCAGGAGAACTTCTCGACCTTCGAGGAGAAGTGTATGGAGAAACTTCAGCTGATGAAGGATGCGAAGGTTG
>CACXUA010000012.1 GCA_902770725.1 uncultured Bacteroidales bacterium | reverse complement strand
CGAGTATGAGACAGCAAAGCGTCACTATGCTCATGTGGACTGCCCTGGACACGCCGACTATGTGAAGAACATGGTAACTGGTGCTGCTCAGATGGACGGCGCTATCATCGTAGTTGCTGCAACTGACGGTCCTATGCCTCAGACTCGTGAGCACATCCTGCTCGCTCGTCAGGTAAACGTTCCCCGTTTGGTTGTGTTCCTGAACAAGTGTGATATGGTTGATGATGAGGAAATGCTGGAGCTCGTTGAAATGGAAATGCGTGAGCTCCTCGAGCAGTATGAGTTCGAAGAGGATACTCCTATCATCCGCGGTTCTGCTCTTGGTGCCTTGAATGGTGTTAAGGAGTGGGAAGACAAGGTTATGGAGCTGATGGATGCTTGCGATACTTGGATTCAGGAGCCCGTGCGCGACAAGGATAAGGCATTCTTGATGCCCGTTGAGGACGTCTTCTCTATCACAGGTCGTGGTACCGTTGCTACTGGTCGTATCGAGACTGGTGTCGTTAAGGTTGGTGACGAAGTTCAGATTCTCGGTCTTGGTGAGGACAAGAAGTCTGTCATCACTGGTGTCGAGATGTTCCGCAAGATCCTCGACGAAGGTGAAGCTGGCGATAACGTAGGTCTGCTCCTCCGTGGTATCGACAAGCAGGAAGTTAAGCGTGGTATGGTTATCACCCACCCGGGTGCAATCACTCCTCACAAGGGCTTCAAGGCTTCTATCTATGTACTGAAGAAGGAAGAGGGTGGCCGTCACACTCCGTTCGGCAACAAGTATCGTCCTCAGTTCTATCTGCGCACCATGGACTGCACCGGTGAGATTCACCTCCCCGATGGAATCGAAATGGTAATGCCTGGTGATAACGTTGAGATCAAGGTTGAGCTCATCTACGCCGTGGCTCTGAACGTAGGTCTCCGCTTCGCTATCCGTGAGGGTGGTCGCACCGTAGGCTCTGGTCAGATTACTGAAGTATTCGACTAAGAAACAGCTTTTGAGGTAATACTCAAAGACAATAGAATTGGGTGGGTGGACATCGTCTGCCCACCCAAAATACGGGAATAGCTCAGTTGGTAGAGCATCGGTCTCCAAAACCGAGGGTCGTGAGTTCGAGTCTTACTTCCCGTGCTAAACTGTGAAAGTTATGTTTGAAAAGATTAAGAAGTATTGTAAAGAATCATACAACGAACTGGTAAACCAAACAACTTGGCCTACACGTTCAGAGCTTATGAACAGTGCTGTTGTAGTATTAACTGCTTCCCTATGCATAGCACTGGTAGTTTTCGTTATGGACTTCGTGTTCCAGTCTGGAATGGAAGTCATCTATGGTTTGCTGCGATAAAGAATCTCTCAGGAAATGGCAGACGCTGGAATGAAATGGTACGTACTGCGTGCTATCAGTGGTAAAGAGGGCAAGGTAAAGGAAGTTATCGAGGCGCTGATGAACAATGTGCCCGATTTCGCCAAACATGTCTCTCAAGTGCTGATTCCTACTGAGAAGGTAGTTACCGTCTCCGCAGGCAAGCGCAAAATCAAAGAGAAGAACCGCTACCCCGGTTATGTCTTCGTTGAGGCAGAACTGGTAGGAGAAACTCAGGCTCGTTTGCGCGAGGTGTCTAACGTGATGGGCTTCCTCAATGATTCCCGTTCAAGCAACAAGCCCATGCCTCTGAGACCTGCTGAGGTCAGTCAGATGCTGGGCACCATCGACGAGATGGCAGAGATGCCCGAAGATGTTTTCATCTCCTTCGAGGTTGGTGAGAGCGTCAAGGTGACCGACGGTCCGTTCAGCGGATTCGATGCCACAGTCGAAGAGGTTAATAACGAAAAGAAGAAGCTGAAGGTTATGGTCAAGATCTTCGGACGCAAGACGCCCGTGGAGCTTGGTTTCACTCAGGTCGAGAAGCTTTAAGGCATTCTGTTACGTGCCCTGAAGCCTCACATTATCAATAATAAAAAGTATAATCAAATGGCTAAAGAAGTTGCTGGATTAATCAAATTACAGATTAAAGGAGGCGCTGCAAATCCATCTCCCCCAGTAGGCCCTGCTTTGGGTTCTAAGGGAATCAACATCATGGATTTCTGCAAAGCATTCAACGCCAGAACACAGGATCGTGCCGGTAAGGTGCTGCCTGTTATCATCACTTACTATACAGACAAGTCTTATGACTTCATCGTCAAGACTCCTCCTGTAGCAGTACAGTTGATGGAGGCTGCCAAGCTCAAGGGCGGTAGCGCAGAGCCCAACCGTAAGAAGGTTGCCCAGATTACTTGGGATCAGGTTCGCACCATCGCTCAGGACAAGATGCCTGACTTGAATTGCTTTACAGTTGAGTCTGCAATGAAATTGGTTGCAGGTACAGCCAGAAGTATGGGTATCACTGTCAAGGGTGAGTTCCCTGGTGAATAATTTAAACTTCAATTAAAATGAGTAAACTGACAAAGAATCAGAAGTTGGTAGCTGATAAGATTGAAGCAGGGAAGGCATACACCTTGAAAGAAGCTGCTGCCTTGGTGAAGGAGATTACCACCACCAAGTTTGACGCTTCTGTTGATATCGATGTGCGTCTGGGCGTTGACCCCAGAAAGGCAAACCAAATGGTTCGTGGCGTCGTTTCACTGCCCAACGGAACGGGTAAAGTGACTCGCGTGCTCTGCCTCTGCACACCAGATGCTGAAGCTGCTGCTAAGGAAGCAGGTGCTGACTATGTAGGTCTCGATGAGTACATCGAGAAGATTAAGGGTGGTTGGACTGATATCGACGTCATCATCACGATGCCCTCCATCATGGGTAAGATTGGTGCGCTGGGTCGTGTGCTCGGTCCTCGTGGCTTGATGCCAAACCCCAAGAGTGGAACTGTAACTATGGATGTAGCCAAGGCTGTCCGTGAAGTGAAGCAGGGTAAGATTGACTTCAAGGTCGACAAGACTGGTATCGTGCATACCTCTATCGGCAAGGTGTCTTTCACTGCTGACATGATCGCTCAGAATGCAAAGGAGTTCATCTCAACTATCAACAAGTTGAAGCCCGCTGCTGCTAAGGGTACATACATCAAGAGTATTTATCTTTCAAGTACAATGAGCCGCGGCATCAAGATTGATCCTAAGGCTACTGAGGAAATCTAAAAAGCTGTAACATCATGAGAAAGGAAGATAAAATTGCAGTTATCGCGCAACTTGGCGAACTGTTGAAGCAGTATCCTCACTTCTACCTCGTAGATGTAGAGGGCATGAATGCTGCCAGCACGAGCAGCTTGCGTCGCAAGTGTTTTGAGAAGGGCCTCAAGATGGTCGTTGTCAAGAACACTCTGATGATTAAGGCTCTTGAAAAAGCAAAAGAGAACTTCGATGAGCTGAAGCCCGTATTGGTTGGAACAACCGCATTGCTCCTTACGGAGACTGCTAATGCTCCTGCTAAGCTCATCAAGGAACTGAACAGCAAGAAACAGGAGAAGCCCGCTTTCAAGGCTGCTTATGCCGAGGGTGCTATCTATGTTGGTGCTGACCAGTTGACGACTCTCGCTGCTCTGAAGAGTAAGAACGAACTGATTGCAGACGTAATTGCTGCTCTCGAATCTCCGATTATGAACGTTTTGAGCGCTCTGGAGAACAAGGAGAATGCAAAGGCTGTAGAACCTGCTGCCGAGCCTGCTGCCGAGCCCGCTGCCGAAGTTGCAGCTGAGCCTGTGGCTGAACCCGCAGCTGAACCTGCTGCCGAGCCTGCAACAGAACCCGCAGCCGAAGCTGCTGCTGAGTAATTAACCAAGTATAATAACAACTTAAATACATTAAAGAAATGGCTGATATTAAGGCTATTGCTGCTGAGCTCGTAGCGCTCACAGTACAGGAAGTAATCGATCTTAAGAACGAACTTAAGGAAACTTATGGCATCGAGCCCGCTGCTGCTGCTGTAGTAGTTGCTGCTGGTGGTGAAGGTGGTGCTGCAGCTGCCGAGGAGAAGACCGACTTCGACGTTGCCTGAAGGAAGCAAAAGAAATGGTTGACGGCGCTCCCAGCGTGCTGAAGGAAGGCATGCCTAAGGCTGACGCAGAGGCTCTGAAGAAGACCCTCGAGGAAGCTGGCGCTGAAGTTGAACTGAAGTAATACTCATCCCTGAAAATGGGACTTAGGTAAAGGATCCTCTGGTAGAGGGTTCTTTGCCTTTTTGTGTCTATAAACTTCTTAGTGAGTTTAAGTCCTTGAGCTAAGTCCTTATTTTTCAGGCGATGTTTTGCCTCCAAAAACACAACGTGCCTAGTTCGCAAACTAGACGTGCCTAATTGGCAAACTAGGCGTGGCTAATTGGCAAACTAGACGTGGCTAATTGACAAACTAACCGTGGCTAGTTGACAAGTTAGACGTGCTACATAAACAATCACGAGAAAACAATACAAGTTTAGATGGCTAACAAAAAGAATCAGAGAGTTAATTTCGCTTCCGTGAAGAGTCCGCTGGCTTATCCGGACTTCCTGGAAGTGCAGCTGAAGTCTTTCAAAGACTTCCTCCAACTCGATACTCCTCCAGAACTGAGGAAGTACGATGGTTTGTACAAAGTCTTCTCTGAGAATTTCCCGATTAATGACACTCGCAACAACTTTAATCTGGAGTTTCTCGATTACTTCATTGATCCCCCTCGCTATACTATCGAGGAGTGTCTGGAGCGTGACCTCACCTACAGCGTGCCCTTGAAGGCAAAGCTGAAGTTGAGCTGCGACGACCCCGATCATGAAGACTTCGACACAGTTGTTCAGGATGTGTTCCTGGGCTTTATCCCTTACATGACCGACAATGGTACCTTCATCATCAATGGTGCCGAGCGCGTTGTGGTTTCACAGTTGCACCGTTCACCTGGTGTATTTTTCGGCAGCAGTGTGCATGCCAATGGCTCTCTGCTCTATTCTGCCCGTATCATTCCCTTCAAGGGTAGTTGGATCGAGTTCGCTACAGACATTAATAATGTAATGTACGCGTACATCGACCGTAAGAAGAAGTTGCCCGTAACGACACTGCTTCGTGCCATCGGCTTCGAAAACGATAAAGACATTCTTCAGATCTTCAACCTCGCAGAGGAAGTTCAGGCTACTCGCGAGAACCTGAAGAAACATCTCGGCCAGAAGCTCGCAGCCCGCGTACTTAAGAGCTGGATTGAGGACTTTGTCGACGAGGATACCGGCGAAGTGGTATCTATCGAACGTAACGAGATTATTCTCGAACGTGAGAGCGTCCTCGACGAGGAAGCCATCGAGCAGATTATGGCCAGCAATGTGCCTTCTATCCTCGTGCACAAGGAAGATGCACAGTCTTCCGACTACAGCATCATCTTCAACACTTTCCAGAAGGATGCTACCAACAGCGAGAAGGAAGCCATCAGCTACATCTATCGTCAGTTGCGTAATGCAGATCCCGTTGATGATGCAAGTGCCAAGGAAGTCATCCTCAACCTCTTCTTCAGCGAGAAGCGTTATGACCTCGGCGAGGTGGGCCGCTATCGTATCAACCACAAGCTTGGCCTGGATACAGACCCAAGCGTGCGTGTGTTGACCAAGGAAGACATCATCGAGATTATCAAGTACTTGATTGAGCTTGTCAACTCTAAGGCACAGGTGGACGATATCGACCACCTGAGCAACCGTCGCGTTCGTACTGTAGGCGAGCAGCTCGCTAATCAGTTCGCCATCGGTCTGGCTCGTATGATCCGCACCATTCGCGAACGCATGAACGTCCGCGACAACGAGGTGTTCACACCTACAGACCTGTTGACCAGCAAGAGCCTGGGCGGTGTCATCAACAGCTTCTTCGGCACCAACGCGCTGAGCCAGTTCATGGACCAGACCAATCCTCTTGCCGAAGTGACGCACAAGCGTCGTCTCTCTGCCCTCGGCCCCGGCGGCCTTTCTCGTGAGCGTGCCGGCTTCGAGGTCCGTGACGTACACTACACACACTACGGACGTCTCTGTCCTATCGAGTCTCCTGAAGGTCCAAACATCGGTCTGATTTCATCTCTTTGCGTCTATGCAAAGATTAATGACCTGGGCTTCATCGAGACACCATACCGTAAGGTTGAGAATGCGAAGGTTGACCTCACGCCAGAAGGTGTTCGCTACATGACTGCCGAAGAAGAGAAGGGTCTCATCATCGGTCAGGGTAACGCACCTCTCAACGACGACGGTACCTTCATCCGCACGAAGGTTAAGTGCCGTCAGGACGACGACTATCCAGTGGTTCCTCCCTCGGAGGTCAACCTCATGGACGTTGCTCCTCAGCAGATTGCATCAATCGCTGCAGCCCTCATTCCTTTCCTCGAGCACGACGATGCTCACCGTGCATTGATGGGATCGAACATGATGCGTCAGGCAGTGCCTTTGATGCGCACCGAGGCTCCTATCGTCGGCACAGGCATCGAGCGTCAGGTCTGCGAAGACTCTCGCACGATGATTACCGCCGAAGGCGATGGCGTTGTCGAATATGTTGACGCAACTACCATCCGCATCCTTTATGACCGTACTGAAGACGAGGAGTTCGTTAGCTTCGAGCCCGCTCTGAAGGAATATCGCATTCCAAAGTTCCGTCGTACAAACCAGAACATGACCATCGACCTTCGTCCTATCTGCAACAAGGGTGACAAGGTTGTGAAGGGTCAGATTCTGACAGAAGGTTACTCTACGGAGGACGGCGAATTGGCACTCGGTAAGAACCTGCTCGTGGCTTACATGCCTTGGAAGGGTTACAACTACGAGGACGCCATCGTGCTCAACGAGCGTGTCGTTCGCGAAGATATCCTCACCAGCGTTCACGTCGAGGAGTTCTCCCTCGAGGTTCGTGAGACAAAGCGTGGCATGGAGGAACTCACAGCCGACATTCCTAATGTCAGCGAAGAGGCAACCAAGGACCTCGACGAGAACGGTATCATTCGTATCGGTGCTCGTGTGGCTCCTGGCGACATCATGATTGGTAAGATTACACCTAAGGGCGAGAGCGATCCCAGTCCTGAAGAGAAGCTGCTTCGTGCCATCTTTGGTGACAAGGCTGGCGACGTGAAGGATGCTTCCCTCAAGGCAAGTCCCTCTCTCAATGGTGTAGTTATCGACAAGAAGCTCTTCACCAAGGCCTCCAAGACCGGTAAGGTGAAGTTGCAGGACAAGCCTCGTCTGGCTGCTATCGACGAAGAGTTCAATAGCAAGGTAGAAGACCTGAAGGCTATCCTCGTGGATAAACTCCTCGAGCTCACCAAGGGCAAGAAGAGTCAGGGCATCGTGGACAACGTGGGTGTTGTGCTTGTTGCAAAGAACAGCGCTATCACTGCCAACGTGCTCGAGACTATCGACTACACTACCGTTCAGCTCAGAGGCTGGACCAACGACGAGCACATCAACGAGCTCATCGGCAAGCTCATCATCAACTACCTCAAGAAGTACAAGTTGCTTGAGACTGAGATGAAGCGTAAGAAGTTTGCCATCAGCCTCGGTGACGAGCTGCCCAACGGCATCATCCAGCTTGCTAAGGTTTACATTGCCAAGAAGCGTAAGATTGGTGTCGGCGATAAGATGGCCGGTCGTCACGGTAACAAGGGTATTGTCAGCAAGGTGGTTCGTCAGGAAGACATGCCATTCTTGGCCGACGGTACACCTGTCGACGTAGTGCTCAACCCGCTGGGTGTGCCTTCTCGTATGAACATCGGTCAGATCTTCGAGACCGTGCTTGGCGCTGCAGGCCAGAAGCTTGGCGTCAAGTTTGCAACGCCTATCTTCGACGGTGCATCTCTCGATGACCTCTGTGAATGGACAGACAAGGCAGGCCTGCCTCGCTACTGCTCTACACAGCTCTACGATGGTGCTACTGGCGAACCGTTCGACCAGCTTGCAACCGTAGGTGTTTCCTACATGCTGAAGCTCGGTCACATGGTTGAAGACAAGATGCACGCTCGTAGCATCGGCCCGTACTCACTCATCACTCAGCAGCCTCTCGGTGGTAAAGCACAGTTTGGTGGTCAGCGTTTCGGTGAGATGGAGGTTTGGGCTATCGAGGCCTTCGGTGCTTCACATGTATTGCAGGAGATCCTCACCATCAAGAGTGATGACGTCGTAGGTCGCAGCAAGGCTTACGAAGCCATCGTCAAGGGTGATCACATGCCCACGCCGGGCATTCCCGAATCTCTCAACGTGCTGCTCCATGAGTTGCGCGGTCTGGGATTGCGTGTAAGTTTGGAATAATGAATCGCTTTTTTAGAAAGGATAAACATGGCTTTTAAGAAAGAAAATAAGGTAAAGACGAACTTTACCAAGATAACCATCGGACTGGCTTCTCCCGAAGAGATTCTCGCAAACTCTTATGGCGAAGTGCTCAAGCCCGAAACCATCAACTACCGAACCTACAAGCCCGAGCGTGACGGTCTCTTCTGCGAACGCATCTTCGGTCCTACAAAGGACTACGAGTGCCACTGCGGCAAGTACAAGCGTATTCGTTACAAGGGTAACGTCTGCGACCGTTGCGGCGTGGAGATTACGGAGAAGAAGGTGCGCCGCGAACGCAGCGGACACATCCAGCTCGTTGTGCCTGTGGCTCACATCTGGTACTTCCGTTCTCTGCCCAACAAGATAGGTTATCTGCTTGGCATTCCCACCAAGAAGCTCGACGCCGTCATCTACTACGAGCGTTACATCGTGCTTCAGCCTGGTGTGATGGCAAAGAACAAGGACATACCTGTTCAGAAGCTCGACCTCCTCTCTGAGGATGAGTACGAAGCCATCATGGACCGTCTGCCCCAAGGTAACGAGTATCTTGATGACAAAGATCCTAACAAGTTCATCGCCAAGATGGGTGCTGAGGCAATCTACGACCTCCTTTGCGAGCTCGACCTCGATTCCCTCTCCAACCAGCTTCGTGATGAGGCCAACAAGGAGAATGCTCAGCAGCACAAGAACGATGTCTTGAAGCGTCTTCAGGTTGTGGAGAGCTTCCGCCTGAGTTCTAAGGTGAACAGGCCCGAATGGATGATTATGCGCACTTTGCCAGTCATTCCGCCCGAGCTGCGTCCCTTGGTGCCCCTGGATGGCGGTCGCTTTGCAACGAGTGACCTCAACGACCTCTATCGTCGCGTAATCATTCGTAACAACCGACTCAAGAGACTCATCGAGATCAAGGCTCCCGAAGTCATCCTTCGCAACGAGAAGCGTATGCTTCAGGAAGCTGTGGACAGCCTCTTCGATAACAGCCGCAAGAGCAGCGCAGTCAAGACAGAAAGCAACCGTCCTCTCAAGTCTCTGAGCGACTCGCTTAAGGGTAAGCAGGGCCGCTTCCGTCAGAACTTGCTGGGTAAACGTGTTGACTATTCAGCTCGTTCGGTCATCGTTGTAGGTCCCGAACTGAAGATGGGCGAGTGCGGTATCCCCAAACTCATGGCAGCAGAGCTCTATAAGCCGTTCATCATCCGTAAGCTCATCGAGCGCGGCATCGTGAAGACTGTGAAGAGCGCCAAGAAGATTGTGGATCGCAAGGACCCCATCATCTGGGACATCCTCGAGTTCGTCATGAAGGGACATCCCGTTCTGTTGAACCGTGCCCCGACACTACACCGCCTCGGCATCCAGGCCTTCCAGCCCAAGATGATCGAAGGCAAGGCAATCCAGCTGCATCCCCTCGCATGTACGGCGTTCAATGCCGACTTCGACGGCGACCAGATGGCTGTGCATCTGCCTTTGAGCAACGAGGCAATCCTCGAGGCTCAGATTCTGATGCTCCAGTCTCATAACATTCTGAATCCTGCCAACGGCACACCTATCACCGTTCCTTCTCAGGACATGGTGCTCGGTCTGTACTACATCACCAAGCTCCGTCCTGGTGCAAAGGGCGCTGGCCTGAAGTTCTATGGTCCCGAAGAGGCCATCATCGCATACAATGAGAAGCGTGTCGATGTGCATGCTCCCGTCTTTGTGATGGTGAACGACAAGCTCGAGGACTCGAGGACGGCACGCTCGGCAAGCGCATGGTAGAGACCTCCGTAGGTCGTGTCATTGCCAACGAGATTATTCCTGAAGAGGTGGGCTTCTTCAACGATGTCATCTCGAAGAAGACCCTGCGCGGCATCATCACCGACGTCATCAAGACTGTAGGTGTGGCTCGTGCTTGCGAGTTCCTCGACGGCATCAAGAACCTTGGTTACCGCCTTGCATACGAAGGTGGCTTGTCCTTCAACCTCGGTGATATCATCATCCCCGAAGAGAAGGAAGAGCTCATCCGCAAGGGTAACGAGGAGGTTGAGCGCATCAGCGGTGAGTACGGCATGGGCTTCATTACCGACAAAGAGCGTCACAATCAGGTTATCGATATCTGGACTCACGTCAACAACGACCTTTCGAAGGCTCTGTTGAAGACGATGAAGGAGGCAGACCAGGGCTTCAACGCTGTGTATATGATGCTTGACTCAGGTGCCCGTGGTAGTGCCGGTCAGATCAGCCAGCTCTCTGGTATGCGTGGCTTGATGGCAAAGCCTCAGAAGGCAGGTGCAGAGCCCGATACCATCGAGAACCCCATCCTTTCTAACTTTAAGGAAGGCATGAGTGTGCTCGAGTACTTCATCTCTACTCACGGTGCCCGTAAGGGTCTGGCCGATACCGCCTTGAAGACGGCCGACGCCGGTTACCTGACACGTCGTCTTGTCGATGTCAGCCACGACGTCATCATCAACGAGGAGGACTGCGGCACCCTGCGTGGTCTCGTATGTTCTGCCCTGAAGAACGGCGATGAAGTCATCAGCAGCCTCTACGACCGTATCCTCGGCCGTGTGTCTGTTCACGATATCATCCACCCGCTCACTGGCAAGCTTATCTGCGCTTCTGGCGACGAGATTACCGAAGCCAAGGCTCAGGAGATTGAGGACAGCCCCATCGAGAGCGTCGAGATTCGTTCCGTGCTCACTTGCGAAAGCAAGAAGGGCGTCTGCATGAAGTGCTACGGCCGCAACCTTGCCACCAGTCGCATGGTGCAAAAGGGCGAGGCTGTGGGTGTCATCGCAGCACAGTCCATCGGTGAGCCTGGTACACAGTTGACGCTGCGAACCTTCCACGCCGGTGGTGTGGCTGGTAATGCAGCAGCCAATGCCCGCATTAAGGCTAAATATGATGCACGCCTCGAGTTCGAGGAGTTGCGTACTGTTGACGTAGTGGACGAGACTGGTGCTCCCGCAAAGGTTGTGGTTGGTCGTCTGACCGAAGTTCGCTTCATCGATCCCACCACAGGTATTGTTCTCCTTACCGCTAACGTTCCTTATGGCAGCACGCTTTACAAGAACGATGGCGACATCGTCAAGAAGGATGAGATTGTTGCCAAGTGGGATCCCTTCAACGCAGTTGTTGTGACGGAAATGCCTGGTAAGGTGAAGTTCGAGGACGTCATCGAAGGTGTCAACTACAAGGTTGAGACCGACGAACAGACGGGCCTGCAGGAACTCATCGTCATCGAGTCGCACGACCGTATGCGTGTTCCTACCGTACATATTCTCGACGAGAATGGCGACATCCTGCGCCACTATAACCTGCCCATCGGTGGTCACATTGCCATCGAGGACGGTCAGGAAGTGAAGGCAGGTGACGTGCTTGTCAAGATACCTCGTGTCATCGGTGGTGGTGGTGATATCACCGGCGGTCTGCCTCGCGTAACGGAGCTCTTCGAGGCTCGTAACCCGAGCAACCCCGCAACTGTTGCCGAAATCGATGGTGAGGTGACGATGGGTAAGCTGAAGCGCGGTAACCGCGAGGTCATCATCACGCCTCGTCTGGGTGGTGAAGAGGCCATCAAGAAGTACCTCATTCCTGCTAACCGTCAGATTCTGGTACAGGAGAACGACTATGTTCGTGCTGGCACACCGCTTTCCGACGGTGCCATCACGCCTGCCGACATCCTTGCCATCAAGGGCCCGACGGCTGTTCAGGAATACATCGTCAACGAGATACAGGACGTTTACCGTCTGCAGGGTGTGAAGATCAACGATAAGCACTTCGAGGTCATCGTTCGTCAGATGATGCGCAAGGTGCAGATCGACGACGCCGGCGATACACGCTTCCTTTCTCAGCAGATTGTCGATAAGCTCGAGTTCAACGAGGAGAACGACAATATCTGGGGCAAGAAGGTCGTTGTCGATGCTGGCGACTCCGAGAACATGCAGAACGGACAGATCGTCACGGCACGTCGTCTGCGCGACGAGAACTCGTACCTGAAGCGTCAGGACAAGAAGATTGTCCAGGTTCGCGACGCTCGTCCTGCTACTTCGAAGCAGATCCTGCAGGGTATCACCCGCGCAGCTTTGCAGACCAGCAGCTTCATCTCGGCAGCCTCCTTCCAGGAGACCACCAAGGTGCTCAACGAAGCTGCCATCAACGGCAAGACAGACTACCTGGAGGGCATGAAGGAGAACGTCATCTGCGGTCACCTCATCCCCGCCGGTACTGGACTTCGCGAGTTCGACAAGATTGTTGTGACCAACCGCGAGGACTACGACCGCACCCTTGCCAATCGCAAGACTCTGCTCGATTACTCAGACGGAATCTACTAAAGACCCTCCCCATCCCTCCCTTAAGGGAGGGGGATATTTAAGACCGCAAGGCGAAAGCCCTGCGGTTTTTTTGTTTCCTTTAGTCTGCTCATACACAAAGAGTTGCAATACGGCTAGTGACGAGCAAAAACATGGCGTGCCGCGTTGCCCAACTTGGCATGCCATGTTTGCGAATTTGGCGTGCCGCGTTTTGTAATGCTCCACGGAGAGAACAAAAATCTGCACTTGAGCCTTGCGTTTTTTTTTGTTTTCTTTTATTGGTATCCGGAGAATATAGCCCTGCGGGTCGTCCCCCCCCCCTCAGACTGCAATAGTTTTTTGTGGGAAAGAGCAAGATTGTTTGGAGGGTAAGGTGAAAAGTTGTACCTTTGTGGCAAGAAACACATAATTATTATAATTATTATACATATTTGTTATGAAGGTAAAAAGCATTCTTGCAGCCCTGCTGCTATTGGTGGCAGGCGTGCAGACAGCGATGGCACAGAAGATGATTGTCACGCTGAATGACAACAGTAAAGTAACTTACAGTATTTCGCAAGTAAAGGAGGTTGCGTTTGTAGAGGCCGAGGAGCACGAGTGGGTTGACCTCGGTTTGCCGAGCGGCACACTTTGGGCGACGTGCAATGTCGGCGCCAACAGCCCGGAAGAATATGGCGACTACTTCGCCTGGGGCGAGATAGAGCCAAAGGATAACTATAGCTGGAGCACATACAAGTACTGCAAAGGCTCGAACGATACAATGACTAAGTACTGCGCCCAAAGCGACTATGGCTACAACGGCTTCACGGACGGCAAGAAGGAGCTCGACCCCGAGGACGATGCAGCCGCCGTGAACTGGGGCAGCAACTGGCGAATGCCGAGCTTCAGTCAGATAATTGAGCTGTACAACAGCAGCTACACCACAACGACTTGGACGACACAGAACGGCATCAACGGCAGGAAGATAACGAGCAATAGCAACGGGAACTCCATTTTCCTGCCCGCTGCGGGCTACCGCAACGACACGAGTCTCGACCACGCAGGCAGCCGCAGCCACTACTGGTCGCGTTCGCTCGGCACGGACGGCATCAGCAGCGCATACTTCCTGTTCTTCAACTCGGCCTACATCAGCTGGAACGACTTTGACCGCAGCTACGGTCGAAGCGTCCGCCCCGTCCGTGTTCTTACTAGATAGGAGAGGCAGAAAGAGTTGTTGAGATACATGAGGGTGACAGGTTTGCGTAGATGCAAGCCTGTCACTCGTGTTTTATCTCGCATGGGTTAGCTGGCTGGCTCAATCGTCAGGACGAGATATTCCGAGCGGGTGCCGATGCGGAACTTGCCGCCCCAAATGCCCATACCGCTGCTGACGTAGTAGCTTGTCGAGCCGCGCTGGTAGGTGTCGAAGGCGCATTCATACATCATGTCGGTTATCCACGAGATAGGCCAGACCTGTCCATGATGGGTATGACCGCTGAATTGAAAGTCCACGCCTTCGCGCTCGGCCTGTTCCAAGTGGTAAGGCTGGTGGTCGAGGAGGACGAGATATTTGCTTCTGTCGGCTGACGCGACGAGGTCTTTGAGCGGAAGACGGCGGCGATTCATGCGGTCGTCGCGCCCCATGATGCAGAGGTCACCCAGCTGCGTCGTCGTGTCTTGCAGCAGGCAGATATCGGCATCTCTGTAGAACCTTTGTGCCTCTGGCTCGCCGCTGAAGTATTCGTGGTTGCCCAGGCAGGCAAAGACGGGCGCATCGAGCCGATGGAACTCCTCGTACATCCGCTCTTCGCGAAGTGGTCGCATGCTGCCGTCGATGATGTCGCCAGCCACGAGAATCATGTCGGGATGCTCATTATTAATAAGGTCAACCCATCGCGCGAACTCTTTCCGGCGGTTGTGATAGCCGAGATGCAAGTCGCTCATCAACACCAACTTGACGGGCTTCGTTACCTTCGTCGAGCGAATCGTCATTTCCTCGCGGTACTTGTGGCGGTAGTGGAGGTTGCCGTAAACGAAAAGCCCGAAGAGGAGGAGCACGATGCCGCCGGCGGTCCACCAGTTGTCGCGCAGCCATGCGGCAGGCAGCAGATGCAGGAGTCGCCCTAAATCAAGAACAACAAAGAGCATGAAGAGGTAGAGCAAGACGATGATGCTCGACGTCCCCACCTCGTAAACTGCCGTCGCCAAGGGCATCGGCAAGCGGTCCGTCGTACGGAAGATGCTGGCGAAGAGCATGGCGAAAGCGCTCACCATCAACAGGAGAATAAAAGACCCCCAAAACCCCTTTAGGGGGAGCAAAAGCCAGACATGCCAGCAGACATACGCGAGGGCCAGCAACGGAATCAGCAGAAACAGTAGCATCATCATTCGTGCAAACATTCTTATTTGTCCTTCTGCCGGCAAAGGTACGAATAAAATTCGACATTCTGACTTGTCGAGCCACCTCTTTTAACATCTTTTGGGAGTGGAGTTCTCTTGTCCTTTTGCTCGACTTGACAGGTGAAGTCCGTTGCAGCGTCGCGACTGTGCAATTGCATCATCGCGACCGTGCAATTGAATTGTCGCGACCGTGCAATCATCTTGACTGCATGTCTCGGGCAATTTGTCTGGCGAGAGGGGGCATAGTTGCTAACTGAAATCATGGCAAAGGCACTCTCGCTCGGAAACAATAAAATAGGAAAAAGAGGTTTACTTTTGCCTTGCTTCCTTCGCAATTAAGAAAAAAATCGTATATTTGCAGTGGAAACAACTAAAACGAAACTATTGTGAACGTACTAAAATTGCTTTTTGCCTCAATGCTGGCCTGTTTCGCTGTAAGCAGTCGGGCGCAGGTCAATATCAAGGTCGATGTGGCACAGAAGGGCATCGAAATCAGTCCAACACTCTACGGCATCTTCTACGAAGATATCAACTTCGCTAGCGATGGCGGCCTCTATGCTGAGCTCATCAGGAACCGCTCCTTTGAGTTTGATGCCGAGAGACCAGTCCATTGGAAGGCAGAGAGGAGCGAGATCAGTCTTGTCAGCGATGACCTCCTCAACGAGAAGCAAGGTCATGCCCTTCTGGTCAAAAGTCCCATCCCTGCAGCCGGCATTAGCAACGAAGGCTATTGGGGCATCAATGTAGTGGCAGGGACGCAGTACAAGCTGTCGTTCTGGGTAAAGGTTCTTCACGGCAAGCCAGGCTCCCTGCTCGCTCGCCTCGCCACCAAGCGTGACCACACACTTGGCGCCACCACCATCGACGTCAAGTTCCGTAAGGGCTGGCAGAAGGTGGAGGCCAACATCGTAGCCACTGAGAGCGACCCTCAAGCCGTCTTCCACCTCACCTTCCAGAATCCCTGCAGCGTCCTTCTTGATGTCGTGAGCCTCTTCCCCCCTACCTACAAAGGCCGCGAGAACGGCTGCCGCATCGATTTGGCTGAGAAGCTCGAGGCCCTTCATCCTGCCTTCATGCGCTTCCCAGGCGGCTGCTACGTGGAAGGCAACATTAAGCCCGAGAACGCCTACCATTGGGAGAGAACCGTTGGCCCGATAGAAAGACGTCCGGGTCACATGAATGCTAACTGGGGTTATCCCACGACGGACGGCCTCGGCTTCCATGAGTTCCTGCAACTCGCCGAGGATCTCGGAGCCAAGCCCCTCTATGTCGTCAATATCGGCATTTGGCACGGCGGCTGCACACCCCTGAATGAGTTGCAGCCGTGGATTGATGAATGCCTTGGTGCCCTGGAGTACGCCAACGGTCCCGTCACAAGTCATTACGGCAAGATGCGTGCCGAGAACGGTCATCCAGAACCCTTCAACATCGCCTATATAGAAATAGGTAACGAGAACTACAACTGGCACATGGACGACAATTCCGACCAGAGCGACCACTATCCCGAGCGATATCGAATGTTCTACGACGCCATCAAGGCCCGCTTCCCTGAAGTAAAGTGCATTGGCAACGTCGAGTCATGGGGCACGGACCATCCTCGCTGGCGCAATGAGCATCCCGTCGATATCGTCGATGAGCATTATTATCGCAATCCTGCCTGGTTCATCAGCCAGTATCATCGTTTCGACAACTACGACCGCAAAGGCCCCATCATCTATCCTGGCGAGTATGCTGTAACGAATGGCTACGGCACGACGGGCAACATGAATGCGGCGATGGGCGAAGCCGTCTTTATGCTCGGCATGGAGAACAACGCCGACATTGTCCGCATGAGCAGTTATGCGCCTATCTTCGTCAACGAGAACCGCATTCAGTGGCGACCCGACATGATTCGCTTCAACAGCAGCAAGTCGTTCGGCACGCCGAGCTATTGGGTGCAGCAACTCTTCCCGACGCACATCGGCAACCGTCTCGTGAAGAGCGATTTGCAGTGGAGCATTCCGGAGAGGAAGGTGGAAAATATGATTCCATTTGGTGTTGGCGTGGCTACATGGAAGACGCAAGCCACTTATCGCAATCCGCAACTCCTGATTGAGGGCACTGAGGTGCAGCTCTCTGACATGAAGAACTGGACGTCGGGCAACTCGAAGCCTGAGTATCAGGGCAATTGGAGCGTGGAAGGCGGCACTCTGCGTCAAACGAGTAATGCTGAAGAGAGTATGCACGTCTCTCCAGACAGGATGAAAGCCAAACGCTATACCTACAAGGTGCAGGCAAGGAAAGATGGTGGAGCGGAGGCCTTCGTGATTGTCTTCAACTACGTGGACGAGAAGAACTTCGATTGGCTCAACCTCGGCGGATGGGGCAACACGAGGACTTCCGTTGAGACTACCATGAGCGGCAACCGCAATACCCTGGACGGTGCACACAGCGACAGCTATGAGACAGGCCGCTGGTATGACATCCAGCTCGATGTGGATGGCGAGGACATCACAGCTTTCGTCGATGGAAAGCAAGTTTATAAGGGCAAGAAGAAAAGCGGCCTGCTGCACGGCGTTTATGCCAACTCGACGCTCGACGAGAAGACAGGTACACTCTACACAAAGATTGTAAACCTTTGCGAAACCGGCACCAATGGCAACATCGAACTTTCGGGCGGCACGGCAGCAGAAGCGGAGATGGTAAGGCTGGCAGGCATGACAGGCGACGACGAGAACACCATGCAGTACCCAGACAACATTGTGCCGCGTCCGGCAAAGGTCACGACCTCAGACGAAGGTCGTCGCCTTTCCTTTGACGTCGCGCCATTCAGCGTTAACATCATCACTACAAAGTTGAAGTAAAGAAACCTTTATATGTTTATGGTAAGAAGGATTGTGTTATGCCTCGTGCTGGGGCTCGTCGTGCTTGCTTCCTGCAAGGAAAAGAAGGCAGAGCAAACGGCTCAGGTCTATAAGACGATGAAGGTGGAACGCTCCAGCCAGACGGTCAAGACGCAGTATAGCGCCACCATGAAAGGCAAGGAGATTGTGGAAATCAGGCCGCAGGTGAGCGGTCTCATCACGAAGATTCTGACCGCAGAAGGGCAGAAGGTTCACAAGGGACAGGCGCTTTTCATCATCGACCAGGTGCCTTATCAAGCCGCACTCAACACGGCTGAGGCCTCGTTGAAATCGGCTAAAGCTGCTGAGGCGACGGCCCAACTCAACTACGATAGCAAGAAGCAGTTGCTCGACCAGCAGGTCATCAGCGACTTCGAACTGCAGACCGCTCAGCAGGCACTCCTGTCGGCTCAGGCGCAAGTGGCGCAAGCGCAGGCCGGTGTGACGAATGCCCGCAACAGTCTTAGCTATACAATTGTGAAGAGCCCACTCAGCGGTGTGGCCGGCATGATACCTTATCACATCGGAGCACTCGTTGGAAGTAACATCGCGGAGCCTTTGATTTCGGTCTGCGACGACAGCGAGATGTGGGTCTATTTCAGCCTGAGCGAGCGAGAAGTGACCGACCTCTCGATGAAGTACGGCAGCCTCGAGCGCTTCATGAGCGAGATGCCCGACGTCTCACTTCTGCTCTCGAACGGCCAGGAATACAGTCAGAAGGGTAGGGTAGATGCGGTGAGCGGCATTGTCGATGCCAGCACGGGAGCCGTTTCGCTGCGTGCCGTCTTCCCCAATCCCCAGCATCTTTTGCGAAATGGCGGCACCGGAACGGTCGTCGTCTCGACTGTAAGGGAGGGTGTCATCGTGATTCCGCAGACCGCGACCTTCGAGTTGCAGAACAAAGTCTTTGTGTATAGTGTCGTTGATGGCAAGACGCGGCAGACGGAAATCGAGGTTGCGCCGCTCGACGACGGCAAGACCTACATCGTGGAAAGCGGCCTGAAAGAGGGCGACACCATCATCGCAGAAGGCGCCGGACTGCTGAAAGAAGGGATATCCATTGAACATTGACCATTGAACATTGACGATTAATGTCACCGAAAGTATTTATAGATAGGCCGATATTATCGGGCGTAATCTCAGTCTTCATTGTTGTGCTGGGGCTGATAGCCCTTTTGAACCTGCCCATCGAACAGTTCCCGGAGATTGCTCCGCCTACGGTCAGCGTGCGTGCCAACTATACTGGAGCGAACGCGGAAACCGTCCAGAAGAGCGTCATCATTCCCCTCGAAGAGAGTCTCAACGGCGTGGAGAACATGATGTATATGACCTCCTCGGCCTCCAACACGGGTTCCGGCAACATCAGCATCTTCTTTAAGCAAGGCACGGATGCTGATATGGCGATGGTCAACGTGCAGAACCGCGTGGCTTCTACGCAGGGACAACTGCCGGCGGACGTTACCAGGAGCGGCGTGACGGTGCGCAAACGTCAGACGAGCAACATCAAGAGTCTCTCGCTTTATAGCCCGACGGATGCCTACGACACAGACTTCCTGACCAACTACATGAAGATAAACATCGAGCCGCGACTCTCCAGAGTGCCCGGCGTGGGCGAGGTGAATGTCTGGGGCGCAAGCTATAGTATGCGCATCTGGCTCGACCCGCTCAAGATGGCTTCGTATGGCCTCATGCCTTCCGACATAGATAATGTGCTTGCCGAGCAGAACATCGAGGCCCCGACAGGCACGCTGGGTGCCGATGCCGACAATACCTTCCAGTACGTCTTGAAGTATCGGGGCCGCTACGAAGAAGAGCGAAACTACGAGAACATGGTAGTGAAGTCGCTTCCCGACGGCAGCGTGCTGAGGCTCAAGGACGTGGCTCGCGTGGAGCTCGGCATACAGAACTACACCTTCCAGAACAGCACAAACGGCCACGCAGGCGCTAATTGCATGATTGCCCAGACGCCTGGTTCGAACGCGAACGAGATAATAAAACTCATCGACAAGACAGCCATCGAGATAAAGAAGGAGTTGCCCCCGGGCATGGAACTCGTGGACGTGATGAGCACGAAGGACTTCCTCGACGCCAGCATCCACAATGTTGTGCGCACGCTTCTCGAGGCCATCGTGCTCGTGGTGCTTGTCGTCTATATCTTCCTGCAAGACCTCAAGAGCACGTTCATCCCGTCGCTCGCCATCGTGGTCAGTCTGATAGGCACCTTCGCCGTGCTTTACTTCATCGGCTTTAGCCTTAACCTGCTGACGCTCTTTGCCCTCGTCTTGGTAATCGGCACGGTGGTGGACGACGCCATCGTCGTGGTGGAAGCCGTCCAGGCGAAGTTCGACGAGGGCTACAAGTCGCCTTATCTCGCCTCTGTCGATGCGATGAAAGGCCTCACCTCTGCCCTCATCACGACCACCATCGTCTTCATGAGCGTCTTCATCCCCGTTTGTTTCGTGGGCGGCACCACGGGCGTCTTCTACACCCAGTTCGGTGTGACGATGGCGATAGCCGTGATCATCTCCACCATCAACGCGATGACGCTCTCGCCCGCCCTTTGTGCCCTGATGCTCCGCCCCCGTCGAGAGGGCGACACCAGCTTCTCTGCCCGCTTCCACGAGGCGTTCAATGTCGGCTTCCATCGCGTTGTCGTCAAGTACCAGAGGGGCGTCCTCCGCATCTTCCACAACCGCTGGCTGCCCTGGGTATCCATTGTGGCGGTCTGCTTCTTGCTGGCCTACATGCTCAAGACAACTAAGACAGGCTTCGTCCCAAACGAGGACATGGGCTCCATCAACGTCAACGTCCAATGTGCTCCGGGCACGAGCATGGCCGTGACAGGCAAGATAACCCGCGAGGTGGAACGTCGCATCAAGGACATCCCGCAGTTCCGCCTCTACAACATGACCATAGGTCGTGGCTCGACATTCGACCAGTCGTCGTCTGCCGGCTCGTTTAATATCCGCCTGAAGAACTGGGATGAGCGCAAGGCGAAAGGCGACGACATCAACTCCGTGATAGATGAAATCTACCGCCGGACTGCAGACATCACGCAGGCTCAGATACGTGTCAGCACCCGTCCCATGATATCGGGTTATGGTGCGACAAGCGGCTTCGAGCTTCACGTGCAAGACCGCAAGGGCGGCAAGATCGAGGACCTGATGCGCATCACACGCGTTCTCATCGACTCCCTGAACCAGGAGCCCGCCATCTCCCGCGCGTTTACCACCTTCGACACAAAGTATCCGCAGTATCGCGTGGAGGTAGATGCCGCCCGTTGCAAGCGCGATGGCGTGACGCCGAACGCTGTGCTGAAGGTGCTTTCGGGCTATGTCGGCGGCACCTACAGCAGCAACCTGACGCGCTTCACGAAGCTTTATCGCGTCATCGTACAAGCGTCGCCCGAGTTCCGTCTCGACGAGAAATCGCTCTCCAACATGCGTGTCCGCAGTGAGAGCGGGCAGATGATTCCCATCACACAGTACATCTCGATGGAGCGCGTCTATGGCAGCGAGGGTCTGAACCGCTTCAACCTCTTCAGCAGCATCGCTGTCATGGGACAGACCGCCGACGGTTACAGCAGCGGACAGACGCTGGAAGCCATCCGCCGCACAGCAGCCAAAGTGCTTCCCGAAGGCTATGGCTACGAGTTCGGCGGCATGTCGAGGGAGGAAGCGTCGCTCGGCAACACCACCGCCATCATCTTCGTCATCTGCGTCCTCTTCATATACCTTATACTGTGTGCGCTCTACGAGAGCCTCTTCATCCCCCTTGCCGTTATCCTGAGCGTGCCGTTCGGACTGCTCGGCAGCTTCCTTTTCTCGCGTATGTGGGGCTTGGAGAACAACATCTACATGCAGACGGGTCTCATCATGCTCATCGGCCTCCTGGCCAAGACAGCCATTCTGCTGACCGAGTACGCCACGGAGCGACACCGCAAGGGCATGAGCATCACGATGGCCGCGATGAGTGCCGCCAGGGTTCGTCTGCGCCCAATCCTGATGACGTCGCTCACCATGATATTCGGCATGTTGCCTCTCGTCTTCGCACACGGCGTGGGAGCCAACGGCAACATATCGCTCGGCGTAGGTTGCGCAGGCGGTATGCTCGTCGGCACCATCGCGTTGCTCTTCGTCGTGCCCGTGCTTTACATGCCCTTCCAATGGCTCCACAGCCGCTTCGGGCACATGGTGAAAAGCTGAAAACTCCCTTCGTCTGGAAACGGAAGATTACTTTTGTCTTGGCAGAATAGTTAAGGATACTTAAATCTTTGCCTTGAGGCGTAACATTTCGCACCCTCGTGCGTTATATATAATAAAGGTGAAAAGATAAAAAGGTGAAAAGATAAATATGAAACAAACACTCATTGCGTGCCTTCTGTTCATAGCGGCAGGGGCGGCACAGGGAAAGCAAATCGTGTGGGAGCAGCCCACTACGGAGTTCAGCACAAGCTATGGCGACGGCTTCTTCAATTTGGCTCTCGACATCACGAAGGTCGAGCTGAAGGAGAACGAGACGCTCGTCCATATGACAGTCAGCCAGCGGTCGGACTACGATGACTATTGGTTCCAGTTCGCCAGCGGCTCTTATCTGAAGGCCGATGGCAAGCAGTACGCCATCACATCCGCCGACGGCATACAGCTCGACACGCATCAGCAGACAGGCCCCGACGGCACGAGCGACGTCGTGCTCCACTTCGAGCCGCTGCCCCTATCGACCAAGTCGTTCGACTTCACCGAGGGAGACTTCAGCGGCGCATGGTCCATCACGGGCATCAAGCCTGTGGAAGAACGCTGGCGACAACTGCTGCCTTCCTACTGGCGCGACGAGAAGGGCGACTGGAAGATTGCCTTCCTCGAGGACCAAGCCATATATGATTGCCGGTTCTGGCGTTACAAGAAGCTCGACATCAACCAGAAGACGGGCGAGGCCGAAATGCTTCTGTCGTCAGGCACGGACGACCTGAAGGTCATTGTCGGCAAGGACAAGAAGGGCAAGCGCACCATACAGATAGGCGACCAGAAGGCTTCGTACAGCATGATAACCAGCCGCTTCATGCCCGACTACCCGCAGAAGGACACGCGCACGGACTTCGTGGATACCGACTACAAAGCAGACACGGTGACGGTCGTCGGTTGGATAAAGGACATGCCGGACAAGTACAAGGGCGAGAAGACCTTCGAGTTCGGCTACCGCGACCTCTTTACGGGCGACGAGGAATCAGTCTATGCCGACCTCGACGAACAGGGACGCTTCAAGGTTAGCTTCCCGCTTCTGAACAGCACGGAGTTCTTCTGCGACTGGTCGCGCTGCTTCATGCGGACGATGCTCGAGCCGGGCAAGACCTACTTCCTGCTCTATGACTTCAAGGAGGGACGCCGCTACTTCATGGGCGACGACTGCCGCCTACAGAACGAGCTCTTCAAGTTCCCCGTTGACTGGCAGACAGTAAGGATGGAACGCGAGGATAAGGACTTCGACAAGTACATCGCCTCGACCGACAGCCTGTTGCAAACTCAGTTCGCAAAGCAGGAGCGTCTATTCGAGGAACATCCCTCGCTCTCCAATCGCTACAGGCAATATCGCCAGGGCAACACGCTTTGGCAGCAGGCGTTCTGTTTCGGCCAGGCTCGCTTCCGCGGCGAACATTACCAATTTCCCGAGGTTGCATGCCAGTATGCCTACAAGACTTTCTGGACAAAACTCGAGTCGCCCTTGACCCTGCACCGCGAGACGAGCGGCTTTCTGCGCGATTATCTTGGCGATGTTGTCGACCGTCGCAGCTATTCGTTCAGTCTTAACTACCTCGATCACATTAGCGAGATTGCCGAGAACGACGAGGAGCGTGACGTCCTGAACCGCTGGAAGGAATGGGTGAAGACAGCACGGGAGCGTATAGGTCAGGTCTCTACGATGGAGGAAAAAGAGCGTATCGCCGATGAAGAGAACGCGAAGAACGCGGAGCTCATCGAGGCTGCGGAGAAGGTTCTCAATGGCTCGAAGGCTCAGAAGTTCATTTCGTGCAAGTCGCTTCTCTCAAGGATGAGGGAACAGGAGCACAGCCTCGACAGCCTAGGTGCCGAGCCGTTCCTGAAGAGCCTCTGGTTCACGCAACAGGTTTATGGTGAACTCGAACACAACCGCGTCGCGCTGCTTCCCGAAGTGTTCGACTCCTTGAAGATGATGATAGCCAACCCCATCGGCATCGAAATGGTGGAGAAGAAGAACGATTACTACATTGCGTTGGAGAACCGCGAGTTCGACAAGCTCGTGCTCAAGTCGTCGGACGACCTGAAGGACCTCTCCGAAGGCGAGGCTTTGCTACGCAAACTCCTGGAACCCTACAAGGGAAAGTTCGTGCTGCTCGACGTCTGGGGCACTTGGTGCGGCCCCTGCAAGGAGGCACTCTCCCATAGTCAGGAGGAGTATGAGCGTCTGAAAGACTTCGACATCGCGTTCCTCTACCTTGCCAATAACAGCCCACAGGAGTCGTGGGAGAACGTCATCAAGGAGTACAACGTCAGCGGAGAGAACGTGGCACACTACAATCTGCCGTCCGAGCAGCAGAGCGCCATCGAGCGTCACCTCGATGTCCACGGCTTCCCGACTTACAAGCTCTTCGACCGCGACGGCAACATGCTCGACCTGGACATCGATGCCCGCGACCTCGACGACCTCGTCAAACTGCTGCAGCAAATGCAGTAATCCAGTCCCCTAAGGCTGCCACGTCCCCCGATGTGGCAGCTTTTTTTGTGCCATTCGGCAGGGTTACTTTATTGCACATACATGTATGTGCAATTGCATCTACATGTATGTGCAATTGAATTTACATGTATGTGCAAACAACTTGACTGCATTTTCTTGGCAAAACATTTGGTGGAGTGGGGTAAAATTGCTAATTTTGTGGGGTAAACCAAAACGATACGATTATGCCTATACGATTTTCAATTGCCCGGCGTGGTGTTCTTCCCACGGAAGGACAGCAGGAGAATTTGAGTGAAACGGCTGATTTGGAGAGCCTTCGCGTCTTGTTGGAATGTCCGCAGACGACGGATGCCATCGAGTTCCAGAGCAGCAGCGGCAGGTTGCCTTCCGTGTTGCCGAAGGCCGAACTGATGGCGGCTCTGAGCACTTTGCAAAGGGTGATGGTGCATGAACTCGAGAAGGGCAATGCCGTCACGCTGCCTGGCATCGGCACTTTCCGCCTTTCCTTGAAGGGCAGCATCGAGGTGAAGGACGGCAACTATCACGGGAAAGATGTCCGCGTGGAAGGTCTGCAGTTCCGTCCTGACAGCGAGCTGCTGGCCGAGGTGCGTGGCTTCGAGGTGGACCAGGTGCCGTACGGATGGAAGTTCAATGCTGAGGAGTCGGAGGTCGAGACACGCCTCACCGAGCTCTTTGCCAGCAGGACCTACATTACGCATAAGGATGTGTCCGTCGCTTTCGAACAGACCTTGACCCGTAGTCGCGTTACAAGTCTGTTGCGTCGGCTCGTTCGAGAGGGTCGTCTGGTTCGCGAAGGCAAAGGCGCTCAGACACGTTATCGCCTCCCGTAAGCAAAAATTTTTCTCTTTTCAGCGACATATTTCTGCTGCTCTTGTGTATATAAGGGTGGCAAGAATAACTATGGCAGACCAGGAAAAGCAGATGATACTCGCTGCCCAGCGCGGGCAGGCCGACGGATATAAGTACCTGATGGACAGGTACGGACGGCAGGTACAGCTGCTTGTGGCACAGATGGTCGGCGATGTTCGCGACGTGGAGGAGCTGACGCAGGACGTCTTCGTGCGTGCCTTCAGGCATCTCTCCGACTTCGACCCCGAGCGAGCCTCGTTCCCGACATGGCTCAGCCGCATCGCCTACAACACCGCCCTGAACCATCTTCGCAGCCGAGGACTCGCATCCATGCCGCTCGACGAGGAGCGTTACAGACCGCCAGACGGGGCACTCTGGGCGCAGGATGAGGAGGAGACGGCTGCAAGAAACGAGCGGCTCATGCTCCTCGACAAAGCCATCGAAAGCCTGCGCCCAGAGGAGCGGACGCTCCTGCACCTGCATTATTACGAGGAGCGTTCGCTCGCAGAAATAGCCGAGGTGATGGACGTCGCAGCAGGTCCGCTCGCCAGCCGCCTGCAAAGAATCAGGCAGAAACTAAAGAAGCTGTTGAAAATTGAAGATTGAAGATTGAAAATTGAAAGGGATATGAAGGAAAAGGAACTGGATAAGCTGCTAAAGGCAGCGCTTGAGCGCCGGGCAGCAGACGTGCCGCCCCTCTCGGCGGACTTTGCCGAAAGGGTCCTGCAGAAGGTAGAGCCCCGTCGACGAAACAAGCCGCGCACAATAGCTTTCTGGGTGAGCAGCATCGCGGCAGCACTTGTCGTGGGCTTCTTCCTCTGGCCTCGCCAGCAGGCGCAGCAGCCTGGGCCAGCCGCTCCAACAGTCGTCGCAGAGCTCCCAAAGCAGGAAGCCGACACGCCCATCGAGCCAAAAGAGCCCGCTCCTCTGAATACTCAGAATAATCCGATTATTCAGAAAGCTCAGAAGACACTTGGCAATCAGCCAAAGCCCAGCAAGCCTATCGTCCCCGAAGAGCCTCAGGTCGAGCCTTTGCTTGCAGAGGCCGAGCCTGTTTTCCCCTCCTCCTCGGTGGAGGAAAAGGAGGAACTGCCCGTCATCTCGCCCGAAAAGCAGGCGCTCGTCGATATCTTCCTCGCCGAGGAAGTCTTGCAAGTCGCCTACGAGATGCATGAGCAGACAGAACCTCTGCGGGCATACATCGCCACGCTTCTGGGCGAAGAACCCGAGACGTCACACCAAATCATTTCATTCTAAACACTTAATACCTTATATAATATGAAGAACTTAATCCTTGCGAGCTTGATGCTCGTCAGTTTAAACGCTTCCGCACAAAAGGTGGTAGCGCAGGACATTGAGTCCTGGATGAGTAGTCTCATCTCTCAAACCATTGACAACAAGGTGGAAGTCAGCAAGAGTCTTGGTCAGGAACGCGACATAACGAAGGAGGGAACGCCCTTGAAGTGGCGCTGCGACATCATGACCTTCACGCTTCCAAAGAAACAACGTTCCATGCTCGACGAGATGATAAAGGCTTTCGAGGCAAACGGAACCTACAATCCGAATTGTTACGGTGTCAACACTTTAACGACGGGAAACCCGCAGAATGAAGGAAAAAGGAACTTAATGATTGGTGAGGACGTGAACCGCTACGTCACTATTGGCGAGCAATATGGCAACTACATCAACATCAACATACTTGATGCTGCCGACACCACCAAGACGCATCGGTACGCATATGCCCTCGAATGGAAGGAAGACCACAAGGGAAATGTCTTCGCCCGATACATCGTGACGTACGCCAAGATACCTTCGGCACAGACTACCACCGTTATTGGCATGGGCATCCCTTCCAACCAAATAGGCTACATCAATGAAAAGGCGAATGACGACGCTTTCATCACCGACTTTAACATCTTGAAGGATTATTACTTCAATCATCAAACGAAATTGACGGCAGTCACGGCTGTCTCCATCTATAACCTTTGCAAGATGGGCGTCGAGTATGGTGCCTTCAGACGTCCCGACTCTACAGAGAAGTGGGAGAAGGTAATGGCCGACATTGACTCTTTAATTGAAATAGCCAAGAATGAGGCAGACCGCAATTACTTCCAAAGGGCACGCGACCTGCTAATGAAGATGAAACAAAAGTAAGCAACTACAAAGCAAAAAGTATTTTCTCATTTAAATTAAAGGTATTTTTTCTTTTCATGTCCTCGACCAGCTGCGAAGCCAGTCGGGGGCTTTTTGTCTCGTCCAGTCGCTTCACCTTCTCTTTTTTAGAGGAGAACGGCTGCCATGTCCGAATAAAGTTGTATCTTTGCAAGCGATATGAAACTAACGACTGTTATTATGAAAAGACTTTCTATTCTTTTTACTTCCCTGCTTTTGTGCGCAGGCACGGCAATGGCTGCCGTCAACATCATTCCCAAACCCACTTCGGTCGTAGAGAAAGAGGGTGAGTTTGTGTTCACAAAGGGCTTCACCATCGGTTACAGCGATGCGAGCCTGGAACCTGCAGCCACTTATCTGCAAGAAGTGCTGGAAAATGAGACGGGCTTCCGCTTCAAGACAAAACTTGGCAAAGGCAAGGTCCAGCTCAGCCTTGTCCTTCCCGACGAAAACGACGAGAGCTATGAGCTTGTCTGCGACAAAAAAGGCGTTCTCATCACAGCCCACAGCTATCGTGGCATCATCAACGGCATTGCGACGCTGAGGCAGTTAATGCCTATTAAATGTAGGCGGAACTATTGTATGTTCGGAGGCTTTCATAAATTCTATTGGGGAATACCTTCTGTCACTATTAAAGATGCCCCGAACTTCCATTGGCGCGGACTGATGCTCGACCCTGTGCGACACTTCTTCTCTGTTGAAGAGACGAAGCGTTTGCTCGACCAGATGGCGCTCTATAAGCTCAATAAGTTTCATTGGCACCTGTCGGACAACGAGGGCTTCCGCATGGAGGTAAAGGCTTATCCCGAGTTGACGGGTGATTCGATGGCTTGGCGTCGCTTCAACAGTCACGACCGCCAGTGCCTCGACCGAGCTGCAAAGGAGAACAATCCTGCGATGCTCATTCCTTGGAAGTTCTTCAAGGAAGTCGAGGGCTTCGGTGAACTTTACGGCGGCTACTATACGCAGGACGAGATTCGCGACGTGGTGAAGTACGCTGCTGTTCGTGGTATTGACGTGATTCCCGAGATTGATATGCCCGGCCACAACGGCTCGGCTTGCTGGTGCTACCGTTGGCTGAGCTGCACACAAGACGGTCGGGAGCCGCTTTGCCTTGGTCGCAACTCGACCATCGAGTTCGCAGAAAAGGTTTATGACGAGGTCTTCCAGCTCTTCCCATACGAGTACGTCAGCATCGGCGGCGATGAAGTGAACCGCCGTCGCTGGTCGGAATGCAGCGAGTGCAAGAAGCGCATCGAGAGCGAGGGCTTGAAGGACGTCAGCGAGCTGCAGGCGTGGTTCACAAAGAAGATGGAGAAGTACTTCAACGCCCACGGCCGTCGCATCTTGGGCTGGGACGAGATACTCGAGGGCGGACTCTCCAAGACAGCGACCGTGCATTGGTGGCGCGGCGACCATCCCGACGTGACGCAGAAGGCAACGGCTATGGGCAACGAGGTCGTGCTCTGCCCCTTCACCTTCCTTTACTTTGATTACGCGCAGGACGACAACACGTTGCGTCACATCTACGACGGCGACATCGTGCCCGTTGACCTCACGCCCGAGCAACTGAAACTCATCAAGGGCATGCAGGCAAACATCTGGTGCGAACGCATTCCCACGGAAGCCCGTATGCAATGGATGGTCTTCCCACGTGCTTTGGCATTGGCTGAGAAGGCTTGGACGCCTCGAAGCGAACAGAGTTGGGACGACTTCTTCCCCCGCTTGCAAGCACACTTGAAGCGCCTCGACGCGATGGGCATCCAGTATCGTCCCTTGCAAACGAAGCGTCCGTAAGGAAGTAACAAAGCAACAACATTTAGCTCCTTCGTAGTTCCCGCGAGGGAGCTTTTTGTTTTGTATTACTACGAATAACTGTTCAATTACTACAAATAAACGTTAAAAAGCAGACAATATCTAAACTTTCCAATATCTAAACATTGCGAGATTAAGCAAAACTCCCTTACTTTGCTCTCGGAAACAAACATGTTGAATGATATGAAACGCAACGACAACACATTGACTAAGGTTGAGTTCGAAGTGATGAACATCCTTTGGGACATCGACGGAGCGGCTTGTGCGTGGGACGTTTTGGAGCACTACAAAGAGCCCAAGCCTGCATACACAACTATCGCGACCTACCTGAAAGTGCTCTACGAGAAAGGTTATCTCGACTTCCACAAAGTGGGCGGTCAGGGCAAGACGCATCGCTATGTGCCGCTCGTAACGCGAGCCGAATACACGCGCCGCACGATGCAGGAGGTGAAGCAGAACTTCTTCGGTGGCAGCGTGAAGTCGATGCTCAACTATTTCGTCAAGGAAGAGAACCTCTCGGCCGAAGAGGTGAAAGAACTGCTCTCACTCATTTAGCAAAAGTGATAAATGGTAAATTGTTAAATGATAAATAGTAAATATCATGATGTCTGCTTTGTTACTGTATTCCATCAAGTCGGCTATCGTACTGTCAATGCTGTACTTGCCCTACATGCTGATGCTCAGGCGCGAGAGTTTCTTTCGCTTCAATCGCTTGATTTTGCTGGGAATCCTGCTCTTGTCGCTCGTCTTGCCACTCTGCAACATACCCTGGATGTCGCTCGATCACCAGCCTGTCGTGCAAGCGGCGCAGTTGCAGATGCTCGAGTTAGGCATTCCCGTTCATGTCTTGCCCGAGGTGCAAGTCCTGGCAGAGGGTGCGGCAAGTCAGGGGATCTCGCGTTTCAGCGTCTTCTTCCTCGTCAGTCTCATATATATAATAGGTATGGTGGCGTTGCTCTTGATGAGGCTTTGGCAGATTGCCCGCCTGCAGTTCGGCTTGAAGCAGGGTGTGCTTTGGCACAACGACGAGCAGGGCGTCCGCATCTATTGCCATTCGGGAGATGTGGCGCCGTTCAGTTGGATGCGGAACATCGTGATTAACGAGAAGGATTACGACGAAGCAGGTCGCGAGATTGTCCTTCACGAGATGGGACACATTCAGGGCCGCCACTCGTGGGACGTCGTGCTGCTCACCCTCGTGCAGATGCTTCAGTGGTGGAATCCGCTCTGTTATGTGCTGGGCATCAGCCTGCGTGATGTGCACGAATATGAGGCCGACAACTTCGTCCTCGAGCATGGCGTCTCGGCACAAGGCTATCAGTTATTGCTCATAAGAAAAGCCGTTGGCTCCGGTGGGTACCCTTTTGCCAACAGCTTTAACCATAGTTTAACTAAAAAACGTATCACTATGATGAAGAAGTCAAAATCAAATCCTTGGATGAAGAGCAAGGCGCTCTATGTCATCCCGGTCGCTGCGTTGGCGCTCTCGGCCTTCGCAACGCCTAAGTTCGTCGCTCCCATCGAGGAGACTGTAACTAAACTCGAAGGCAAAGGTACGGAGAATTCTCCAAACCTGCAAGCTTTAGAAGGGAAAAAGGAGAAAATAAAGGATGAAGGAACCTCTGGTACAACCATGATGCGTGTGCGTGGTCATGATAATGCACAGCCTCTGGTTGTCCTCAACGGCAAAATCATCGAAGTTTCCAAAGATGTCAACTTTGAAACAATGAACAGTGAAGAGCAATTCTCATCTCTGCTGAATATTAATGTGGAGGACATCGAAAGCATTACCGTGCTGAAGAATGATGCCGCCACCAAAGTATGGGGCGACAAAGGTTCCAATGGCGTCATCGTAATTACTACCAAGAAGGAAACGAAGGAACCTGAGAGTCAGAATGTTGTCTATAACAAGCAGACAGGAACTAATGACCCTGTTCTCAAGGACCTCGTCAAGAAATTGCCCGGAGCAGAGATGGACGACGACGGCAATATTACAGTCAATGGCAAGAGCGTCGCCAAGATAATGCTCAATGACAAGGAAGTCTTCAACAATAACGACACCATCTATAATGTGGTGAAGGAGAGGGCAAAGTTCCCTGGAGGCGACCCGGAATGTTTTAAGTTCTTGTCGATGAACATCCGCTATCCGAAGCTCTGCCAACAATTTGGTGTGCAAGGTCGCGTCATCATAAGCTTCGTTGTTGAGAAGGACGGCAGTATCACGGAAATCAAGAAGCTGCGCGGACCTGGCATGGAACTCTCGGAGATTGATGTGACTTCCTACAAGGAGAAGAATCCTGAGAGCACAGAGGAGCCCAAAGTGGGACAAGACTTAGGAGAACTGCTCTACGAAGAAGGAGTGCGTGTCTTGAAGGCAATGCCGAAGTGGGAACCTGCCAAGGATAAGGACGGTAATATTGTCCGCAGCCGCTTCAACCTGCCCATCCAGTTCCGGCTCAGCGCGCGTCAGGAAGGGAATAGCCCCCAATAACAATGCTTATAGTTTTTAGAAGTTAATAATTTGGCGCCATACAGCTCTTTCGTTGCGAAACGAAGGAGTTTTTTGTTGTTTCCTATTCCTTAATTAATACTAAAAATTCGGTATTATTTGCGATGGATTGGGCTTTTTTTGCTATATTTGCACGCGAAATAACTAAGCAAAGAAAGATATGGGATTCTTTAATTTCTTTACCAAAGAGAAGAAGGAAACGCTCGATCAAGGGCTTGAGAAGACGAAGGAAAGTTTCTTCGGCAAACTGACGCGTGCCGTTGCAGGCAAGTCGAAGGTAGATGACGAGGTGCTCGACAACCTGGAGGAAGTCCTTGTGACCAGTGACGTGGGCGTAGATACAACCCTCAACATTATCAAACGTATCGAGGCTCGAGTTGAGCGAGACAAGTACGTCACGACTGACGAGCTCAACAACATTCTTCGCGATGAAATCGCACAATTACTTACGGAAAACAACACAGACGACACTGAAGGTTTTCAGATTCCTGCCGACAAAAGGCCATACGTCGTCCTTGTCGTAGGCGTGAATGGTGTAGGCAAGACGACCACTATCGGTAAACTCGCCTATCAGTTCAAAGAAGCCGGCTTGAAGGTTGTGCTTGGAGCAGCCGACACTTTCCGTGCCGCTGCTGTCGAGCAGATAAGTATTTGGGGCGAAAGGATCGGCGTCCCAGTCGTCAAGCAAAAGATGGGAAGCGACCCAGCCAGCGTGGCTTTCGATACACTCAACAGCGCAATAGCCAACAACGCAGATGTCGTTCTCATCGATACTGCAGGCCGTCTGCACAACAAGAAAGGCTTGATGGACGAGCTTTCGAAGATTAAGCGCGTTATGCAGAAACTTATGCCTGATGCACCGCACGATGTAATGCTCGTCCTCGATGGTAGTACTGGCCAGAACGCCTTCGAACAAGCCAAACAGTTCACTACCGCTACTGAAGTGACGAGCATGGCCATCACGAAGCTCGACGGAAGTGCCAAAGGTGGCGTAGTCATCGGCATTAGTGACCAGTTCAAGATACCTGTTCGCTACATCGGTTTAGGTGAACGGGCAGAAGACTTGCAACCATTCAATCGTAGAGAGTTTGTTGATTCACTCTTCAAGAAATGAAGTCTCGCACGATAGACATAATAACGCTTGGATGCAGCAAGAACCTTGTTGACAGCGAGAAGCTCATCCGTCAGTTGGAACTGAACGGCTTCAATGTAACACATGATGCAGAGGAACCCGAGGGGGAGATTGCTATCGTCAATACCTGCGGTTTCATCGGTGACGCGAAGGAGGAAAGCATCAATATGATACTCGAACTTGCGCAGCGAAAGGAGCAAGGCAAGCTAAAGCAGCTAATCGTGATGGGATGCCTCTCGCAGCGTTACTTCGAGGAGCTGAAGCAGGAACTGCCCGAAGTAGATAAGTTCTACGGCAAGTTCGATTGGGAGCAAATCATCACAGACTTGAATGGAACCTATCACAAGGAAGCCTCCAATGAGAGGCACCTTACGACACCTTCTCACTATGCCTATTTGAAGATAAGCGAGGGCTGCAATCGGCATTGTGCTTATTGTGCCATTCCTATCATCACAGGCAAACAAAAGTCCCATTCCATCGAGGAAATCGTGGCTGAAGTGGAGAGTCTGGCGGCGAAAGGCGTCAAGGAGTTTCAGGTAATTGCGCAGGAATTGACGGGCTACGGAACAGACCTCTACGGCAAGCAGATGATAGCTGAGCTCATCGACCGCATTGCCGAGGTGCCTGGCGTGGAATGGATAAGGCTTCACTATGGCTATCCCGCACATTTCCCTTGGGAACTTCTACAAGTAATGAAACGTCACAAGAATGTTTGCAGGTACCTTGATATTGCCCTGCAGCACATCAGCGACAACCAACTTTCGGCTATGCGTCGTCACATCACAAAGCAAGAAACCTACGATTTCATCGAGAGAATCCGCAAGGAAGTACCCAACATTCATCTTCGCACGACACTCATGGTAGGTTTCCCGGGTGAGACGGACGAAGACTTCCAGGAACTCATCAACTTCGTGAAGTGGGCGAAGTTCGAGCGAATGGGTGCCTTTGCCTATAGTGAAGAGGAAGGGACGTACGCTGCAGAACACTACAAGGACGATGTTTCCGATGAAGTGAAACAGGCACGTCTCAGCAAGTTGATGCGCGTTCAACAGCAGATAAGCGCAGATGTTCAGGAGAATAAGGTAGGACAGACGCTGAAAGTCATCATAGACCGCGAGGAGGGTGATTACTTCATAGGCCGCACAGAGTTCGACTCGCCTGAGGTTGACCCGGAAGTGCTCATCAAGAGAAGCCCAATTCTCAATCTTCACACAGGGCAATTCGTCAATGTAAAGATAGAAAGTGCCGATGAATTCGATCTTTTTGCAATCCTAAATGACCAAACGACTAAACAACTAAACGACCAAATATGAATAACAAAGAATTTATTGCAGACTTAGCCAGTCGCACCAAGTTGAACAGCAGGGAAGCCGCTTCGATGGTAAATGCTACCGTCTCAGCCATCATTGGTGAGCTGTTGGAAGAAAACTCAATCCTTGTTCCTGGCTTCGGTACCTTCGAGGTCAAGAAGAAGTTGGAGCGAGTGTTGGTCAACCCCAACACCAAACAACGCATGCTCATTCCTCCCAAAATGACTGTGAACTTCAAACCCAACACATCCTTGAAATTAAAAGTTAAGAATTAAGAGTTATGGCTAACAAGATAACCCTCCAGCAACTTGCTAAAGCATTAGCGCAAAAGAAGAACATCCCTCAACGGGATGCAGAGGCATTTTTGAAAGAATTCTTCGATTCCATTGCACAAAACGTCAGCACCGACAAACTTGTCAAGATAAAAGGCCTTGGAACGTTTAAGTTGATTGAAGTCCTCGACCGTGAAAGCGTCAACGTCAACACTGGCGAACGTATCGTCATACCTGGACACTCAAAGCTCTCGTTCACCCCAGAGACAGCACTCAAAGACCTTATCAATAAACCTTTTGCTGACTTCCAAGCTGTTGCCCTCAACGAAGGAACGAGCATTGAGGAGATGGAAAGAGTGCCAGAAGCAACTCAGACCTCTCAGCTTGCTTCAGGAGGAGATACAGACCCTGATGAATCGGAGCCTGAGGTTGCTGCTCAGCCGATTCAAGCATTCACGCCTGTTTCTGAGCCCGAACAAGAGGCAACTCCTGAACCTGTTGCCGAGCCTGAGCCCGTCCCTGTCTCTATTCCTGAGCAAAAAGACGAACCGACCACTCCATCAGAAGAGAAGAAAGGTAGTCACCTTTGGGCTTGGCTATTGGGTCTTTTGTTGCTTTGCCTGCTCGCATTTCTAGCATATAAGTTCCTGGGTAAACCATCTGTGAAGGTGGAAGAACCTGTGCAGCCACAAGTGGAGACTCCAGTAGAAGAAGCACCAGCCCCAGAGCCTGAGTTCGCACAAGTGCCTGATGGCGAGTACAAGATAGTAGGTACGCTCAAGACGTACGTCATGAAGCCAGGCGATTATCTTGCTAAAATAGCGAGAGAAGAGTATGGTGACAAGGAGTTTGCTAAGTACATCATTGTCCACAATGCTTTCACCGATCCGGATAGCATTCCTGTCAATATGGAAATCAAACTGCCAGAGCTCGAGAAGATAGAGTAAAGCTTGACCATTCATGGTCTGCATTAATATAAGAAGAAAGAAAAAAGGAGCCGCAAAGCTCCTTTTTTTTTGTGACACGATAAAGTGAATTGGAAGGTTAAGATAATTGTCAATTTAACCAACTTATATTTTCAGATTTAATAGTGTCTCGTGAATTCTTTTCAAAACCCTCCAGAGGATTTGCCAAAATCCTCGTGTCGATTTGGCAAAATCCACGTGTCGATTTTATCAAATCCACGTGTCGATTTTATCAAGTTCTCGTGAGTGGTTTCTGCTTCCCTCACATCGAGAGCTTTATATACTGTTTTGATAGTTTTTTAACAAAGTTAAACATCCCTATAACTTTATTTATCATTTCTCGTTTGGCAGATAGCAGATAAAGCAGTAATTTTGTGCCCGAATATAAATAAACTTAACTAAATATGGCAGAATCAATCGACATTCGCGAACTAAATGAACGCATCGAAAGACAAAGTGGTTTCGTCACAAACCTGGTGACGGGCATGAATCAAGTTATCGTAGGACAGAAGCATCTCATCGAGTCCCTGCTCATTGGCCTCCTCAGCGACGGACACATCCTATTGGAAGGTGTGCCTGGACTGGCTAAGACAATGGCAATCAAGACGCTGGCTCAGTTGGTGGACTCCAAGTTCAGCCGCATCCAGTTTACGCCCGACTTGCTTCCCGCCGACGTCATCGGTACGATGATCTACAGTCAGAAGGACGAGAAGTTCCTCGTAGAGCAGGGTCCCGTCTTCGCTAACTTCGTGCTGGCCGATGAGATCAACCGTGCTCCGGCAAAGGTGCAGAGCGCTTTGCTCGAGGCCATGCAGGAGCGTCAGGTCACCATCGGCAAGAACACCTTCAAGCTGCCGAAGCCCTTCCTCGTGCTCGCCACGCAGAACCCCATCGAGCAGGAAGGCACCTATCCTCTGCCCGAGGCGCAGGTGGACCGTTTCATGCTGAAGGTCGTCATCGATTATCCGAAGCTCGAGGAGGAGAAGCTCATCATCCGTCAGCAGATAAAGGGCGAGCAACAGGCTGTGAGACCCGTGATGGGGACGGACGAGATCATGAAGGCTCGCGAGATTGTCCGCGAGGTCTATCTCGATGAGAAGATTGAACAATACATCGCCGACATCGTCTTCTGCACACGCTATCCCGAGAAGTACGGCCTGAAGGAGATAAAGGACTACATCGAGTTCGGCGGCTCTCCCCGTGCCAGCATCAACCTGGCTCTGGCAGCCCGCGCCTTTGCCTTCATCAAGAGACGCGGCTATGTCATTCCCGAAGATGTCCGCAGCGTGGCTCACGACGTGCTCCGTCACCGCATCGGCCTCACCTACGAGGCAGAGGCCAACAATGTGGTCAGCGAGGAAATCATCAGCAAGATTGTCAATAAGGTCGAAGTGCCCTAAAGCAATTCATAATTCTCAATTCATAATTGATTAAAACTCGTGGCCTGAGCAGCAACATCTTTGCGGGCGAGTACCACTCTGCCTTCAAGGGGCGCGGCATGACTTTCTCCGAGGTGCGCGAGTACCAGTATGGCGACGACATTCGCGACATCGAATGGAACGTGACGGCTCGCTTTGGAAAGCCTTACGTCAAGGTCTTCGAGGAGGAGCGCGAGCTGACGGTGATGCTGCTGGTTGACGTCAGCGGCAGCCTCGACTTCGGTTCCGTAAAGCAGTTCAAGCGCGACATGGTGACTGAGATTGCGGCCACGCTCGCCTTCTCTGCCATTCAGAACAACGACAAGATCGGCGTCATCTTCTTCTCCGACAGGATTGAGAAGTTCATCCCACCCAAGAAAGGCCGCAAGCACATCCTCTATATCATCCGCGAACTCCTCGACTACAAGCCCGAGAGCCAGCAGACGAACATCGCCTTCGCCCTCGAGTACATGACGAGGGCCATCAAGCGACGCTGCATCGCCTTTGTGCTGAGCGACTTCCTCGACCAGCATTCCTTCCTGCAACCCCTCTCCATCGCAGCCCACAAGCACGACGTCGTGGCCATTCAGGTCTATGACAAGCGTGTGGCCGAGCTGCCCAACATCGGACTCCTGAAGGTGCATGATGCCGAAACAGGGCAGGAGCGGGCCGGAGAGATACTGCACGCCGCCCACCTTGTAGGAATGGATGGCGCCCGTCTTCTCGTCCAGGCGGATCTCCCAGGGGATGCGCCCCTGCGCCTTGCCTTCAAAGACAAGGTCATCCCCCTTCTCGTTGACGAAGGTGTCCCCGCCCTTGAAGAGGAAGGACGGCACCGCCTCGTTGATCATGATCTGGTCGTGGGCCACCTCGTGCCCCGCAGGCAGAAGGCCGTCGTCGGACTTAAGGAAGTACCTGACGTTCAGGTAGATGTCCTGGCCCTCGGCAGTGATCACATCCGTCTTGATGACGATCGGATTCCTGCCGCCGCCGATG
>CACXUA010000011.1 GCA_902770725.1 uncultured Bacteroidales bacterium | reverse complement strand
ATGCAGCAATGCCTTGCAGATGTGATGGGCATTGACGTGGATGCTGTTTCCATCAAGGCAACGACTACAGAGAAGCTAGGCTTCACGGGTCGCGAGGAAGGCATCTCTGCCTACGCCACAGTGCTTATTGAGGGCAACAGATTGAAGACAACGGACAAAAGTCTTCGTCGGTAGTCTATCGTCTGTTGTCTGTTGTCAACATGAAAGAGCGCATTGAGTACATCGACCTGGCAAAGGGCATTTGCATTCTGCTTGTTGTCCTTGACCACATCTCCGACTACAGATACTTCTCCGACGGCAATTATCCCATGAACGACATCTTCGAACAGACGAGGATGCCGCTTTATTTTATCCTTTCCGGACTATTCTTCAAGGACTATCAGGGCGGAATCAAAGAGTTCCTGCTGCGCAAGACAAACCGCATCCTGGTTCCCTACCTCTTCTTCCTGGTGCTGTATAGAGTGCTGGCTAAAGCATTGTGGAACTTCGCCGGCATTGGCATCGGCGAGATATGGGCTCCGCTATGGTTCCTGCTTTGTCTGTTTTGGATGAACGTCATCTTTGCTACATTATATTATATAGTAAAGCGGCATGTAAATGAAGACCTTACGTCCGAGGTGATTATAGGGATGAGCGTACTTGGCATCGGCATCGGAGGTTATTTTGCAGGCAACTTGCCGTTAAACATCGGGACAGCAATGACAAGCCTGCCCTTCCTCTGGATGGGATACCTCCTGAACAGGAGACTGAGTTTCTTCCAACTGAGCATCAGGTGGCAATGGGCATTACTCGTCGGCATTGCGCTACTTGGTGTGCTTCACTTCACGTACATGGGCGAGAACTACTTCTACCTCAACACATATAGTTCGTCTTTGCTGCTCGTTTACCTTGCAGGCCTGCTGGGAACGCTCGGCATATTGCTGCTGAGCCGCGTCATCAGGTGGCTGCCCGTCATTTCTTACATCGGCCGCTACTCCATCATTGTGCTTTGCACCCACATGGCAATCGTGAAAGTCGTCATAATGCTTTTGCCCGAATTCAAGAACGAGTCGTTCTGGTCGAGCAATATCATGCAGAGCCTCATCGTACTGGCACTCACGATAGCGGGCTGTGTGTTCTGTTGCTGGCTCCTTCACAACTACCTGCCTTGGTTCACAGCACAAAAAGACTTGATTAAAATAGGCAGTCAGAAAACGCAGGCAAGCTAGTTCGCAAACGTGGCACGTTAAGTTTGCAAAGATGGCACGTTAAGTTGGTCAAGATGGCACGCCATGTTTGCAAAGATGGCACGCCACGTTTTCAACCGTCACTTCCCAAGTTCAAAAGTAAGGCTGTAGGGAGCATCTGATTTCTCCGTGCCCAACTGCTTGTTCGGCTTGTCGGACATCTGAAGAGAAAGCGTACCTCCGGACGTCAACTCGCTGTAAGTGATATAATTACGCGAGATGGGCTGGCCATTGAGACTGCGGCTATCGACATAAACATTATCCTTCGAGTTGTCCTTTGCCTCGATGACGAACTGCTTGCCGTTCTCCATCGTGATGGTTGCCTTACGGAAAATCGGGCTGCCAAGCACGTATTGGTCGGTGCCAGGCGTAACGGCATAGAGCCCCAGAGCAGACAGGACATACCACGACGACATGCCGCCTTGGTCCTCATCACCAGGGAAACCGTCGGGCGTGCTGTGGTAAAGGCGCTCCATAATCTGGCGAACCCAGTACTGGGTCTTCCAGGGCTGACCGGCATAGCTGTAGAGATAAGGCATATGCTGAATGGGTTGATTGCCGTGAGCGTATTGCCCCATGCCCGCTATCTCCATCTCCGTCATCTCGTGTATCTTGCCGCCATACCAGCCTGGCTTAACCGTACTTGGCTGCGAAAAGACGCTATCCATCTTCTCCACAAAGGCTTCATCCGAGCCGAAGAGTTCTATGAGACCCTGCACATCGTGGAAAACGCTCCAGATATAGTGCCAGGCATTACCCTCGGTGTATGGCCCGCCCCATACAAGCGGGTCGAAAGGCTCCACACTCCACTTGCCGTCCTTGCCTCTTCCCCTGAAGAACTTCGTCTCAGGATCCCAGAGATTCAGGTAGTTATGGAGCACTCTTTCGAATATCTTCTCGTAGAAAGTGTTGCCACAACTGCGGGCAAGTTTCCAAGCGCACCAGTCGTCGTAGGCATACTCTAGCGTTTGTGTCACGCTTCCATGCGACTCCGGGAAGGTGACATAACCGAGTTGCCAATACTCTTTCCAACCAGCTCGACCGTTCGCGCCACCTTTGGGACCTTTATTCATAGCCTCGTGAGCATAGGCAGTCAAAGCGGAATCCGGGTCGAAAGAGTGTATCCCTTTTGCCCACGCATCTGCCAATAGCGAGATACTATGGTTGCCACACATGCCTCCGGTCTCGCCCGGACAAGACCAGGCAGGCAGCCATCCGAACTGCTTTTGCGCGTCGAGAAGGGCTTGCATGTAGCGGCCTTGTTGCGTGGGATGCAGGATGTTCGTCAAGGGAAACTGGCTTCGGAAAGTGTCCCAAAAGCCGTTGTCGGTCAGCATATAACCCTCGTAGATTTTTCCATCGTAGGGACTATAATAATAAGGTGTGCCATCCGACCTGATTTCATAGAACTTGCGAGAGAACAAGTTTGCCCTGAACAGACAACTATAGAAGGTTCGCAGCTGCTCGTCGCTGCCTCCTTCCACTCGGATGCGATTCAGCAAGGCATTCCACGTCTCGAAGCCCCGCTTCTTTGTCTGTTCCAGAGTTTTATCCGCGCCCAGTTCCGAGCGCCAGTTCTGCCAGGCTTGTTCCTCGGAGATATAGCTTGAAGCAGCCCGAGCCTGCACCCTACTGCCTGGCTTGAACTTGAGGTAACAGCCGAAACGCTTGCCCTGGCCGTCTTTTTCATGCGGGAAAGTCTGCTTGTTCTCCCCTTCCCATGTGCCGTAATCGAGTATCGGCTGGTCGAACTGAACGACAAAGAAGCAGCGGAAGTTCTCGCTATGATTGACGAAACGCTGGTTGTTGACCCAGCCCGTAACCTGCCGTTTCTCTGGATTTACATGGATTTCCGACTCGGCGGTATAGCCGTCGATGACCAAGTAAGCGTCCTGTTTCTTCGGATACGAAAAGCGAAGATGCACGCCTCGCTCTGTTGGAGCCATCTCTGTACGAATGCCATTGTCGAAGGTGACGCTGTAGTAGTGAGGCTGTCCGACCTCCTTGCAATGGCAGAAACGCGCGCCTCGCTTATCGGGATCGACCTCCAAGTTGCCCGTTTCAGGGAAGAAAGTATAGACGGCATAGTCGCTAACCCAAGGCGAAGGCTGATGGCTTTGGCCAAATCCCCTGATTTGATCCGACTCATAAAGGTACTTAAAACCCTCGCCATTAGGTCCCGTCTGGGGCGTCCACATGTGTTGGGCATACGGCATAGCCGTAGCAGGGAAGGTGTTGCCGTGTGAGAGACCGAAGTTCGAAAGCGTGCCTTGCAGCGTATTTACATAGCGAACCAAGTCGGGTTGGCTTGTCGCATTAACCGACAAAGCACAGAGCAAGAACCCACAGAGGGAGGAGTACAATCTCATTATCTACCAAGTTTTACTTTATCAATACTTTTCTTCCATTAGTGATAACGATGCCCTTGTAGTCTTTTCTCACGCGTTGGCCGGCAAGATTATAGGTTGCGCCATCCTCTTTCGAAGCGGAAACGAGGCTGATGCCATCGGGATCTACGCCAGGAGTGAACGTCACCTTGTAGTTGTTGTCATAGCCATAGTCGCTGATACCATTGGCATATTTGTATTTGTTGCCGTTCGCGTCGCCTCCGTCGGCAAAGAACTCGAGGGTCTTTGTCACGTTCTGATCGAGCCATTCGCTCGCGACACACTCTCTTCCTTCACCCCAGTCGAGCACCCAACGACCGCCGCCTTGGTTCTCCATGGGAATCCAATCCCATGCCGTATCGTCGTGCTGCCAGCCATCAGCCGTATTGTAGATGGTCGAGCAGAAGCCCATGTAGGTCAGCGATTCACTTGATTCGACCTCGACTCGCATGACTTTAATGGAGGAAACCAGTCCCTCGATAGCATGAATCTCCCAGCCCTCGGATGGGAACGACTCGGTGAAGACCTCGCCGTCGCAGTTGATGGTGAGTGTCATGCTGCGGATGCCTTCCGTCTGCACGCTGCCATCATCGATGGTGAAGCGGAACTTACAATCTTCCGTGTCCTTGCCGAAGAAGATGTATTCCTCGTTGATAACGATCTGATAACACACTTCGAGCACATAGTTCTTTCCCACTTCCAGTCCATCTGCAACTTGCTGTCCCAGATTCTCTGCATGGCAATACATGATGTTATCGCCTTGATTGAAGTACTGCTGAGCGTCAATTCTGTTCCACCAGCCTTCGTCTGCATGTCCTTCTTCATAGACTTTGTACTGAAGGCTTACGTCTTTCGCGCTCAAGCCTTCCTTTACGCGGAATATAATATCGAATTGTTCTATCGTGAGGGAACTGAGTCGTCCAGGTTGTTCGCTTGGGTCGCGACTGCCGTCACCATAGAAAGCATACACCCATAACTCGTCGTTGACGCGAAGATCCAGTTCGGCGGTCACTTCGTCGAGGAACTTAACCTTCCAATCATCACCTTCGCCTGTGGAGAAGGTCACTTTGTAGTTCGCTCCTCCATTATTGTAAAAGACGTCATTTCCTGAGCCATCCTCTCCCTTGACATAGAACTGGAAGGTCTTCGACTTGTTGTTATTGAGCCATTCATCCTCTACAATCTCGTATCCCTCCTTACCGAAATCGAGTTCCCAATAGCCGTTGCTTGTGTTGTCCAGAGACATTGAACGCCATTCATCGCCACCAGTCGGACCGCCGTTCTCCGTGTTATACATCGTGCCGACTACGTTCACGCTTTGCACGCCTTCTGAGGTCCAGACCTCAGCCTTCATTATCTTCAGGGACGTTGTCTGCCCTTCCAGGTTCAGCGGAACTGCATTCTCGTGGTCGAAATACATTTCGAAAGGTTCGCCGCCATTGTGGCTGAGGGTCAGTATCACGCTGTAAATCTCCTCTTGCGACGTGTTTTCCGTGAGGAAGAAGCGGAACTTGCTGCCTTCCTTATTCTTGCCCAAGAAGATGTATTCCCCGTCAACTACAACCTGATAATTCACCTCGAGGACATAGTCCTTGTTGGGTTCCAGGCCATTTGTCACGTTAATTCCCATCATGTCGGTATAGCAGAACATCTTGTTGCCTTCCTCATTGTCGAGATAAGTAGCATCTATTCTGTTCCAGCCACCTTCCGGCTCTTGCCCTTCTTCATAGATTCTGTACTGAAGACTCACATCGTTCGTCTTCACACCATCAGCCGTATAGAACTGCAAAGCGAACTGTTCGATGCAGAGCGAACTGAGTTCTCCAAGCTGATCCTCAGGTACGCGATCTCCGGCACCATTGAAATTATACTCTTTATACGAGTCATCGAGGCTGAAAGTCAAGCCTGCTGTAATTCCGTCGAGGAACTTAATCTTCCAATCACCGCCTTCGCCTGTGGAGAAAGTCACTTTGTAGTTTGCTCCGCCATTGTTGTAGAAGAGCTGACTTCCTGAGCCGTTCGTGCCCTGAACATAGAACTCGAAGGTCTTCGTCTTAGGCTTATTAAGCCAATCCGGCTCGACAAGCTCGAAACCTTCGCCCATATCGAGCTCCCATTTACCGTTGCCTTTGTTCTGAAGAGAGTAGCTACGCCACTCGTCATCGTTCGACGGACTGCCCTCCGAAGCACTATACATTGTCCCATTAAACTGTAAATCCGAAACCGATTCCTCTGCCTCAACCTCCACTTTTACGATAATCAATGAGGTAGTACGCTCGTCTGTCAGGTCAACAATAGGAAAGTTCTCGGCAGGGATATCCTGCGTAAAGGCTTCTCCACCATTGAGTCTGATGGTTAAGGTCAAGTTCTTGATGTCTCCCGATGAGCTAGAACCGCCGCCATTCACAAAGAGTACCTTATAATCTTGCCCACCATTATTGTAATAGATAGCTTTGCCTGAGCCGTCTTGAGCCTGCACAAAGAACTGGAAGGTTCTGGGCGCAGGACCCATCTCACTATCGATAAGGTCTGGAGCTTCATCGCCAAAGTCGAGCACCCAAGTGTTCCCTTGTCGGGGCAAATCAAAGGTGCGCCAATCATCATCAGGCTGCAAACCTTTTTCTGTCTTGTACATCGTTGCCTTGAAGACAACGTTGCTTACTGTGCCAGAGGTCTGCACCTCAACCCTTTTAATACGGATAGAGGTTGTAGATTCATCGGTCAAGTCCAAGTCAGGCCAGCCCTCAGCAGGGAATGAGACTTCACGGAACTCTCCGCCATTATGGCTGATAGTGAGCTTCAAACTCGTGATTTCATCGGCCTTTGCACTCCAAGCGAATGCGAAGAGCGCCATTAAAAGGGTAAAAATCTTTGTCTTCATATGCTTTTAGATTTGGTTAAATTCATACATAATTTCGCGACAAAGATACAAAGAAAATGATAACATCCAACTTTTTATTTAGGAAAAAAAACAAAAACGCGTGCCTTTTCATTTGACTTGACGCGAGACAATAAAAAACAAAGCGTGCCGAGTCTCTCAACTCGGCACGTTAAGTTGGTCAATTTAACACGTTAAGTTTGCAAAGATGGCACGCTAAGTTTGACATCTTAACGTGCCATCTTTGCAATTGAGGCTCGCCGTCTGAAAATCAGCGGCTTAGGAAACGAGTCTTCCTTACTTGATGTTCGGCTCTTCGAGGCCCAATCCCTTCTTCTTGTCAACGACCTTCAGCACGAAACCAAGCAGGAGTGCTGCTACGCCAAGGCTGGCCAACATAACAAGCGGGGCTGTGTAGTTGAACTGAGTCGGGTCGGTAACGCCAGGATTTGTCTTGTCCAAAACCTTGCCGATAAGCAGTGGGAAGAGCCAAAGACCTATGTTCTGAATCCAGAAGATGAGTGCATAAGCAGAGCCTATCACCTTAGCATCCACCAGTTTAGGCACGCTTGGCCACAAACTTGCAGGCACCAAAGAGAAGCTGGAACCCAGCACAAGTATGGTGATATAGGCAATCGCGATACCTCCGACGGCAGAACCTTTGAACAAAGGCAGCACGAAGGCGAAGGTCAGATGGCAGAAGATGAGGAGCAACGAACCCAGAATCAGCATCGTGGCTGCCTTGCCTTTGTGGTCAACATAACTGCCCAAGATGGGTGTGATGAGCACGGCCAGGAGTGGGAACACCGCAAAGATGCTCTCGGCAGACTGCCTCATGTAACCCATATAACAATAGGTGATGAGGGCGAGGATGCTGACGCAAAGCAAACCGTACTTAGCTCCAGCCTTCTTCTGGAAATTGCTTGCGAAGCCAGTTGCAGCAACAAAAAGCATGATGAGGTACTGAACGATGGTCACATCAGGCTTTGCCCAGAACGAATTAGCATCGGGTGCTACGAGTGTGAGGTTGCACTGCAGCATGTTCACGGCGTACTTCTGGAAGGGGAAGATTGCGCTGTAGTAGAGCACACAAAGCAGGGCAACAAGCCAGAAGCCGCTCGAAGTGAGGATTTGTCCCAAGTCGCTGATCTTGAAGGGGTCATCCTTCTCCTCGGCCTCGCCAGTCTGCGCGTCGAGTTTCCTATCCATAAAGAAGTAAACGATGCTCATGATGAGGGCAATGCACATCAGCACTACGCCAAAGGCAACCGAGCGAGAAACACTGACTTGACCGCCCAAACGAGCAAAGAAGGGCGAGAAAATCATGCAAGTTGCCACACCAAGACGGGCCAGAGCCATCTCCGAACCCATTGCCAAAGCCATCTCTCTGCCCTTGAACCACTTGACGATACCGCGACTTACGGTAATGCCGGCCATCTCCACGCCACAGCCAAATATCATGAAACCGCAGGCGGCAAACTTAGCGGAGGCTGGCATTCCATCATAGAAGGGCGATACACCAAGCTCATCGAACACAGGAATGTAGTTCAGATGGCTGTTAAACCAAGCTTCTAAGCCACTTCCCATGAAAGATTCATCAACGGCGTACCACTTGATGCAAGCGCCTATGAGCATCACAACGGCAGAAAGAACCATCGTGAAACGCACGCCCATCTTGTCAAGAATGATGCCTGCGAAGATGAGGAAGAATGCAAAGACGTTGAGGAACACCTCGGAGCCTTGCATCGTTCCGAAGGCTGTGCTGTCCCATCCACGAGTCTCCTGCATCAAATCCTTGATGGGAGAAAGGATGTCCATGAAGATGTAACTGCAGAACATGGCGAGCGCCAAGAGCAGAAGAGCCGTCCAGCGCATGCCGGCGCTGTCGCGTAAAGTCTTTTGAATTGCTTGTGTCATTTGTTGTCGTTATTACGTTATTTCGTTATATCGTTATTTCGAGAGACTATTTCAGCCACTTGTCGAGCCATGCGAAGTAAGTCCGCTGCCACAAGATTCCGTTCTGTGGTTTGAGCACCCAATGGTTCTCGTCGGGGAAGATGAGCAGTTGTGCCTCGATGCCTCGCATGCGAGCAGCGTTGAAGGCACTCATGCCTTGAGTGGCATTGATGCGGTAATCCTTCTCGCCATGTATGCAAAGGATGGGCGTGTCCCACTTGTCAACAAAGCGATGAGGGCTGTTCTCGTAGGTCTTTCGGGCGCGTGCCGTCTGATCTTTGTTCCAGTAAGCATCGTCGTACTCCCAGTTAGAGAACCAGTTTTCCTCAGTCTCGGTGTACATTGCCTCGAGGTTAAATGCTCCATCATGTGCGATGAAACACTTGAAGCGGCCTTCGTGATGACCTGCCAGATAATATACCGAGAAGCCACCAAACGAGGCTCCGACAGCTCCGAGGCGGTCCTTATCAACGTACGGAAGGTTCTCCACGGCATCGTCTATCGCGGAAAGATAGTCCTTCATGCACTGTCCGGTCCAGTCTCCGCTGATTTCCTCGAGCCATTCCTGCCCTTCCAACGGTAGCTCCAGAACTGCGAAACGGCACTCTGAGGACCGCCTTCGCAGAAGAGCAGCGTAGGATATTTCTTCGCGGCATCAAAGTGAGGAGGCAAGATAACCCAGGTCAGCATCTCCTTTCCGTCGGTGGTCTTCACCCAGCGCTGTTCGACGGTGGGCTTTGCCAACTGGTCGAGGATGTCCTTGTTCACTTCGGTCAGCTGCTTTATCTGTGTATCGGCAATCGAGTCGCCAGGATTAACGACATAGAGGTCAGCAGGTTCCGTGATGCTGTGACGCTCTGCAACAAGCGACTTCTCGCCAAGCATCTGCACGGAACCAAAGTCGGCCCAGTCGTTGCTGAGTTGCTTGACCTCGCCCTTAAGGTTGGTCTTGTAGAGATTCTCTGTGGCGTGCCAAACGGCTATATAATATAATGTATAGGAATCAGGTGCCCAGCAGAAGTCATCGACGCTGGAGTCGAGCGACTCGGTAACGTAGGTCTTTGTGTTCTCCTTCAGGTCGTAGATGCAAAGGCGCTGGCGGTCGCTCTCGTAGCCGTCGCGCTCCATCGAGAGCCAAGCCACATAGCGTCCGTCGGGCGAGAACTTCGGATTGAGGTCGTAGCCCACGTTCTCATCCTTATGCTTAACGTTGATTTCCTGATCTTTCAGTGTCTTGGTGGGATTCAACTGCTTTCCATCGCCATGATAAGCCATGGCAGCACAGGGCTGAATGCCAAACTCCCGACCCTCTTTGCACAGGTTCTTCGTGTGCTCAATAGAGTTGAGGTCGCGAGCTTCAACGTCATAAAGGAAGATGTCGCTGTCGGTCGAGATGCTATATTCCAAGCCAGTCTTGCAGCGACAGGTAAAGGCGATGAACTTCGAGTCAGGGCTCCAAGCCAATTGTTCAATACCGCCGAAGGGCTCCATGGGGCATTCGAAGGGTTCTCCCTCGAGGATGTCGAACTCCTCACCCGTTTTGAGATCGAGTACAAAGGGATGCTGGATGCTCTCCACATAGTGGTCCCAATGGCGATACATCAAATCATTCACCACGCGGCCCGTGGCCTTTGGCAGGTCTTCGGGGTTCTTCTGTATGATTTCATTAAAGTCGATGCTCTTCAAGAGGATAGCCTTCTTGCCATCAGGAGCAAAGAGAAATCCCTCCACCTTGCCGTCTGTCGTGGTCATTTGCTTGCGGGAAGAGCCGCTGAGGTTCATCTTCCACACCTCTCCCTCACGGAGGAAGGCGATGGTTTCGTTGTCGAGCCATTGTGCATCGGTCTCGTTCTCGGCATCAGAGGTCAGTTGCTTCTGCTCGCTGCCGTCAGCGTTCATCATCCACAGCACTTGATGGCTCTTGTTCTCCGCCACGCTGTAGTAGCCCATCTGGAAGGCAATGTGCTCTCCGTCGGGCGAGGCTTGATAACCACTTATGCGGCTCATTGCCCAAAGAGCCTCGGGCGTCATGAGGTCGCCATCGAGTTGAATGGTTTGTTTTTCAATGTTAACCTTGTCGTTTTCCTTCTGCGTACCGCAAGACATGAGTAATAATGAAAGAATGAAAAAATGAAAGAATGAATGCTTACTGTGTCTCATCTTTAATCTCTAATCCTTAATCTTTAATCAATTATCTTCGTTTCGCTTGTTCCTGCTGCATCTTCTGCAAAGCCTCGAGGCGTGCTTGCAAGCCCGACACCTTCTTGGGATCGTTCTTATGCTGCTCGCGATAAGCCTCCAAGCCGGCAAGGAGTTTTGCATCATCAGTCTTCATGCGCAGGTACCACATCGTGAGGATGTTGAGCAAGCCGGATATGAAGTAGAAGTAACTCAAACCGCTCGAGTAGTTATTAAACCAGAAGAAGAACATGAGAGGCATGAGGTACATCATCCATTGCATCATCTTCATCTGCTGTGCCTGCTCGCCTGTAAACTGGTTTTGCTGCTGGCGCATCGAGATCCAAGTATTGATAAGGTTCGTCGCACTAAAGAGGATACAGAAGAGACTCAAGTGGTTGCCGATAAGCGGAAGGCTGGTTCCCCAACGGATTGGGTCGTCGTAAGCACTGAGGTCGCTTGCCCAAAGGAAGCTCTCGCCACGCAAATCGATGGCATTGGGAATGAAGTTGAACATCGCAATCCAGATAGGCATCTGTATGAGCATCGGCAAGCATCCGCCCATAGGACTGACGCCGTACTGACTATAGACCTGCATCATGGCCTGCTGCTTCTGCATGGCCTGGTCGGGATTGGGGTATTGCTTGCCCAGTTCGTCAAGCTTTGGCTTGAGGACACGCATCTTGGCGCTGCTCAAATAGCTCTTCTTTTGGGTTGGCCAAACAGCCACCTTCACGATGACTGTCAGCAAGAAGAGGACGATACCCATCGGCAGTCCCATGGTTTTGAGCCAGTCAAAGACATAAAGAATCGACCAGCGATTGATGAAGCGGAATATCCACCAACCGAGATAAACGAGTTCGTCGAGGTCGGCATCCGAGCCATAAGCCGTCATCTTGCTGTGTGCCTTGAGGATATGGAAGTCGTTCGGGCCAAGGTACATCTGCAGGTGAGTGGGCTCCTTACCTGTCACATCGAACGGAATCTGCGCCTTTGCCTGGTATTCCTTCAGGTAGCCTGCCTCATCGTCGTTAGGCATTTGGGAAGAAAGAGCTGCCTTCGTCATGGGCTTATCCGCGATGAGAACAGCGCTGAAGAACTGGTTCTTGAAGGCTATCCACTCGAGGGCTTCCTCCGGTTCCTTGCTGTCGTTGCTCGTCTCACTGAGCTTCTTCACGCCTTTGCCCTGCCTTTTGTAGGTGAGAGAGCTGTAGCGGTTCTCGAAGTCCTTGCCCTTCTCTTGCTGCAGAACTGCTGCCTTCCAGTCGAGGAGCAGCGCCGTCTCGCCAGGCATAGCTAATCCCTCCAGCCCCTGCGACGTGATGTTCATGTCGAGCATATAGGCATTGGGACGAAGGGTATAGCAGACCTGCAGTTGTTTCCCCTCCTGTTCTGCCACGAAGGTAACGGTGGAGTCGGTCTGCTCGGCGATGTTGAAGACGAGATCTGACAGGCTGAGGTTCTGCTGCTTAAGCGGCAAAGTCAGTTTCATCGAAGCGTCCTCTTTGCCGAGAATCACGACATCGCCATCCCTGCGACGGCTCTTGTAACCGATTATCTCAGCATCCTCGACCACAGCACCCTTGCTGTTGAGGGCCACCTTCACCTTATTGTTCTGAAGGACAATACGCTGTCCCTCGCCATTACTCTGCGAGAAGAAGAGAGCGCTGCTGTCCGGCTGGGCTGGAGTAGCTGCAATCGTTTCGGCTTCAACCTTCTCGGCTTCTGCTTGTTTCTGCTGCTCCACGGCAGCGATACTATCCCTTTGTGCCATAGCTTCCAACTCTTCCTTACTGGGCTGACTATACCAGCTGAAGCCAATCACAACGAGGGCAATGAGAATAAATCCTGTAACTGTATTTTTATCCATATAGGTTATATATTTTTCTATTTAGGCGTACAAAAGTACAAAAAACTTTAAACTTTAGCCCTTAAACTCTAAACTTTTTCGTATCTTTGCACAAAATTAGAACAAATGAAGCGGCTTACAATACTATTCATTACCTGTTTTATGGTCTTGGGAGCCAGTAGCGCCACCCAGACGAATGCAAAGGAAGAAGAAAAAGCAGACTCTTCTCTGCTTCTGAAGAACTACTTGAAAGCTCTCGAAACACTGGTGAAGGAACGAGACTCGCTGAATACCTCAACGGCGACCTCTGCCCCGAATGCCTACTACTACCAGATTCTTTCACAGCCCGCGCTTTATAGTTCATCGGTACATCAAATGTTGGGACAAACCGATTTGAGCAGTTCCGACCAACAACTGCAGCGTCTCTTTGCCTCCAGAAAGATGTTGTCTTCGCTTTATACCGGAGCTCCTCAGCTCGTCAGGCAGACAGAAAGTGACATCACAGGACAGGCTGCCATCCGAGGCGACATAAACGACAGACTGATGGCTGCAGACAAACTGGCCGACAAAGTAGCCGCTGCCTCTCTGGTTCCTGAGTTGGACGGACCGGTGGAGGTCATCACGCGTCGGCCTAACTTCTGGAAATTCTCCGGCACATCCTCGCTTCAGTTTGCCCAAAACTATATCTCGGACAACTGGTACAAAGGTGGCGAAACCAACTGGATAGGCAATTTCGACCTCACATTGCATGCCAACTACAACGACCAACGCAAGATAACCTGGGAGAACACGCTGGATGCGCAACTGGGTTTCCAAACTACGGAGACCGACGAAAAGCGCACTTTCCGACCGAGCCACAACCTGCTTCGCTACACAGGCAATGCCGGCTACAAAGCATGGAAGAACTGGTACTACTCTCTTTTGGTCATTCTGCAGACTCAGATTGCACCCAACTATCAGAGAAACTCCGATAAGGTTACATCGAAATTCCTCTCTCCGTTGGAAATCACGATTGCCCCCAATATGAAGTACGAAATAGCATGGGGCAAGAAGAAGCAGTTCACGGGACAACTCAACATTGCCCCCCTTGCCATGAAAATTGTGTATGTCAACGATGATGAACTTGTCACGAACTTTGGCATAGAAGCGGGGAAGCACCAGAAGACCACGTTTGGTCCCAACATCACCCTCAATACAACGTGGAAGATTTGCAAGCAAATCACTTGGACAAACCGCATGTATTGGTTCAGCAACTTTGACTACAACATCTGGGAATGGGAGAATAAGATTCATTTCTCCGTCACCAAACTCATCACCGCAGACCTTCATCTCTATCCGCGCTTCGATAATAGCAACGAGAAATACCGTTCCGGAGAAAACCACGACGGCACCTACATGATGTTCAAGGAACTGCTAAGTTTGGGCCTGACCTACAATTTCTGAGGCAAATACCCGTTTCGACCATGCTCATCAAATCAGCCGAATACCTTATCAGCAGCGCCCGTGTGGACCAATGTCCGCAGGGAGATTTGCCGGAATTCGCTTTTATAGGGCGAAGCAACGTTGGCAAGTCGAGCCTCATCAACATGCTGACGGGCAGAGCAGGCCTCGCCAAGACGTCTGCCACACCAGGGAAGACCATCCTCATCAACCACTTCCTTATTAATAAAGAGTGGCATCTCGTCGACCTCCCCGGCTATGGTTATGCCAAGCGGGGGCAGCAGCAAAGGGACGAACTGCAACGGATGATAACAGGCTACATCCTGCGTCGCGAACAGATGATGAACCTCTTTCTGCTCACCGATGCACGCCACGAACCGCAGCGCATCGACCTGGAATTCATCGAATGGCTCGGCGAAAACGGCATCCCATTCAGCATCGTCTTCACGAAAGCCGATAAGCTCTCGAAGGGGAAGCTTGCCGCTAACATCAAACATTACCTCGGCGAACTCTCGAAACAATGGGAGGAACTGCCGCCACACTTCATTACAAGCAGCGAGACAAAACAGGGCAGAGAGGAACTCCTTGACTACATCGACGAGATTCTCAATAATTAGTTTTGTCACAAATATTGCCATTTTACTTTCTTATTGCTATTTTTGCACACTCTTTAAAAGGGGTAAAAACAGCACGAAACTCGTCGAATTTGCAAACGTAACACGCCATGTTTGCAAATGCCCCTCGTTAAGTTGGTCAACTTAACACGCCATGTTTGAATTTTAACTGAGCTGCTTTTACAGAAGAATCACGCAAAAAAGTGTGCAAAAACACGATGAAATGGCTGATTTTGCAAGGTGGAGTTGTCAATTTAACACTTTCCTCTTTTTAAGCCGCCTTGTAACATCCTGATTTTCAGCATAGGTTCGATTTAAGCGCATTTCTTTGAGAAAATGACCAAAACCATGTCCGAGACCATTTTAAGCGATTCTGGAGCAATCGCTAAAAATTGAAGTGTAAGCAAAAAGCCTTTTTTCGTAGCATTTTGTCAAACAGCCCAACCATCAATACCACTCGACGTTGCTGCTGTAGGAACTCTGCTTCTTCCATCGCAAAGCATCGGTCAGGGTGCCGGCCTTGCAGGCGAAAAGGAAGTTGAAACTGGTGTAGGGCGAGATGACCATACTGCACGACATGGAGAAACAATGCAGGTCGCGAGCCAGGGAGACAGTCGTCATACTCAATCTCTTATAGTTGAAGTCGTAGCCGGACGAGAAGTTGATGTTCCAGCCCTTTGCAATGGCGACGTTTCCTGAGAAGTTGAGCGTCTGGGTAAACTTGTAAGGATAGCGCATGCGCTTGGGGTTAATCTCTGCAGCAGTATTCTCGCGCATAGAGACACCATAGCTGACGGTGAGGTTCCAAGGTATCTGGAACTTAAGATAACCGTCGGAATCTATGTCGTCCGACCTGTTTTCAAGTTCCGCCTCACGACCCTTCTTTCGGTCAGGATCGACGTTTTGCATGGTGGGATCCATGTCGTCATCGTCATATCCATAGTCATCATCGTCTTCATCATCACGGCCAGTAAAGCGTTTCGTAACTTTGTCTTTCATGCCGAATAACTTCCTGAGCGACTGATTGTTGAAGGTGTAGGAGATGTTATGACTCATGCCTTGGAAACGTCCGAAGCGCCCCCTACCCCATTCGGTGTGGTCGCCGACAACAACATTACCATTCTTGTCGAACTCATAGGCGTAAGTGGCAAAGACTGCATTCATGGAGAAAGTGTATTTCGGCGTAAGTTTAAGGCGAACACGCATATTGAGGTCGCTCCACGGCCTCCTCTTCGCTGCCATGTTATAACTCATGGACATACCCAACTCGTCAATAAGACTGATCTTCTTCTCGCCCGTAGAGTCACGATTGGACCGCAATTTCATCTCAAGGTTGTTAGAGATTTCCAGCTGCACGCTTCCGTTCATAGAGCTTGGAGCTGTGCCATAGACGGCTCCGGCGAAGGGAGAATAGGTCACGGTGGAAACGTTACCGTTCTTGTCCGTACGGACGTATGTGTCGTACATGCCCCACATGGGTTTGCTGAAGTCGGGTGCATAATTGAAGGTGACAGTGGGCGTGACCATGTGCCGAATGGCTTTTATCTTCTTTCCGCCAAACCAAGGCATCGGCGTATAGTAGCCATAGAGCTTCGTGTTGGCGCTGATACCCATCGAGAAGTTATAGACATTATAGAACCCGTTTATCGTATCTCGCTGCACCCTCATAGTCTCGTCGTTCCACGATTGCATGACCTTCTTCGAGTACATACGGTCGGTGAAGGTAAATTGGGGGGTGATGTTGATGTACTTAAATACGGCGAAATTCGCGCTGATAGGGATTTGATGACGCATACCATTGCGCCAGTCCCTAACCAGACTGCTCTTGAAAAGCAACTTCTCCTTGGTGTTGATGCTGTTCGTCAGTGAGCCTGAATAGCTCATGCCAATCTTCTCGTACCAACGTTCCTTGCCCGCCATCTTCTTTCGCTTAAAGGGATAGAAGCGGTTGAGCTGGATGGTGAGGTTAGGAAGAGTGACAGCAATGCTGCTATCCTGAACCTGCTGAGCAAGGTTGAAAGTGCTGCTTAACGTCAGACCTATATTGGAGAACGTTTTACTATAGGAAATACTACTCGTCCTGGTACTCTGAGTATAGCTTTCTGGATTATACATACTGACGAGGTTATTGCGCTCATAGCTGCTTGTGGCGAAGTTAACACTTGCCGAGAAACTCTGCGTCGGGTTGGCCTTCGGATCTTGTCGATGCGTCCAAACTACCTTGAAACTCTTTGAGACAGTATGGTCCGGCATATTCTTCTCGCCCAATTGCGTGTACTGATAACTAAGATAGACATTTCCGCTATAACGATAGCGCTTCTTGTAAGTGGTCTGCTCCGTGAGAGACCAAGAGCCTTTCGTATAGATGTCACCCAATAGCTTCGCATCAACATAATCGTTGAAAGCAAAATAATAGCCTCCCTCGCGCAAATAGAAACCACGCGTCGTCTCGTCACCATAGCTAGGCATGATGAAGCCGCTGCTGTATTTATCCTTGAAGGGGAAGAAACCGTAAGGAATTGCAAAAGGCAAAGGCACATCGCAGACAACAAGATAAGTCGGTCCGAACACCACATCCTTACCAGGACGCATCTTGGCTCTCGTCATGTTAAGGTAGAAGTGAGGATGCTCGGCATCGCAAGTCGAGTAGAAAGCCTTCCTGACATACATTGTGCCGCTGCTGTCGCGTTTGCCATCCAAACTCTTCATGTAGCCTTCTCCTTGTTGGGTATAGACATTGGAAATGAATGCCTTACGCGTCTTGAAGTTATAACTAATGCTGTCTGGCTCGTACTCATCACTACCTTGACGGAAGAGAGGTTTGCCCGTGACATTGCCCAACGAGTCAGTTCTGCTGGTAGCATGAACAAGGCTGCTGTCGATAGAGATATTGATAATGTCGGCCTCGAGTTCAAGATTCTGGTATTGCACCTTGCTGCTGCCATAAAGATGGGCACGGGAACGAGTATAATCGAACGTAATAGAATCTTCGGCAGAATAGTTGACGGGCATATCGAGGGCATTCTTGCTACGGGGCGTCGTGTCGACAGGAACAGTATCCTGTGGCACCGTGTCCGGCAAAATGGTATACGGACGCAAGGGGATGCTGTCCCGCAACAGCGAGTCAGCGCCATTCCTCAGGAATGCGACTCTTCCTGCAGGACGGGCCGCTAGTGCTGCCAGAACATAGCACGCCGTCAGTATCGATAATAATCTTGCCTTCAATTGCTATACAATTATTCCAATTTGCAAAGGTAAGACTATTTTCCGACACTTTGTGTCTTTTTCCTTTATTATTATGATTTTTTCACTCAAAGCGGGCCATCCAGGCCTTGAACACGGCAATACCGTCGCTTCCGAACTTCTCCAAACTGCGTATGGCCTGCTCGGGAGTCTTCTCTATATCGAGACGTGTCTTTGAGTAGTACTTGTCGGCATAACATATGATTTGCTCCTCGATGCTTTCCGGTGTAAAGTCCTGATGCGGCAGGGGCAGGTTCTGACGTTCTATCTCTGCAGCCGTGAGCCCAGTTCCCGTGTGCCGCTCTGCCACTCGGGCATGTAGGGGCAGTCCTTCGGCTCGAAGTATCTCTGCTCCGAGGATGCCGTGACGAATGTAGGGCTCTGTCCCATAACAGAAGATGGAAGGTGCATCGACGCGACAGATGCCGATGTCATGGAGCATTGCGGCTTCCCAAAGAAGTTTCTCGTCTACCTTCAACTCTGGATGAGCCTTGGCGATTTTCAGGGCTCGTCGAGCCACATCTGTGCTGTGACGAAGCAAGATTTGCTCCAACTGCATGTTGTCTTTACAATACTTATGTATTAACTCTTCGACCATTTCTTGTCATTTCTTGTGCAAAATTACAAAGAAATTAAGAATTAAGAAAGAAGATTTAAGAATTATTTCGTACCTTTGCAAATTGAAAGCAGTATAGGAGGTAAGAAGATGAAATACGGTTTCGACAACGACAAGTACATTTCTATTCAGTCGCAGCACATTCAGGAGCGCATTGCGCAGTTCTCCGGCAAGCTTTACCTTGAGCTGGGCGGCAAACTCTTCGACGACCATCATGCCAGCAGAGTGTTGCCCGGATTCCAACCCGACAGCAAGCTTCGGATGTTCCAGCAGCTGAGTTCCAGTGCTGAGATAGTCATCGTCATCAGCGCCCTCGATATTGAGAAGAACAAGGTCCGTCAGGATTTGGGCATTACCTATGACGAAGACGTGTTGCGCCTGCGGTCGGAGTTCCAGAATCGGGGCTTTATGGTGAACGGCGTGGTCATTACCCATTACAATGGCCAAAGCAGTGCCGCCATCTACCGCCGTCGCCTGGAACACCTCGGAATACGTGCCTATTACCATTATAATATTGAGGGTTATCCCAGCAACGTTGCGCTAATTAACTCCGACGAAGGCTTCGGCAAGAATGATTATGTAGAGACCACGCGTCCGCTGGTCATCGTGACGGCTCCCGGACCTGGCAGCGGCAAGATGGCCGTCTGCTTGAGTCAACTCTATGCCGAGCGCAAAAGAGGTAAGGAAGCCGGTTACGCCAAGTTCGAGACCTTCCCTGTATGGAACCTCCCCCTGAAGCATCCTGTCAACATTGCCTATGAGGCTGCTACGGCCGACCTGGGTGACGTCAACATGATCGACCCCTTCCACATGGATGCCTACAATAAGGTTGCCATTAACTACAACCGTGATGTAGAGATATTCCCTGTCCTCAACACCCTTTTCGAAGGCATCTACGGCACATGCCCCTACAAGTCGCCGACCGATATGGGCGTGAACATGGTGGGCTTCTGCATATGTGACGATGACATCTGCCAACAAGCAGGCAAGGACGAGGTAATCCGACGTTACTACACCGCCCTGAACCAGATGGCCGACGGCGCTTGCAACGAGAACGAGGTCAACAAGATTGCTCTGCTGCTTAAGCAGGCCAAAATCAGCACCGACGACCGTCGCGTCACCGTCGAAGCACGTCGTCGTTTGGAGGAGTCCGGTGTTCCATCGTCGGCCATGGAACTCGAGGACGGCACCATCATCACTGCCGCCTCGTCGCCCCTGCTCGGCACAGCATCCTCGCTGCTGCTCAACGTGACAAAACACCTTGCAGGCATCGACCACGAGCTCAAGCTCATCTCGCAAGACCTCATTGAACCCATCCAACGAACAAAAATAGAGTATTTGGGCGGACACAACCCTCGCCTGCACACCGACGAAGTATTGGTTGCACTCAGCGTGCTGAGCCGTCAGGACGAGAACTGCCGCAGAGCACTTGCTCAACTGCCCAGCCTGTCAGGGCTCCAGGCACATACCACCATCATGCTGGGCGAAGTAGATCGCAAGATATTCAAGAAACTTGGCGTGGACCTCACTTGCGATCCAGTCAAGAAATATTGAGCACGAATAAACGCCCTATAGGGGAGTGACCAACGCCCTATAGGGGAATAAGCAACGCCCTATAGGGGAATGACTCTTCCTCTATAGGGGATTTTTATACCCCTTATTTCGGGGCTCACGACAAAGCGTAGTTGTTTAGGTTTTTCAGTACCTGTAGGCGGCGCCTATAGTAGCATAGATGGGATACATCTTGAAGGTAATTGCCTCGAAGTTGCGGTCCCAAATGTCAGTCATACCCCAGTCAAGCAGGCCGAAAACGTTCAGGTGCTTCATGGCTTTCCAGTCGAATGCAATTTCTATGCCGAGGGCAACGGGCTGCATCTTCTCGGGGAAGTTGTCGGGATAGGGTGTAGGATTCTCTCGCGACATCAAAATCTTAGCGCCTGTCGGCTTGTCTTCTCGCAAATAGCCAATGCCCTCGTCGTTGTCGAAGACCTCGCCTGAGAACGTCTGATGAAAGTAGATACTCAGGTAGGGACCAGCAGAGACGTTCCACTTAGGACTCATCCTGAAAGTGGCAAGCAAGGGAAGTGTTACACCCCACATCTCTGTGCTGGTGACATTAGTGCCAGTGAAATAACCTTTGGTCACTTCACCTTCTTGTTCGAGCCACACATAGTAGTTCTTCACGTCAGCATTCGTGTGGAAGCCCTCCCAGAAGAAATGTGCTCCAGCACTTACACCCCAACGCTTCGTGAACATCTTGTAGCCATCAATACCCAAGCTGATACCGCCTCTCGGACTGAAGCCGTTTACCTTTCTTATCTCGGCAGGCAAGGGAATCGGCGTAGTTCCACCCAGCACGTAACCTACTCGAGCGATGAAGCCTCCACCTTTCAAGCCTGTTGTAGGCCCCCATTTTTCCCATCTGTCCTCTTGAGCATTAGCCGAAATGGAGAGGAAGAAGAGTGCTACTATAGTAAATACAATGTGTTTCATGTCTGTTGTCTTTTTATTCGCAGAATAGCTGAATGTTGTCAATATAGAGCTTGCTGCCGATGGCCCCCATAAAGTGAGCGCCCTGCCAACTGCTCGCAAAACCAATGATAAGGCTGTAGCCTTTGTTCTCCAACACTTCGGCATCTATCTCAGCACGATATTCGACGGGTATTGTAAACTCCTGCCACTCGTTTGTAACGCCATGAATCGGGGCATTTGACAATTTGTCCGTACCATCTTCATTATAATAATGAGGCAAACGTCCCAAGGCTACAATGTGAGGACTTGACAGGACATCATTACCATCGAGTTGGATTTTGTTTCCTTCAGCATCCTCGTTGCGGTAAAGCACTACATATGCATCGGGCTCATCCATTACGCCTTCCACAAGTTGTCCCAGACGATCTTGGAAAAAGCTTCCAGGTTCGAAGCGTAACCAAACACGAAACTGTATCGGCTTATGAGTGAAGGGAGAACCGAATTGCGTAGCCTTCAAAGCATCTGTCAATGCCAAACTAACATTAAAAATGCCATTAAACATCGAACCGGAAGCAAGACGCATGTTAACCATCCTGCCAAAAGGTCCCGTATCACACGTCTCGAGTTTGAGACAATCACTGCCATCAGGACCTTGGCCAGCAGCAGGCGTAGAAGGATAATCCATCGGTTTTGCTGAAGACTTGCTTATCTTAAAGCCCGGATTACCATTCTTCCATATTCCATCCGTAAAGACATCTGGAGCATCCCATATGTAATACTTGCCCGACGAATCCAGATAGTACTTCTCGAAGTCTATGGTTAGATTGCCTTCGCTAGGTATATCGTGTACTACAGAAAGACTATAATCACGACTCCACACACGATCTTCCGAGACTACGCGGAAATGGTAAACTCGTTCGTTCGACAAGTCAATAGACGACCCATTCTGAAACAGAGTCTCTACGCCATTGTCATCCTTAACATATAATGTTGCACCATTCGTTATTCGGAAAGTGACTGGTACACTCTGGATATTAGTATAACTACGAATCACAAACACGATGTCGTTCTCAGTTGAAATGACCGTCTGGATGGTATCGTACTCGTGATAGAATAAGTTCGTAGGATCTTCCAAGTGAAGCGATACGGCTTCGATGTCGCACTCGGTGTTTGCCTGTTCTGCCTTAATGCAAGAAGCCAAAAGAATCGGCATGGCAACAAGTGCTACAATGGATGCTTTGTTCATGTTCTTATAACTACTGTTTGCTTAAATTCGGGTGCAAAGGTACAACTTTTTTAGCAAAAAGAATAGTAGTTTACGGTATAAATGTGCTTTATTACCACATTTTTATTCTATTGCTCCACTACCATTCGTTTTATGACAATGTCTTCCAAAGGCCGATTGTTCTTATCCGTCTCCACGCCTTGAATCATCTTGACCACTTCCATTCCCTCAATGACTTCACCAAAGACGGTGTATTGTCCATCGAGATGAGGAGTGCCGCCACGTATGATATAGTCATTGATCATCTGCGAAGACAACCCGATGCCTTTCTCTGCCAACACTGTGCGCACCCTGTCGAGGTCATATTCGGTCTGCTTTTTGCCATAAACAATATAGAACTGGCTGCCACTGCTTTCCATTTCAGGATTAACATCATCCGGCTCCCTCGCTGCCGCCAATGCACCACGCCAATGGTAAAGGTATGGCAGGTCGAACTCTGCTGGAATGGTATAGCCTGGCCCTCCGTTACCAAGCAACTGGCCCGGTTCTGCGTTTCGGCTGTCAGGATCACCTCCTTGAATCATGAAATTCTTGATACATCTATGGAAAAGTGTACCGTCGTAGAAGCCTTCGCGAGCAAGTCTGAGGAAGTTCTTGCTATGCAGAGGCGTGTCTTCCGAGAGAGCGACTCGTATATTGCCTACACTTGTTTCGATGCGAACAACATGACGCTTCTCTTTCTTCCTGGCATCTGCAGGAAGTGCACCAAGGCAAAGGAAAGCGAGAAGAATGACGAGAGGCTTTTTCCCAAACAAATACAACTGCAGGAAAGGGCTGACACGAAGCAATTGACTTGCCAACAAGCAGAAAGCTATCACGACGAGAGCTACACTTACAGAAAGCACGATGGACAGCACAAAGTTGGGTTGATTGGCGTTCAACCATTCTCCCACTTGCGGCATCTTTGGCAAGAGAAGGAAGTGAAGCAGATAGATGTCGAGTGTCCGTGTGCCTATAAAACTGAGGAAACGACCCGTTCTCTTCCCTTCGTCGAACCATGTTTTATAATGTCTGAAAAACATTACCGCGAGCAACAAAAGGCTGTACATCGCTGTGGTTCGAGGCAGGTTGACCCAAACTTTTCTGAGTGTATGCAGTTGGAAGAACTCAGCACAGCAGACGACAGCCAATGTTACAACCAGCGGGAAGAACCATGAAGTGTCGAACAACTGTTCTACCCTACTCCAATAACGTCGGACAATGTTGCCAAGCAGGAAGAACTGCATGTATCGAATGGTCTGCACAAGACTGGAATAAACAAAGAACATGTCTTTGTGATAGGTAAAGGTCTTAGGCATATAGAGCGTCTCGTATGCAATGACGCTGCCTGCCCATCCAACAAACAAGAGTGTCGGAGCCAGCCAATCGTTCTTGCCTATGAGTCTTTGCAGAAGGTTCCCAACATAACAACAGACATAATATATAATGAACATCTGCAGCAAAACCCAAGTGAACCAGTAGCCTCCTTTAGTCGGACTTGCCATCAGGAGCATGAAGTTATCCCCAAAGTCACCTTTCTTCCTGAATATCACGAACAGGCAAAGGAACACCAAAGTTGGGATGACCTGCACTTTAAACTTCTTCCAGGTGAGTTTTAAGGCATTGGGGACGGTCCACGAGAACATGGCTTTATAAGCAAGGAAGCCGCTCACGAAGAAGAACAAGGGCATCCGCATTAGTACCAGGAAAGGAAGTGCTGCGCTTGTCTTCTCGTTTTCATGGAAAGCAAACTGTGCCACATGATAGGCCACCACCAGTATCATCGTAAAGCCTCGCAAGGCATCCAGCCAAGAGAGACGCTTATTCTGTTCGTTGTTCATAGTTCATAATTAAGGTTGAAACTTCCTTTCCGCATTGCTTCACATTATAGTATTGTTCTGCCAGAGCACGTCCTCTTTGCCCCATCGCCTTTGCTTCTTCCGGATGATTAGCTATGTACTGCAACTTCTCTACCCAGCCCTCTACATCTTTTGGCTCAAGCCAGAAGCCACAACCTTCTGCCTCAATATCCATCGGCATTTGCGGGTTGCGGGTACAAAGGATGGGAAGCCCCATAGCAAGAGCCTCCACGACAGTCGTCAAGCCAACTGTATAGTTGCTCTCCTGGCAGCAGATGCAGACACATTGGCTTTGCGCGACCATCAAGGCGATTTCATGAGGGATGAGACGACTGCCGTAATGTATCTCTATATTCTCTTGGGGATGAAGACTCTCGAAATAAGCCTGTCGCATCTTTTGGACATAAAGTGTTAGCGGCAAACCTGTCTTGTGAAAGGCTTCAAGCAGCGTCTCGTAGTCCCTCAGCTCTTTCCCTGTTGAGATGAAGCGGCTGGGATGCTTTCCGTCTGGCTTCAAACTATCATAATAGTCAAGGTCAGCCCCCCAATGCACCATGCTCATTCGGCTTGGGTCGGCTTTCTTCGACAGGAGACTGTCTTGCATAAGTTTCTCGGAGAAGAAGATCATGTGATCCATTCCACGATAGAACAGGCGAGCAAAAGCCTCGCGAAATGGGTTCTTTGCCTTGACGATTGGCTGGTGATGCCACACGACAATAGGGTGACGATAAAGTCCCAAAGCCCGAAGCAGAATGATGGGTTCGATGCCAAATGCATGCGTGGCATAAAGAACATCGTATCGTTTGCAACAAGTAAGCACTTTCCAAGTTGCGACTATCATGTCTCGAAGCCGCTTGTAAGTGTGTATCTGATGATGCCACACCACATCTATTCCGTAGTCCTTCAACTGCAAAGCTCCATAAAGAAAGTGCGAGGAGAACACGCCTTCCTTCCATTCACGAACGATTCGCTCTGTGTCTTGTGTATGATAGAAATATACTGTCATTTCATTTCTTCCACCTTCCACTCAGCCAAGGCACACGCTCCACGAAAGGAACGGCAACGAAGCATAGGGTAAAGGAGAGTATCAGGATGATGATAAGGTCAGGAATGCTTTTGTTTATGCTGTGGCCAAGCAGTCTGCTGACGTGAACATAACTCAGCATTATAGGGTAATGCATGACGAAGAAGACCATGCTGTGCTCGCCGATGAAGTTAATCACAGGCACTCGAGGCGTTGGCAATGAGAGCAGGACGCCTGAGATGCCCAACAGAGAGAGGAACATGATGAGGAGCACATTCCAGAAGGAACCCATCCAGAGATTCGTCTTCATTTCGTACTCGCCATGTAGGTAGATGTTGGCAAAGACGAAGCCTATGAAGAGTAAAATGCTGATAAAGAGGGTCCAACGCTTTGTCATCTCATCAAGGATATGATGCCACACCTTCCCCAAATAGAAGAAGAAAGTGCCGCAGAAGACATTACTTAAGTAGAACCACAAAGGGTTCCCATGCAAGAAGAGCCAGTAACCGATGGCTGGAAAGAGCAGCACAACCCAATGCAAGTAACGCACTCTCTCGATGAAATGCATCAGGACATAGGTCGTGAAGAAGGAAAGCAGGAACCAAAGCGGACTGTTACCGAAGGTGAGACCGCCTATTTGCCAACGGAATTTGCTCAACACAGCAACTGCTTTGGCTGGTCCTTCCGGGTAAAGACAAAACCAGCAGAACGTCATAACTCCTCCTATGATGCCCCACGAAAGGTAAGGTACGAAGAGGCGACGGATGCGGTCTCGCAGGTAAGGAAGTGTCTCGCCTGTAATGCCTTTATTGAAGTAGCCCGCCTTAAAGAAGAAGAAACTCATGAAGAAGAATGTCCAAGCCATCGTTTCCTTCCACCAAGTGGCTCCACGAAGTTGCGTCTGGCAGATGGCATGAAGCGTCACCATTCTGAGGATGCACAGTCCACAAAGCAAATCAAAGGCATTGTTACGCTGCTTCATCCCTTCCTTTATTAAATATATAATGTATAGACTCGCGCATAATCTTTGCCCCACTCACCCACATAATGCCACCATAAAGGATAGCGGCAAGAAGGATGCGACTCGACAAGAGCAGCCACAAGTTCTCGATTCCCTTGGTGAGCCACCAGGTTAGGCCAAGCACGATGAGTGTGAAGACGAGGAAAGGTACGGTATCCTTCAGGGCTTCCATGAAGGTGAGACCAGTCAAACGCCAAGCAAACCACTGCCAAATCGCAAGCCAGGCAATGTTGAGCGCCACGAAATAAACTACCATCGGAAGGAATCCGTAAGGATAAAGCAGGATGAGACCTGCCCAAACTGCCAAGCATTGGCCTATCGTGCAAGCCATGTTGACGTCGCTCCTGCCTCGACTTATCGTGAGATTGCTATAAAGTGTGGTAATCGGAACGAAGGCTCCATGCAGGCAAAGCAGGGAGAGAATCAAGCCGCTCTCCCTCCACTTCTCGCCTCCAGCGAGCAAGATGAACTCCTGCGCAACCAAACCAAGCCCTAGCATAGCGGGGAAGGAGACAAAGCAAATGAATCGAAGCATCTTCCTGAAGACTTGACGATAGCGGCCAATCTCGTCCGTAACTTGTGCCAGAGTGGGTTGGCTGGTGCTCGTCACCATACCGTTTATCGTGCTCGAAGCCATATCGTTCCATTTCTTGGCGTTCGAATAGATGCCGGCTGTGTGGTCACCAAAGAACTTACCAAGCAAGACGGAAAAGGCGTGGAGGTTGCAGATGTTGACGATATTCGTGAGCATCAACTTGCTGCTGAAGCCGAACATCTTCCATGCAGGAGCAAGATTGAACTGGAGTGTTGGCCTCCAAGGCGAGAAGAACCAGGCCATAATCTGTGTGATGAAGACAAAACAGATTGCCTGCGTCACGATGGCCCAATAGGCGAAACCCTTGACAGCCATTGCGATACCAACGATTCCAGAGAGAAGCATAGCTGTCAGCGAGCAAATGCTGGTCTGCCTGACCATCAGGTGTCCGAAGAGATAGGCACGTTGAACTGTGCCAAGACCAGAGAAGAGGAAGCCCAGGAAAAGCACTCTGGCAAGTGGAATCAGCTCTTCCTGTTTGTAGAAATCCGCGATAAGTGGGGCGCAGAACCACAAGATAATGTAGAGCGAGGCACTAACCAGCAGGTTGAACCAAAAGACGGCATTGTACTCTTCGTGAGTCGGCTCGCGTCGGTTGCAGAGTGCCGCCATGAAACCACTCTCTTGAAGGGCGTTCGCGAGGGCTGCAAAGATGTTCAACATGGCTACCTTTCCGTAGTCATTCGGCGTGAGATAGCGGAGCAGAACCAGTCCGAAGACGGCACTTATCAACTGCATCAAGCCGTTCGACAACCCGCCCCAAAGCATACCTCCGGCAGCCTTTTGCTTCAATGATTTCTCTTCCATCGCACTGCAAAGGTACGAATAAGCAAGAGAAAAACAAAAGAAAATGAGAATTTTCTAATTGTTTTTACGAGCGAGTCATTTGCTCGATAGGGTAAAATATATTGACAAAACCGACAGCTTCGACACGAGAAGATTACAGACTTCGTTGGTCGATTGTGGTCGGACTTACTGGCAACTTGAAAAAGATGGCGTGTTAAGTTGGCAAACTTGACACGTTAAATCATCAAACTTGGCACGTTAAATTGGAAAACTTGGCACGTCGAATTGACGAACTTGGCACGCCTCGTTTTGAGACCAAGCTAGCGCCTTTGCAAGGCACTGCATTTCAAATGGTTACAAAATGCCTTGAAACTCACTTTTCTGGGCTCTTTCCAAAAGAAGGAAGCACACCCCATCCTTTCATTTTCGCAAAGAGGAATCATAGAGAAGAGCATTTCACAGCATCCTTTCAGGCAAGAAAAATCTTTACAGATCTCGTACTACATCGCTATTCATCGCGAGTGTTTTTTACTCTTCTCTCAAATAAATCTTCGTTTCTTCTTCTTTTATTCCTAATTATTTTGTATCTTTGCACCCGCAAATAGACAAGTATGGCAATAAAGTTTCAGTATAATAAAACCTCGTTGCAGCAGATTGAGAAGGCTCTGAAGATGCGCCAGCGCACCCTTCCAATCATTAAGAGCAAGGAAACGGCGCTGCGATTGGAGGTGAAGAAATGTAAGGAGGAAGCCGACGAACTCGAGCGAAAGTTGCAGAGCCAAATCGAGGGATACGAGAAGATGTACGCGCTTTGGGGCGAGTTCGACACTTCGCTCGTCAGTCTGGACGACGTCGAATTGAGCGTCAAGAAGATTGCCGGCGTCAGGGTTCCCATCCTGAACAACATCAGCCTGAAGGTGAAACCCTTCGGTTTGTTTAGCGCTCCGAAGTGGTACTTCGATGGAATCAAGCTCCTGCAAGGGCTCGCCAAGACTGCCGTAGAACGCGAATTCGTCTTCGCCAAGCTGCATCTCTTGGAGCATGCACGCAAGAAGACGACTCAGAAGGTTAACCTCTTCGAGAAGGTTCAAATCCCTGGTTATCAGGAGGCAGTGCGTAAGATTAAACGTTTCATGGAGGACGAGGAGAACCTCTCCAAGTCGTCGCAGAAGATATTGAAGTCGCTTCAGGAGAAGAGAAAGGAGGACGTCGCATGATTGAGAGAATGAAAAAACTCACCTTCCTGGTTACTCAGAAGGAATACGACGCGTTTATCGACGGCCTGCGAGAGCAAGGAGTGGTGCACGTCCAACAACTGAAGCAAGGACAGACCAGCCCTGCCCTGCAGAAAGCACTCGACGAAAGAGTCCGCTATCAGCAGGCACTCGACTATCTCGACATTTCGTTTAAGGCGTGGGAGAAGGAAGCAGGAGGAAATTCAGAACTTAAAATTCAAGACTCAAACACACTCCTCGATGAGGTTGAACGTCTCAAAGCCGAGGAAGTCAGCATTCGTCACACGATAGACGAGGCAGAGAAAAACATCCAGAAGCTTGAGCCTTGGGGTAACTTCGACTGGGAGAAAGTGAAGGAACTCCAGGAAAAGACTGGCATGCAGGTGTATTTCTATGCTTGCGGAGCCAAGTCGTTCCAGGCTGAATGGGCTGAGAAATACTTCGCCACACCCATTGATGAGTACCGCAAACGCACGTACTTCCTGGCATTCTCCGACGAAGAGCCAGACATCAAGGCTGAGCGTCTCGAGTTGCCAAACGGCTCGCTCGACCAATATAAAAAAGAAGCAGAAGAAGCCAGAGCTGCCCTCCAGCAGAATCACGACACGACTTGTGAGGTCGCTCGTCAGTACAGAGATGCTCTGGAAGCTGGTCTGAAGCAGGCTCAAGGCGAGATTCAACTGCGGCAAGTGGAGCTTTCGGACGAGAGCATAGCCGAGGGAGCCGTTCGACTCATGGTGGGTTGGACACTCGAGGAAAAAGCAGAAGGACTCGCCAAATGGCTTGACGAGAAGCAAGTCTATTACGAGCTCGAGGATCCGGCATACGAGGACGATGTTCCCGTCAAGATTAAGAACGACGGCTACACCAGCCTCTTCGAGCCCATCCTGCGCATGTACTCGCTCCCCAACTATCACGACATCGACCCGAGCCTCTTCTTCGCTCCGTTCTTCATGCTCTTCTTCGGACTCTGTCTGGGCGACGGCGGCTACGGACTCATCGTGCTGCTCGGCGGCATCTATCTCGCCTTGAAGGGTAGCGAAGAAACCAAGAAATACGGACGTCTCGGCATTTGGCTGGGCTTGGCAACGCTCGTCTGCGGTCTGCTCACAGGCACCTTCTTCGGTATCGACCTGACGCAACAGGATTGGGCATTCCTCGCTCCCGTCAAGCCTTACTTCCTAAACGACAATGGTGTCGGCAAGATCTTTGGCTACTCACCTATGATGGTCATCTCCGTCATTATCGGTCTCGTGCAAGTACTCTTGGGAATGGTGCTCAAGGCATGCAAGGCGTGGAAGAACTACGGCTTCGGCTATTCCATCGGCACCTTCTCGTGGGTAGTGGCGCTACTCTCGGCAATCGCCCTCTTCGGCTTGCCCGCTTGCGGAGTCGCCCTGCCTCAGGGACTCGTATATGCACTCTACGGACTCATCGCAATTAGCGTCGTCGGCATATTCCTCTATAATAATCCGTCGGCTTACAAGAACCCGATACTCGGTCCGCTGTTGAACATCGGCGGAGGCGTCTGGGCGACTTACGGCATGGCGACGGGCTTGCTTGGCGACTTGCTGAGTTACATCCGCCTCTTCGCCCTTGGATTGACGGGCGGCGTGCTTGGCGGCGTGTTCAACGCCCTTGCCTTCGACCTCACGTCCAGCCTGCCGTGGTTCATCCGCTGGCTGCCGATGGTGCTCATCCTGCTTGCAGGTCACGGCATCACATTCGCGTTGAGCATGATAAGCGCATTCGTTCATCCGATGCGACTGACGTTTGTCGAGTTCTTCAAGAACGCAGACTTCAGCGGCGGCGGCAAGGAGTACACACCCTTTAGGAAAGTTCAAAGTTAAACATTAAACCAATAACAATTAACAAACCCTCATAAGACATTGTTCATTATTTGCGACCTCGCAAGCGAAGCCAAAACAGCACATAAATAATAATATAAGGTTGCGAAACCTCGCCAAGCATTGCCCGATTGTGAATTATGAACTTTGAATTATGAATTAAAACACAAAATTTTATGGAAATCTTATTAGCTTATCTGGGTATTGCACTTTGTGTAGCCCTCTCTGGAATTGGTAGTGCTTATGGCGTAACCATTTGTGGTAATGCAGCAATTGGTGCCTTCAAGAAGAACCCCACAGCAAGCGGCTCCTACATGGGCTTGGCTGCTCTGCCCTCTTCTCAGGGTCTGTACGGTTTCGTAGGCTTCTTCATGCTCAACAACAAAGTGACACCCGACCTCGCAATGCCCGCTGCTTGTGCTATCTTCGGCGTTGGTCTGGCTCTCGGTCTCGTGGCTCTCTTCAGCGCTATCCGTCAGGCAAAGGTCTGCGCAAATGGTATCAGCGCAATTGGTGCCGGTCATAATGCCTTCGGTACTACTATGGTGCTGGCTGTGTTCCCTGAACTCTACGCTATTCTCGGCCTGCTCGTGCTCATCCTGACTGCTAACGCACTGTAAGCCTCTCCTAATCCTCCCCTGAAGGGAAGGACTTTAAATTGTTAATGATTAAACGGTAAATAACAAGATGAAACCAACATTATTCCTTCTTGCTGCAGGTATGGGTAGCCGTTATGGCGGCCTGAAGCAGCTTGATACGCTCGGTCCTCAAGGCCAGAGCATCATGGATTACAGCATATACGACGCTATTCAAGCTGGCTTTGGAAAGGTCGTGTGGGTCATTCGTCACGACTTCGAGGACCAGTTCCGCACGCAGATTCTGTCGAAGTATCAGGGTCACATTCCTTGCGAACTGTGCTTCCAGAGCCTCGACGCGCTGCCAGAAGGCTTCACAGTACCCGAAGGAAGACAGAAGCCTTGGGGCACCAACCACGCTGTTATGATGGGTAAAGACATCATCAAGGAGCCCTTTGCAGTTCTCAACTGCGACGACTTCTACGATCGTGACGCGTTCCGCGTGATGGCGAAGTTCCTCAGCGAACTTCCCGAAGGCAGCAAAGGCAAGTACGCTATGGTGGGCTTCCGCGTAGATAACACTTTGAGCGAAAGCGGCACCGTGAGTCGCGGCATCTGCGAAAACGACGAGCAGACGCACTTGCTTACTGGCGTCGTAGAGCGCACGAAGATTGAACGCCACAATGGCGTCGTGCAGTATCTCGACGAGAATGACGAGTGGGTAAGCATTCCAGACACCACTCCCGTAAGCATGAACTTTTGGGGATTCACGCCGGACTACTTCGAGTACAGTGAAGACTTCTTCAAGAAGTTCCTCTCCGACCCGAAGAATCAGGAGAACCTCAAAAGCGAGTTCTTCATTCCTCTGATGGTGGATCACCTCATCAAAACGGGTCAGGCCACTTGTGAGGTGCTCGACACGACCAGCAAATGGTTTGGCGTGACCTATCCTGAAGACCGTCCTGAGGTTGTGGCAAAGCTTGCTGCTCTCCACGACGCAGGTCAGTATCCCGCACAAATGTTTTAAAAAGACCCTCACCCCAACCCCTCCCCCGTATAGGGGAGGGGCTTAATTTATTCATGAAACGCTTAGCCTTTACCCTTATCCTGTCTCTGGTTGCACTTTTAGCTGCGGCGCAGAGCATCACGGACGACACACGTCGCATCCGCGAAGAGTTCCAAGACCGCAAGTTCGGCATTTTCCTTCATTGGGGCATCTATTCCATGTTGGCCGACGGAGAATGGGTGATGCACAATCGTCACCTTGACCGAGGCGAGTACGCCAAGCTTGCGGGAGGCTTCTACCCTTCCCTCTTCAACGCTCGCGAATGGACAAAACTCTTCAAGGAGGCTGGCGCTCAGTACATCACCTTTACCAGCAGGCATCATGATGGCTTTTCGATGTGGGCAACGAAGGCAAGCCCTTACAACATCGTGGATGCCACTCCCTTCAAGCGCGACATCATTGGCGAACTCGCAAAGGCTTGTAAGGAACAAGACCTCAAACTCCATTTCTACTACAGCCACATGGATTGGCAGCGCACGGACTACCCGACGGGAGCTTGCCAGAACTGCCCTCACGACCCTTCCACCACGAATTGGGACAGCTATTATGCCTTCATGAACCGTCAATTGACTGAGCTTCTGACCAATTACGGCCCGATTGGAGCCATTTGGTTCGATGGCATGTGGGACCACAAAGAGAAGGAATTCGACTGGCGACTCGAGGAACAATACGCCCTCATCAAGCGTTTGCAACCCACTTGCCTCATAGGGAACAACCATCATGGCTCGCCCATCGGCCTCGAAGACTTTCAGCTCTTTGAGCAAGATCTGCCGGGACAGAACACGGCAGGCTTCTCCGGAGAACAAAAGGTATCACGCCTCCCTCTGGAGACCTGCATGACGATGAACAACACTTGGGGTTACAGCATCACCGACAGAAACTATAAAGATGGTGATGAACTCATTCGACGTCTCGTCACGGCGGCAGGTTTGAATGCCAACTTCCTGCTCAACATCGGTCCGCGTCCTGATGGCAAACTGCCCGACCAAGCAGTCAAGATACTGAAGCACATCGGTCAGTTCATGAAAGTTAACGGCCCAGCCATCTACGGCACTCGTGGCGGCTGCATTCCTCCACAAAGTTGGGGCGTCACGACTCAAAAGGAGAACACACTCTATATACATATATTAAATAATGTAGAGGACGGACAAATCCTCCTTCCTCTCACGGAACAGAAGCTCACGAAGGTCACGATGTTTGCAGACAATACTAAGCTAAAGTTCAAACGCGACAAGGAAGGTTACCGCATCTTCCTGCCCAAACAACCCGAAACAGTTGACTGCATACTCGAAGCCACAATAAAGCCCCTCTCTAACTCCCCCAAAGGGAGAACAAATAGTAAATTGTAAATTGTCAAATTGTAAATAACGAAGATGTATATCATCGGCATCGCTGGAGGCACAGGCTCTGGCAAAACAACAGTCGTTAAGAAGATTCTCGAGACGCTTCCCACAGACAGAGTAGCGCTCATTCCACAGGATTCCTACTACAACGACACGTCGCACCTCACGCCCGAGGAGCGCAAACGCATCAACTTCGACCATCCCGATGCTTTCGACTGGAAGCTCCTGACCGAGCAGATACAGGCCTTGCGACAAGGGAAGAGCATCGAGCAGCCCACATACAGCTACCTGATCAGCAACAGACTGCCCGAGACGGTACACGTCGAGCCATGCGAAGTCATCATCATCGAAGGCATTATGGCGCTCTGGAAGAAGCAGATGCGCGACCTCATGGACTTGAAAATCTTCGTTGATGCCGACCCGGACGAACGACTGATTCGCGTCATCCAGCGCGACACGGTTGAGCGCGGACGCACGACACAAATGGTGCTCGACCGCTATCGGGACGTCTTGAAGCCCATGCACGAAGAGTTCATCGAGCCGACCAAACGCTATGCCGACCTCATCATCCCGCAAGGCGGAGCCAACCAGCAAGCCATCGAGATCATGAGGACCTATATCATACATAGGATTAAACCTTGAAACCCCACCTTTTACTTCTTTTTCTCCTTGTCGCTTGTACGGCCAAACAGGAGAAAGACACTTCCGTCCTCTTCGCAACTGACGCAGAAGAGACGGACACCTTGCAGTATTACGACCTGCACGAGATACAGGCCAGCGGCACGATTATCGTGGGAACCTTGAGTGGTCCGGACACCTACTACGAGTACCACGGCCAAGGAATGGGCCCGCAATTCATGCTTGCCGAGGCTTTTGCACAAAGCATCGGAGTCGTCGTGCAAATGGAAATCTCGCCAGACACCGCAACATTGTTGAAAAGACTCGAAGCCGGCGAGATTGACTTCATTGCCCTCGAGATGCCGAAATGGCAGACACGCAAGGACGAATCGCTGCTCAGAGAAGCCATCGACGAGTGGTGGCAGCCCGAACGCATCAAGCAAATCCAGAGCACAGCCAGCAACACGACATTTACCGTACGACGCCAAATGCGGCCAGTCATGCAGGATGCCGCTCACGGAATCATCTCCCCATACGACGATCTCCTTCGCCGTTACAGTTCGACAGCCGGCTGGGATTGGCGACTGCTGGCTGCCATGTGCTATCAGGAGTCAGGTTTCGACCCCAATGCCGTCTCGTCGATGGGGGCGATGGGACTCATGCAATTGATGCCTTTCACAGCCGATGCGATGGGAGTCCCACAGGATAAACGCTTCGACCCGGAGCAGAACATCGCAGCTTCAGCGCGTTACATCAGGAAGGTCAGCCAGTCGTTTTCCGACATCAGGGACGCCGAGGAGCGCATCAAATTTACGTTGGCCGCCTACAATGGAGGTTCCGGACACGTTCGAGACGCACAGACTCTGACGCAAAAAGCCGGCAGGAATCATCAGGTTTGGCAGGAAGTGGCGCCCTACATCCTGCGCCTCGCCGAGCCACAATACTACCGAGACCCAGACATTAAACACGGTTACATGCGTGGAAGCGAGACGGAGGCTTATGTCCGTCTCATCATGAACCGATGGGACCAGTATCGTGGCAGCGCCCGTTCTTTCAGCACTGGCAGTACATCGGCCCCAGCCAAGAAGAGTCTTCAGGACGGTCAGTACAAGAGTGTCGTCAAGCCTGCCGAGGAATGGACACCAGAAGAGAAAGGAGCCGAAACACCTCAAAATGGTGATTAAACTCTCCCTCAATTCCCATGTCGCCATATTTAATCGGGGGTTAACACCTCCGCCTGTGGTCTTGCCAACCCTTCGGGTTTATAAATATATAATGTGTGCAAAACCCTTTCTTTCTATCGGGGTTAACGCGTTCCTATGCCAATGAAATGCTTTCAGCACTTCGGGCTGCTCGTCCTTCCGCGTCGAATCGGCCGGCTTGACAGGGTATCTTTGAGAACTTAGCATGGTATGTTCGTTAAATATTCATGAATATTTAATTAAATGGTCATGAATATTTAATTAAATGGTCATGACCATTTAATCAACTAGCCGTGCCATGTTTGGTGACGAGGTTAGTCGAGTCGGGTCTTTTAACAAGAAATAACGGGCATCTTTTTGTATTTCGCTCACTTTTTCGTAACTTTGTGCCCGTAATGTACACTAAAATTTTCTATATCATGACAAAAAGACTCTTTTCCACATTGCTTGCCGCGTTCATCGCAAGCACATTTTGCCTTATGGCTCAGGACTTTGACCCCAAACAAGGATACCGCCTCGAGATTGGCGACGGACTGGCTCTCGACAACCTGAGCGGCACTATAACTTTCTCGCCCGTCAACAAGAAATCGCAGACTCAGGTGTGGCGCATCCAGAAGAGCGACAAGCCCGGTTACTGGTGCTTCTATAGCCCGAGTGGTGATGTGGCGCTCGACAATGGCAATCACGGCTCGCAAGAGGGCGAGGTGCTTACTTGGTCGCTCGATACAAGAAACGCCAATCAGCAGTGGCTCGTCGAGAAGACTGGGACCGAGACCTACGTCCTGACCTGTGCTGCAGGCGGTCTGAAACTCGGATACAACGACACTTGTCAGCCTGGTGGGCACGTTTGGCAGCTTCGCGGAACGAACCAAAGCGAGTATCTTCAGTGGCGACTCGTCAAGACGAACCTCGAGATAAAGACTAGCGAGCAGGGTGTCGCCAGCACGAACGACTGGGAAAACGAGGCCATCTTCGGCATCAACAAGGAGCCCGGACGCGCCACTATGTTGCTCTATGCCAGCGAGAAAGAGATGAAGAGCGACGCTGCTTACCAGCAGCCTTGGCTTTGGCCGAACTCTTCTCTCAGGCTGATGTTGAACGGCACGTGGCAGTTCAATTGGGTTCCGAAACCCGAAGACCGTCCGAAAGACTTTTATAAGACGAACTTCGACGCTTCCTCTTGGAAGACTATCCCTGTGCCTTCGTGCATGGAAATGCAGGGATATGGCACGCCCATCTACACCAACGTGACCTATCCGTTTAGGAATCAGCCGCCTTTCATCAAGGGTCAGGAGGGATATACCGTAGTGAAAGAGCCCAACGCAGTAGGCAGCTATCGTCGCACCATCACGGTTCCCGCCTCTTGGAACGGCAGGGAAATCTATCTCCACTTCAATGGAATCTACAGCGCAGCCTATGTTTGGGTGAACGGACAAAAGGTCGGCTACACGCAGGCTCCCAATGTGGATGCCGAGTTCGACGTGACAAAATACATCAAGCCGGGCATCGAGAACCTCGTTTGTGTTGAGGTCTATCGCTGGAGCGATGGCTCGTACATCGAGGATCAGGACATGTTCCGACTGAGCGGCATACATCGTGACGTCTATCTCGAAGCGCGTCAGAAACTGCATGTGCAGGACGTCCGACTCCGTTCGATGATGGGAGGACGCGGACGACGCGGCGGCGACAACTTCAGTCGTGCTTTCCTCGGCATCGACATCGCCCTGCAAAACCTCAACAAGAAAGCGACTGATGCCCGCATTGACGTAGAGCTTGTCAATCCCGCAGGCAAGACCATCCAGACGGCTATCCTGCAGGTAAGCGGCATAGAGAATGGCAAACGCGAGTCAACATCAGCGTCGGCGGCGATGTCTATACGCAGAAGTACGGCTTCCGAAAGATAGAAAACCGAGGCGGACGCGTCTTCATCAACGGCAAGCGAGTGATGTTCAAGGGCGCTGACCGCCACGACACGCACCCGATCTACGGCAAGGCTGTGCCCGTGGAAAGCATGATAGAGGACATCTTATTGATGAAACGTTACAACCTCAACACGGTTCGTACGAGTCACTACCCCAACGACCCACGCATGTACGCCCTGTATGATTACTATGGCATCTACGTGATGGACGAAGCAGACGTGGAGTGTCACGGCAATCACAGCCTGTCGAAGAACCCGAAATGGGAGGCTCAGTATGTTGACAGACAAGTGCGTATGGTGCTTCGCGACCGCAATCATCCCAGCGTCATCTTCTGGAGCATGGGCAACGAATGCGGCGGAGGCGATAACTTTGTCGCTTCGAAGAAGGCCATTCAAGAGCTCGACGACCGCCTCATCCACTATGAAGGCATGAACGAAGTAGCGGATATGGACAGCCGCATGTACCCCAGGATAGACCACATGATACGTCTCGACAAGCAGGCTGACCTGCAGGGTCGTCCGTTCTACCTCTGCGAATATGCTCACGCAATGGGCAACGCCATCGGCAACCTGCAGGAATATTGGGACTACATCGAGTTCGAAAGCCAGCGCATGATAGGCGGCTGCATCTGGGACTGGGTGGATCAAAGCCTCTGCAAATGGGGCGAGCCGACCAAGAACATGTACTACGGCGGCGGCTTCGGCGACTATCCCAACGACCAGGACTTCTGCTGCAACGGCATCATCACAGCCGACCGCCACGTCACACCCAAGCTGCTCGAGGTTAAGAAGGTGTATCAGTACGTTGATTTCAAGTTGAACGACGAAGGCAAGATACGCATTCGCAACCGCTACTGCTTCACGCCGTTGAGCGCCTTCACATTCCATTGGAGTCTGCTTCGCGACGGTCGCATGATAGCCGTTGAGCGCCTTCACATTCCATTGGAGTCTGCTTCGCGACGGTCGCATGATAAAGAGCGGCACCACATCGCTGCCCGAAGTACAGCCTGGCGACAGTTGCTTCATTGAACTTCCGTGCGAAGTGCCTTCCGAAGAGGGCCTTTATCACCTCAATGTTTCCCTCAGGCTCAAGGAGGCAACGAACTGGGCAGAGGCCGGACATGAGGTAGCAACAGAGCAACTCTGGCTTCGCGACGGTCAGCCCACGCTCATGGCGGCTACAAAAGCAAGTGGAGCCCTCAAGGTCGAGGAGAATGCTCAGCAAATAAGTGTCAAGAATGAAGGCTTTACCTTTGCCGTCAGCAAGCAGAGCGGAGCCGTAACAGAACTGTCGTATAACGGCAAGCCCATCATCGTGACGGGCGACAAGATACCTTTCGGCAACCTGACCTTCAATGGTTTCCGCAGCATTAGCAACGACCGCCGCAACAACTTCAAGAGCGACATCCAGTCTCCCAAAGTAACTTTGCAGCAGGAAGAAGACGCGGCAATCATCCACGTTACATATAATGTCAAGTCCGGTCGCGACGGTCAGACTAACATTCCCGTCGAGACAACTTATACCATCTACAATGACGGCAGCATCGGCGTCAAGAGTAATTTCGGCAATGAAAGCAACAAGGACTTCAGCCGCCTTGGCCTCATCGCAGCACTCGACCCGCGTCTGGGCAACGTCGAGTGGCTCGGCCGCGGTCCTCACGAGAACTATCCCGACCGCAAGACCTCAGCATTCATGGGCGTATGGAACAGCACAGTGAACGGCATGACTGAGGAATACGAGAAGCCTCAAAGCATGGGCGAGCGTTGTGACGTGAAGTGGGTGACCTTCACGGACGATAAGGGAGAAGGCGTTCGCTTCCGTACAGGAGGCAAGTTCCACTTCAGTGCTCTGCATTACATGGACGAGGAACTCTGGCAGACAAAGTACTTGCACGAACTCAGCAAGATTCATCGTCCTGAGATTATCCTGCATCTCGATGCCGCCATGCGTGGCCTCGGCAACCAGAGCTGCGGCCCAGGCCCGCTGGAAAAGTATGAACTTCGCGAAAAGAACTACAGCTATGGCTTCGTCATTGAGCCTGTAAAGTAAGCTAAAACGATGAAACAGGAAGAACTTTCCCTTGAAGAACAAGTGGAACGCATCCGCAGGAAGCGGGCAGGACAACACGACAACACCAAGATCAGAATGGTGCTCAACACGTTGTTCCTCGTCCTGGCAGCCATCGGACTTGCCATGTACTTCTTCGGCGGCGAGAAGCATATGCCGGCGCTCATCGTCATTGCCGTCGGCATGGCGTTCAAGGTCATAGAATTCATAATGCGTCTCCTCTAATTCAAAGCATGAACCGAAGGTTATTCATATCGCTGCTCCTCCTCTGCACCCTGCTGACAGCAAGTGCTCAGGTGCGCCGTGTCAATAGGGACGGAAGCAATGCTGCCCTCTACGATGATGGCGATACATACATCGTGAGAGGTGATGACTATGGTTCATATACAGATGGAGCAGGCAATCGCACAACCTGGGGACGCGACACGACAAAGCACAAAAACGAGAAACCTATTCCCATCGGCCAATTCCAATGGGTATTGGAACCTCGCCTCGGTACCGTCGTCGATGCAGAGAACAATGATACCGTCGTGCATGACTTCCAGAAATGGAACGCCACCGATGGCTATACAGGCGAGTACAACTACCTTGCCAACATCGGTTCGCCACGCTTGAGCCGACTCTACTTCAATCGAGACAACACTTCCGACGAGTTCCTCTTCCTTCAGCCTCTTAGTTTCTTCCGTGGCTCGCTGCAGGACTTCCGCTTCACCAACACAAAAAGCCCCATCACGAACCTTGCCTATCACTCTTGTGGAAACAGACAGACAGGCGAGGACCGTGTTCGTGGTTACTTCGCCACCAACATCAATAAACTTGCAGGCCTGGGCTTTAAGATTGACTATAGCTATGGCGTAGGTTATTATTATGCTCAGCCTAACAGTATGTTTGGCGGTACGTTCTATGGTTATTATCGTGGTGAACGGTATAACATTCATGCCTATGTTGGCGTTAACCACATGAAGATGGGTGAGAATGGTGGCATCGAGGATGACCGATACAAAGAAGATCCTCTAAGTCTTGGGCAATCATACGATTCGAAGAACATCCCGACAATGCTCGACCAGACTTGGAACAGGAACCACGAACAGCACGCCTATCTTTCGCATCGCTACAACCTCGGCTTCAATCGCATCCTTGAGGTCCCTGACTCTCTAAAGCCCAAACCACCATCTGCTTCTGAACTTATTTCGGACCTGCCAGACAGTATTCAGACCATTCTTCGAGAAGACACCTTAGCAAGAAGACTTGCCGTTGACTCGCTCATGCAAGCTTGGCAAGACAAGCAGGAGATTCCCAAGGAGTTTGTTCCCGTTACGAGTTTCATCCATACACTCGAGATAAGTAATCTCAGACACGAGTACCTGGCGCACAACACAACAAAAGATTACTACACGAATTGCTTCTATGGTGACGGAAACCAGATGTCGGACCTGACAAAGGCTCTTTCTGTACGTAACACCTTTGGCCTTGCACTTCGCGAAGGATTCAACAAGTGGGCACAGATGGGCATCACGCTCTTTGGCACTCACAAGTTGCGCACATACCAACTGATGGATGGGAAAGATGGCATGACACGCTATACGGAAAACGATGTTTCTGTGGGTGGAGAGTTGGCTCGCACACAAGGCTCACGTTTCCACTTCAACACATCGGCCGAGGTATGGCTCATCGGCGAGCATGTTGGTGATTTGAACATCGATGGCAAGACCGACCTCCAGTTGCGACTTGGACGTCGCGACAGCCTTCTCTTCGATGTCCGAGCCAACTTCATGCATCGCAAGCCTACATTCTTCTTCCGTCACTATCACTCGCAAAGCGCTTGGTGGGATAATGAAGACCTAAGCCGAGAGGTTCGATTCAAGATAGATGGGACATTGCAATTAAAGAAGTTTGGCACGAAACTTCGAATCGGCTTTGAAAACATCTCAAACTACACATACTTCGGCATGCAGAATGCTCTGCACGAAGGCAAGAGTGCAACGAGTATCATTCCCACTGACTACAGTCATGCTGTTAGAGTCATGCAAACTGGCAGCGTACAGGTGTTTGGCGCCACACTCGCTCAGGACCTTAGCTGGAAAGCCATTCACTGGGACAATCAGGTGAGCTATCAGACAAGTAGCAATCAGGATGCCTTGCCCCTTCCAAAGCTCAACATCTATACCAATCTTTATCTGCTCTTCCGCATCGGCATTGCAAAGGTGTTGCGCGTACAGATAGGTGGCGACATGCGTTTCTTTACATCATATTACGGCCCCGATTACAGCCCCGCAATTCAGCAGTTTGCCGTGCAAGATGCCAACTTCGAGCGAGTAAAGATAGGCAGTTATCCCATTGTGGGAGCTTATGCAAACCTGCATCTAAAGTACTGCCGCATATACGTCTCAGCACGTCACGTCAATGCAGGCAACGGCCATTCTTTCCTCGTGCCACATTATCCTATAAATCCCCTGACAATAAACTTCGGCATTAGCTGGAACTTCTTCAATTAAATGCCACAGCCTATATATAAAGAAATACGATGGGGCTTCATCGGTTGCGGTGAGGTAACCGAGAAGAAGAGCGGACCTGCATTCAATCTTGTGGCAGGCTCGCGCATCTGGGCTGTAATGAGTCGTAGCAAGGAAAAGGCTTCCTCTTATGCAGAGCGACACGACATCCCTCGCTGGTACACCGATGCGCTGCAACTCATTAACGACCCCGAAGTGAATGCCATCTACATCGCTACCCCGCCCTCATCGCATGCCACTTATGCCATTATGGCGATGAAGGCAGGCAAGCCTGTTTATGTAGAGAAACCCCTCGCAAGCAGCTACCTCGACTGCCAGCGCATCAATCGTGTCAGCGAGCAAACGCACGTGCCATGCTTCGTGGCTTATTACAGGCGCTATCTGCCTTACTTCCAAAAGGTGAAGGAACTAGTAGAGAAAGGAGCCATCGGCAAGGTGACGTCCGTGCAGATTCGCTTTGCCTGCCCGCCACGCGACCTCGACTATAACAGCACAGCACTTCCCTGGCGTGTGCAGCGCGACATAGCTGGTGGAGGTTACTTCTATGACCTTGCACCTCACCAGATTGACCTGCTGCAAGAAATATTCGGACCGATTGTCAGGGCGAAGGGCTTCAGCAGTAATCGTGGCGGACTTTATGAGACGGAAGACACCGTGAGCGCAGCCTTCCAGTTTGCCGACGGCTTGCCCGGCAGCGGCTCGTGGTGCTTTGTCAGTCACGAAAGCGCCCGTACCGACCGCATCGAACTGATTGGCGACCGAGGACAACTGCATTTCTCCGTCTTCACCTACGAGCCCATCGTCATGCGTAATGAAGGGGGACGACAGGAGTTTCATGTCGAAACCCCCGAACACGTTCAGCTCCCACTCATTCAAAGCGTGGTGGAGCACCTGCAGCAAAGCAGCATCTGCACTGCCGACAGCATCAGCGCCACCAGCGTCAACTGGGTGATGGACCGCATTCTGGGAAAGATATAATGACTCTCCGTACAGGACATCTTCAAACACGGCGTGCCGCGTTGGCAAACTTAACGTGCCGCGTTGACGAAGATGGCGTGCCGCGTTGGCAAAGATGGCGTGCCGCATTTTATTTGCACTTAAGGGGTATTTGATTTCTCGCCTCAGTGGTCTTATATATAAAAGCGTCTTAAACAGGTATGGACTACAGCAAACGACAGTTCGAGCGGCTCTTCAAGGACAGCTATCCGCACATGTATCGCATGGCGTATTCCTTGGTAGAGAATGCCGACGATGCCAAGGATGCCGTGCATCAGGTGTTCGTCCAGATGTGGAGAGGCAAGCCTGAAATAGCCACGGAAAGCATCCGAGGCTATCTGCTCGCTGCCACAAGAAACCAATGCCTGCACATCCTGCGAGACAGACAACTGCAAAGGCGACTGAAGGAAGAACTTCAGAAGGAAACGGCCTGGCAGAAGGATGAGGAACGGGAGGAGCTGCTGCAGCAACTTCAGCAGGTCATCGACGACAACCTGACGGAACAGGACCGCCGAGTGCTTAAGCTTCACTACGAGGACGAGATGACCTACGCGGAAACTGCCTCCGTGCTCGGCATCAGCTCGTCGGCCGTCAACAAGCACATCACGCGCTCTTTGGCCAGAATCAGAGAAACCCTTAAAATTGCAAAGTAACATGAAGACGGAAGACATCGATAAGAGAATCGGCATGCCCGACGTGGACAAGGAGTGGACACGCTTCGAGCAGGAAGTCATCGGCAAGGAGACAAAGAGACACTCTGCACTCGCTTGGGCTTTGGGCATCGGCATCGCAGCATCCGTTGCTTTACTCCTTATATTTAATACAGGAAAGGAACAGACGGAACAAACGACTCTTATTGTACAGACAGAGGAAATCAAGCCTCAGCCAACGCCTCAACCCATAAGAAAAGAGATGCAGGCAAAGGAACAAGAATTGGTGACAAAGGTTCCAAAGCCTCTCATTACCCAGAACAAAAAGCTGGCTATGGCAAAAGCCAATGCCCCAGCTGCTTCGTCGCTTGATATTCCTGCCCGTGAATATACAGGTGCAGTTCAGAAATTCAAGATGGACGACATCGAAGATCTCGCCTTCGAGTCTGTTGACCAGGCTCTTCAAGGGCAGATTGCAGAACGGGACATCGCTTCGGCAGACTTAGGTTCAGGCACCACTATGCACCTCCGGGGGATAGGAGATAGCATCATCGACCAGATTGGCAAAACGGATTCATTTCTCGTGGTGGTCAACGGCAAGACTCTGTTTGACTCACGTGGCATGGCGTCAGAAGAAATCGACAGACGCATTGAAGAGTACCTCAAAGAGCAAGGTCTTTTGCAAGACATAAAGATACCTTGTAATAACGGTGCAATAGTAATTATGGCCTCCACTCCAGAGGAAAGGGAAGAACTTCAACGCATGATAGCCAATGCTACTATCGTTCCCACTTCGGCAGATTTGGGTTCAGGCACCACCATGCGACTTCGGGGAACAGGCGACGGGCCAAGCGACAAGGACAGAATCGACTCCACGCTTATTCTGGTCAACGGCGAGCCGCTGCCCGATTCATTAAAGCAAAGGATTATGGGAAACGACATGGACGACATTGACACCTACATGCCTCGGTACTTTTCCCAGCAGGGCCTGATGATTGACAGCGTGTATGTCCACAAAGACAGTTATTATACCGAGAAGTATGGCGGACGTGCGAAGTATGGCGTGATCGAGATAAAGACCGTGCCCGACACCTATAGCGACGCTTACGTCTGTAAGCATCCGAAACTGAAGAAGAAGTATCAGCGTGTTGAGGGCTACGTGTTTGATAACAACGGCAAGCCTTTGACGGAAGCCTACGTGCATGTCGAACGGGATTTTTTTATAGGTGCTGCAACCGACTCCACGGGCCATTTCGTCTTTTGGGTTCCGAAAAAGGATGTCACGCTTTGTGCCGAACAACCCGGCTACAAGTCCTTCGAGTTCTCGCCCACCGACAAAAACCTTGTCATGCATCTCGAGAAGAGCTACAACGGCTACAACATGCGGCTGCGAGGAAACTCACAAGAGCAAATCGCCGGTTTGCCTAAATATGTGCCCGAAGAAAACGAGGTACGGCTTCTTCCCCAAGGTGTCATACGTGGTTCACATAACAGTCCTCCCAATGACTCCATCCTTTACCTTATCAACGGAGTGCCTCAACCAAAGGAAAACAACAAGTGGTTGGACAAGAGGTCTTATCTCGACTACTTCAAAGGGCAGCATTTGCTTGTCAGCAGAGTAATGGATTACATGAATGTCAAGCAACGCTACATCGAGAAGTATGGAGAGGCAGCAAAGCACGGCGTCATAGAGTACATCTGTGTAGAGGACACACTATGCGACTACTATATGGACCAGCATGAGGAACTGAAAGCAAGCCGCCGTCGTGTGACGGGCGTAGTGTATGACGAAAACGACGAGCCTTTAGAGCATACCATGATTCATATATTTCATGATAGAAGGATATGGGGAACAGAAACGACTGACTCCACAGGCCATTTCGTCTTCTGGGTTCCTCGCACAGATGCCACGCTTCACTTCAAATACATTGGCTATAAGGCAGTCGTCGTTGAGGCAACCGATACGTTCCATACAATCTATCTTCTGCCCGAAGCCACGGAGCGGAGCATGAAATAAAAAACTTATGAACATGAAAAAGCAAATCATTACATTAGTGACAGCGCTGATGGTGGCAGCCATTGGCGCACAGGCCCAGAGCAGACTGGAACCTATGACACAAACTCAGCAGAAGCTGTGGGGAGAAAAGTATTTCGGGACTTGGCTGTCCGAGAGAGCAATTCAGCAGATGCTCATATTCCCTTCATTCAGCTTCCCCTCTGCACTGTATGTGTATTACGGTTATGGGGAAAGCGAACGGTTACAGGTGAAGTGGTGCGAGGTGAAGGAGGCAAGGCCGGATGAGCCGAGACTGAAGTTGGACTCTATAGAGGTCAAGACAGACCGAGCCACGGCATTGATGTTTTCCGACTTAATAAAACATGCCGTCGCCACATGTATGTTCAACGATGAACGAATGGGCTTCGACGGAACCACATACTTCTTTGGGAACAGTATTCGTGTTGCCACGATATGGTCGCCCGATAGCGGAAGCAACTGCAAGAGGCTGACAGATGTGTTGGAAAAAGCCATGACTGCTGTCAAGAACCAAAACGAGGACGAACTGAAAGCATTGCTTCCCGAGGTGGAGGCCCTGACAGAGGTCTTCAAGAAGCTTTACCCTAAAGACTGATATCAGGAAAAACTTGTTAGTTAGTTTTAGAATTAATATCGGCGCCATGTGGCTCCTGCGTTGTGAAACGCGGGAGCTTATCGTTTGATTCTGCTTTACTCTCGCTTATTGCCGACCTTGAACTGCGTTCGAGCTCGGCTATCGCTCGGTAATGCAGATGCAGTGCATCCGCATTACCCTCGTTTATTGCCGACCTTCATTAGGGCGATGCCGATGATAATCCAGATGATTTCGCGGACACGGCAGATGATGCTGACGAAGAAGCCTTGCTCGATAGTCAGGCCCATTGCTGCCGTGGAGATAGCAAAACCGCCTTCCTGTACGCCGAGCTGCATCGGCAGGAAGCCTATCAGGTTGGAAAGCAGTGTGGTAAGCGAGACAATAAGGATGCTGTGAAGGAAGGTGAGGGTGATGCCGTCGAACCCTCCGCCACCATCTATGCCGAAA